>JANXSP010000166.1 GCA_025356575.1 Novosphingobium sp.
CGCCAAGCGCGCGGTCCAGACGATCGCCGACGCGCTGGGCATCGACCTGATGGCGGCGGCGCGCGGGATCATCGACATCGTCAACGAGAACATGTTCGGCGCGCTGCGGATGATCAGTGTCCAGCAGGGCTACGATCCGCGCGAGTTCGCGCTGATGGGCTTCGGCGGCGCGGGCCCGCTTCACGTCAACGCGGTGGCGCGGCTGATGGGCAGCTATCCCGCGGTCTCGCCCGTCGCCCCCGGCGTGCTCTGCGCGCTGGGCGATGCGACCACGCGCATGCGCACCGAGACCGCGCGCTCGCTGTCGAAGCGCAAGTCGCAGACCAGCGCCGCCGAGGTGATCGCGCTGCTGGCGGAGATGGACGCGCAGGTCCGCGCCGAACTTGTCGCGGACGGGATCCCAGCGGGCGAGATCGAGACCAGCTTCGAGGTCGACCTGCGCTACGCCGGGCAGGCCTTCGAAGTGCCGATGGGGATCGACCGCGCGCTGCTCGAAGGCGGCGGGCTCGAGGCGCTGACCACGCGCTTCGACGACGAGCACCGCCGCCTGTTCACCTTCAACATGGACAGCGAGCACGAGCTGGTGAACCTGCGCGCGGTCGCGCTCGGGCGCACGCTCGACCTGCCCGCGATCGAGCTGGCCAGGGGCGACGGCAACCCGGCCGCGGCCAAGCTGCGCGACCACGAGCTGTGGATGGACGGCGGCGCGCAGGCCGCGGTGCTCTATGACCGCGCGCATCTGCGCCAGGGCGACGTGATCCGCGGCCCTGCGGTGATCACCGAGATGGATTCCACCACGCTGATCGAGACCCGCCACATCGGCACCGTCGACGCGTTCGGCAACATCATGATCACTCCGGCCTGAAGGCGCGACCCATGGCAGCCAACATCATCCAGACCAACGAGACACCTTTCGCCAAGGTCGGGATCGATCCGGTCACGCTCGACATCATCGAGAACGCGCTGCGCAATGCGCGCACCGAGATGGACACCACGCTGGTGCGCACCGCGATGTCTCCGGGCATCCGCGAGCAGGGCGATGCGTTCCCGCTGATCGCCAACCATCGCGGGCAGATGCTCGTCGGCCAGTTCGGCAGTTATATCGGTCCGTTCCTCGATAACTTCGCAGGCACGGTCGAGGAAGGCGACATGATCTTCCTCTCCGATCCGTACTCGGTCGAAGGCGCGATCAGCCACTCGAACGACTGGCTCGTGCTGCTGCCGGTGTTCAAGGACGGGCGGATCATCGCCTACACCTCGATGTTCGGGCACATGTCGGACATCGGCGGCAAGGTCGCCGGCTCGATGCCGATCGACGCCACCTCGATCTTCCAGGAAGGGGTCCGCATCCCCCCCGTCAAGATCTGGCGCAAGGGCGCATACAACGCCGATCTGGTCGCGCTGATCATGCACCAGACGCGCACCCCCGAATGGTGCAAGGCCGATCTCAACGCGCTGATCGCCGCCTGCCGGGTCGCCGCCAAACGCGTGATCGAGATGGCGGAACGCTTCGGCGACGATGTCTTCGCCACCGCCGGCGACCTCCTCCTGGACCGCAACCACCGCGCGATGAAGAGCCTGATCGACAGCGCGATCGGCGAGGAGCCGGTGAGCTTCGAGGACTACATCTGCGACGACGGGCTCGGCTACGGCCCGTACAAGATCAAGTGTACGATGTGGCGCGAGGACGGCAAGGTCGTGCTCGACTTCGACGGCACCGACCCGCAATCGAACGGCTCGATCAACTTCCTGCTGAACGAGAACATGATGCGGATGTTCTTCGGCATCTACATGATCATGGTGTTCGACCCTCAGATCCTGTTCAACGACGGCTATTACGACCTGATCGACGTGCGCATTCCGGAGGGGTCGCTGCTCAAGCCCAAGTTCCCGGCGGCGCTTTCGGGACGGACCCATGCGCTGGGCCGTCTGTTCGATATCCTTGGCGGGCTGCTCGGCCAGAAAACCCCCGAGTTCCTCAATGCAGCGGGGTTCAGCTCGAGCCCGCATCTGTTCTACTCGGGGCGTGACGGCAAGGGCGAGTGGTTCCAGCTGTTCCAGATCGGCTTTGGCGGCATCCCCGGGCGGCCCTTGGGCGACGGCCCCGACGGTCACTCGCTGTGGCCCAACTTCACGAACGTCCCCAACGAGTTCCTCGAACGCTATTTCCCGCTCCGGATCGAGCGCTACGAAACCGTGCCCGACAGTGGCGGGGCCGGGCTTCATCGCGGCGGCAACGGCATTTTGATGACG
>JANXSP010000001.1 GCA_025356575.1 Novosphingobium sp.
GCAACGCTGTTCTGGCGTCCGACAGACTCGCTGACGCTGGATGGGTCAGCCGCCTTCACCCATGCCCGCTTTCACGATGTCGCGCCGGGACAAATCTTCATCCCCAACTCGGTCGGGAATGTCATCTCTGCCGGTGCAGCAATCGAGTTGGGCCATGGTTTCTCGGGATCGCTGCGGTTGCGCCATTTCGGCTCGGCCCCGCTGATCGAAGACAACAGCGCAAGGTCGAAGCCGACAACGCTTGTCAACGCCGGCGCATATTACCGAAGCGGGCGGGTGAAAATCGGGATCGACTTGCTGAACATGTTCGATGCGCGGTCTGCCGATATCACCTATTTCTACTCTTCACGCCTGCCCAGCGAGCCCGCCAGTGGCGTCGACGATTATCACCTTCATCCAGTTGAACCCAGACAGGTCCGATTTTCGGTAAAGTTCGCCCTATAGCGGACTGCCGAACGAACATCAGCGGGAACTCGAACGCGAAATTGGTAGATCGAGCCTCGCAAGGAAAGTCCGCGGGCAGATCGTTTGTGACCCACATTGGTGACCCACCGTTCGAGGCGATTTTCCGTTGGATTTGAGGGTGTTGGCGGACAATTCGGGTCACCATTGTGACCCACATCTGTGACCCACGGACAAGAATCTGGCCCGACAATGGCTGATTTTCTTGGTTTTTCAGGATGTTGGGAGGCCGGTGAGCGGGTAGCGGGAATCGAACCCGCCTAGCTAGCTTGGAAGGCTAGTGCATTACCACTATGCTATACCCGCGGCGGCCTGCCTATACGGCGGGCGCGGGTGGCCGGTCAATCTCCGGCAAAGGCGATCAACGCATCGACCGCGATCCCCTCGGCGCGGAGCCGGGCCGCACCGCCGAGATCGGGCAGATCGATCACGAACAGTGCATGGTCGACCCGCGCGCCGGCTTGGCGAAGCAGCGCGGCGCTGGCGCAAGCGGTGCCGCCGGTGGCGATCAGATCGTCGATCATCACTACGCGCTGCCCGGGAGCGATGCCGGTCGGATCGATTTCCAGCGTATCGGTCCCATATTCGAGCGCGTAATCGAGCGCGAGCACGGGGACCGGGAGCTTGCCCGGCTTGCGCACCGGGATGAACCCGAGGCCGAGCCGCGCCGCGACCGCCGCTCCGAAGATGAACCCGCGCGCTTCCATCCCCGCGATCGCTTCGGCTCCAGCGGCTTCGGCGCGGTTCGCAAGGTGCGCCACGCAGGCGGCGAAGCCTTCGCCGTTGCCGATCAGCGTAGTGATGTCGCGAAACTGGATTCCCGGCTGGGGAAAGTCGGGAACGGTGCGGACGAGCGCGGCGAGCTGTTCTGGGGTGAGCATCGCGGGCGAGCTTAGGCGGCGCATACGAAAAGGGCCACCGTTTGCGCGGTGGCCCCAATCCTTTGCGGCGGAGGCGGCAGCTTCACATCGCCGACGCTTCGCCAGCGTCGTGCTTGCCCGCCCAGATTTGCTTCTTGGACAGGTAGGCGAGCACCGTCGCGAACAGCAAGAAGCCGAGCACCGGCCACCCGGTCTGCTTGCGCTTGTCGAGCTTGGGCTCGGCCGTCCACACCAGGAACGCGGCGACGTCCTGAGCCATCTGGTCGACCGTAGCCTTGGTCCCGTCCTTGTACCCGACCTGGCCTTCGGCGGTCAGCGGCGGCGCCATCGCGAGGTTGAGGTTGGGGAAATACGGGTTGTAGTGAAGGTTGGGCGGAGTCTTGGCATCGGGGAACTGCTTGAGCAGCGCGGCGGGTTGCGGCTGGAAACCGGTCAGCAGCGAATAGACGTACGACTGGCCGTCCTCGCGCGCCTTGGTCATCAGCGACAAGTCGGGCGGGACCGCATTGTTGTTGGCGGCGCGCGCGGCGATATCGTTGGCGAACGGCTTGGGGAAATAGTCGGTCGCCAGCCCGGGGCGGGTATTGACCTCGCCCGTGGCGGGATCGAGCCCGGGGACCTGGAAGCCCTTGGCGATCGCCTTCACTTCATCGTCGTTGTAGCCCAGCGCCTTGAGATCGCGGAACGCGACGAGGCGCAGCGAATGGCAGGCCGAGCACACTTCCTTGTAGACCTGGAAGCCGCGCTGGAGCTGGCGCTTGTCGAATCGGCCGAAGGCGCCATCGCTGGCCAGCGACAGTTCGCGGGGGTGCTTGTGGAACACGCTTTCGGCGGTCGGCGCGGCAGGATCGGTGGCGGCGGCATAGACGCCCTTGAACAGGCTGACGCTCAGCGCGAAGCAGAAGAACAGTCCGACAAGGATGCCGAGGATGCGGGTCATGGCTGGATGCTTTCCGTGATCTTGGCGTCAGGCCGGGTGCGCGGGAGCGATGCCCGCTGCATCGGGCGTGGTAGCGGCGGCCGCCATCGGCGCGAGCCGCGCCCGGCCGTCGTGGCCAAGCACTGCCTCGGTGATCGAGAACGGCAGCGGATCGGGACGTTCGAACGAGGAGACCAGCGGCAGAATGATCAGGAAGTGCGCGAAGTAATAGATCGCCGCGACCTGGCTGATCATCACGAACGGTTCTGCCGCAGGCGCTCCGCCGCAATATCCCAGTACGAGCACGCAGGGGATCAGCCCGAAGAAAAAGAACTTCTTGAACAGCGGGCGGTAATGCCCCGACCGCACGGGCGACGTGTCGAGCCAGGGCAGGAAGAACATCAGCAGGATCGCGCTGAACATCGCCATTACCCCGAGCAGCTTGGCGGGCACGAGCACGATGTGCGTGAACGGGATGACCAGATCCGACGTGAAAGCGCGCAGGATCGCGTAAAACGGCCAATAGTACCACTCGGGAACGATATGCGCCGGGGTCGAGAGCGGATTGGCGGGAATGTAGTTGTCCGGGTGGCCGAGCGCGTTGGGCATGAAAAACACGAACGCGCAGTATACCAGCAGGAAGATGCCGAGCCCGAAGCCGTCCTTGGCGGTGTAATACGGATGGAACGGCACGGTGTCCGATTCCTGCTTTACCGCCACGCCCGTCGGGTTCGACGAGCCGGGAATGTGAAGCGCCCAGATGTGGAGGATGACCACGCCCGCGATCACGAACGGCAGCAGGAAGTGGAGGCTGAAAAAGCGGTTGAGCGCGGCATTATCGGGGGCGAACCCGCCGAGCAGCCACTGTTGCAGCGGCGTGCCGACGATCGGGATCGCGCTGAACAACCCGGTGATGACCTTGGCCCCCCAGAAGCTCATCTGTCCCCACGGCAGGACATAGCCCATGAACCCGGTCGCCATCATCAGCAGGTAGATCACCACGCCGAGCAACCAGATCATCTCGCGCGGGGCCTTGTACGAACCGTAGAACAGCCCGCGGAAGATGTGGATGTAGACCACCACGAAGAACGCCGAGGCGCCGTTGGCGTGCGCATAGCGCAGCAGCCAGCCCCAGTTGACGTCGCGCATGATGTGTTCGGTCGAATCGAAGGCGATCGCCGCGTTCGGCGCGAAATGCATCGCCAGGATCACCCCGGTCAGGATCTGGATGACCAGGCACACGCCCGCGAGCACGCCGAAGTTCCAGAAATAGCTGAGATTGCGCGGAACCGGGAAACCCGGGCCGACCGCGCCGTGGATCAGCCGCGGCAACGGCAGTTTCTCATCCATCCAGCGCATGAACGGCGATGTCGGGACGTATTGCTGGGCCCAGGGAAAGCTCATGTCAGACTACCTCAGCCGATCTTCACGATTGTGTCGGATGTGAACGAGTGGAGCGGAACCTCGAGGTTCTTCGGGGCCGGACCTTTGCGAATGCGCGCCGCGGTATCGTAGACCGAACCGTGGCACGGGCAGAAATAGCCGCCGAACTCACCCTTGATCTCGCCCGCGCCCGCGCCCAGCGGCACACAGCCGAGGTGGGTACAGACCCCCATCGTGATGAGCCAGTTCTTCTTGCCCGCGGTCGTCCGCTCGGCCAGCGTGGCGGGATCGCGCAGCGTGGTGATGTCGACCGCATCGGCCTTGGCGATTTCCTGCGGCGTCAGATTGCGCAGGAACACGGGTTGCTTGCGCCACACCGCCTTGATCGCCTGGCCCGGCTGGATCGCCGAGATATCGATCTCGGTCGAGCTTTCGGCAAGCACATCGGCCGAGGCGCCCATCTGGCTGATCAGCGGATAGACCACGGCAAGCCCGCCGATCCCCGCCGCGCTGACGGCGGCAATGTGGATGAAATCGCGCCGGCGGACGCCGTCATGCGGGAGGGGGGCCGCGGCCGGAAGATCGCCCGCAGGCGCATCGGGGATCGCAGTGCCTTGATCGTTCGCCATCAGCGCTTGCCTTCTGAATCCATGTTCGGCCGTTCAAGCCTTGTTCCGATCGGAGCCTGCCGCAACGCCGCACGGCCCCGGCCCAACCGTTGTCTCGTTCGCCTGGGATGCCCCTGCAGAGGCGGGGCCAGAGCCTTCAAAATGCCCCGCCCGGTCCCGACTTGGCGCGCTGATAGCCGCGAAAGCGCACCCTGCCAACCGCCATTTTTGCACCCGCGGTTGCAGTTCGAGCGCGGCTTAACGCAGCGCTATCAACGAAATCTGGCGGCCATAGCCGGGCTCGCCGCGGTGGGTTGCGCGGCGATAGGAAAAGAACCGCTCGGGCGCGGCGTAGGTATCGAGTGTCAGGTCGACAATGGTTGCGATTTCCGCACCGGCAAGCTGCGCGACAAGATAGCCCGGCAGATCGAACTGGTAATGCGCGGCGCGCGTGCCGGGGGCGAAAAACCTGCCGTTTTTGCGGTCGGCGGCGATGAACCGATCGCGGAATGCCGCGTCGACTTCGTAACTAGCCTGGGCGATGCACGGCCCGATGGCGGCCGCGATGTTCGCGCGTTTGGCACCCAGCCGCTCCATCGCCGCGATGGTCGCTTGCGCCACGCCGCCGAGCGCGCCCTTCCACCCGGCGTGCGCCGCGCCGATGACCCCGGCGGCGCGGTCGGCAAACAGCAGCGGTGCGCAATCCGCGGTGAGGATCCCCAGAAGCAGGCCGGGGCGATCGGTGACCAGGGCATCGGCCCGGGGGCGTGCACCGTCGGCCCACCCCGCTTCGACGATGACGACGTCGGCCGAATGGACCTGGAACGCGGTGACCAGTTCGGCGCCGGGGAGGACCGCGCGCGCTGCCAGCTCGCGGTTGCGCACCACCGCGGCGCGGTCGTCCTCGCTGCCCAGGCCGACGTTGAGCCCGGCGAAATCGCCCGCGGAAACCCCGCCGCGCCGCCCCAGAAAGCCGTGCGCGATCCCTTCGAGCGCGGCGGTCCGAATGACCTCTACCGGCTCACCCAAGGCTGCGGGTGACCTGCTCGCGGGTATCGCGCGACAGCGTGGGCACCGCAGCGAGGCGTTCGAGTTCGGCCTTCATCAGCGCCGAGCGCCCCGGTTCAAGCCGCCGCCAGCGCCCGAGCGGGGTAACGAAGCGCGCCGCGGTGCTGCCGTTGAGCGGGTCGAGCTCGAGGATCAGATCGGCGATCATCCGATAACCCGCGCCGCTGGCGTCGCCGAAAGCGCTCGGGTTGGCAGCGAACGCCATGTACAGCGAGCGCACGCGGTTCGGGTTGGCGAGGGTGAAGTCCGGGTGGCTGGCGAGCGCGCGGACATGATCGATCGCGCGCGGGTTGAGCGAGCTGGCCTGGAGCGAGAACCACTTGTCGATGACCAGCGGGTTGCCCGCGAACCGATCGTGGAAATCGGCCAGCGCACGTTCGCGCTGCGGGGAGTCGAGCCCGCAAAGGACCATCAGCGCGCCTTGGCGATCGGTCATCGTCTGCGCCCCGGCATATTGCGCGGCGGCGCGGCGCGCGGCTTCTTCGGGCGCCCCGGCGGCGAGGTAGCCCAGCGCCTGGGTCTTGACCTTGCGCGCACCGCGGGCGGCGGCATCGCGGCCATACGGCACCCTGCACGCCCGATCGTGGAGCGCGGCGAAGCGGCCGTGCAGATGCGTGCCGAGCCACGCCTTGAGCGCTTCGCGCGCGGCATGGATCGCACCGGGATCGGCGACGAGGAACTGTTCGGCAAGGTAGCCTTCGCCCGGCAGCATCAGCAGTTCGCCGCGCATCAGATCGTCGAGCCCGGGATCGTCGAGCACCCCGGCGAACGCCTCGCCGATGGCCGCGCGGCCGACCTCGTGCGCGTTGTCGTCGAGCGTTCCGCCGATCGTGTCGACGAGATGGCGCACGACCAGTTGCTGCATCGCTTCGTACCGCGCGAACGGATCGTCGTCGTGCCCGGCCAGGAACAGGAGGTCTTCGCGGGTCAGCGGCGCGTCGATCGCCACGGGCGCGGAAAATCCGCGGTTGAGCGACAGGACCGGCGCCTCGGCGTATCCGGGAAAGGCGAACTCGGCCTTGGCCTCGGTCAGCGTCACCAGTTGCTCGCCGCGATGCTTGCCCGTGGCGCGGTCGAACAGCGCGACGCGCAGCGGGATCGGCATCGGCAGCTTGTCGGGCTGACCGGGGGTCGGCGGGACGACTTGCTCCAGGCTCAAGGTTGCGGTGTCGCCCGCATGGGCAAGCCGGGCTGTCACCCGCGGGGTGCCGGCCTGTTCGTACCACCGGCGGAACTGGGTAAGATCGAGCCGCGCCCCGTCTTCGATCGCTTTCACGAAATCCTCGCAGGTCGCGGCTTCGCCGTCGTGGCGCGCGAAGTACAGGTCGGTGCCCGCGCGGAAGCGTTCGGGACCGGCCATAGTGCGCATCATGCGGATGACCTCGGCGCCTTTGTTGTAGACGGTGGCGGTGTAGAAGTTGGAGATTTCCTGATAGCTGTCGGGCCGGATCGGATGCGCCAGTGGGCCCGAATCCTCGGGGAACTGGGCCGCGCGCAGCATCCGCACGTCGGCAATCCGCTTGACCGGTTCGGAGCCCATGTCGGCACTGAACAGCTGGTCGCGCAGCACGGTGAAGCCTTCCTTGAGGGAAAGCTGGAACCAGTCGCGGCAGGTCACCCGGTCGCCCGACCAGTTGTGGAAATATTCGTGGCCGATCACCGCTTCGATCGCATCGTAATCGTCGTCGGTCGCGGTTTCGGCGTCGGCGAGGACGTACTTGGTGTTGAAGATGTTGAGGCCTTTGTTCTCCATCGCCCCGGCGTTGAAATCGCTGACCGCCACGAGGTTGAAAACGTCGAGATCGTATTCGCGGCCGAACGCTTCCTCGTCCCACTTCATCGAGGCGATCAGGCTCGCCATCGCGTGGTCGGTGCGCGCCAGATCCTCGGCCCGGACCCAGATCGCCAGGTCGACGCGGCGCCCGCCCATGGTGGTGAAATGTCCGCGGTTGGCGACCAGATCGCCCGCGACCAGCGCGAACAGGTACGACGGCTTGGGCCACGGATCGTCCCACTGCGCCCAGTGCGTGCCGTCCTCGCCCGCGCCCTTGGCGACCGGATTGCCGTTCGAGAGCAGGATCGGGAACCTGGCTTTGTCTCCGCTCAACCGGACAGTGTAGGTCGAGAGGACATCGGGCCGATCGGGGAAGAACGCGATCCGGCGGAAACCCTCGGCCTCGCACTGCGTGCAGAGCATTCCGTTCGAGGCGTAGAGCCCGGAAAGCTGGGTATTGGCGCTAGGATCGACCAGCGTTTCGACGACCACCGTGTGATCGTCTCCCGACAGCTCGACCACGAGATCGCTGCCGTCCATCCGCCAGGCGTTGCTCGGCAGTCCGTCGATCGTGACGCTGGTGGCGGTCAGCCCCGACCCGTCGAGCCGCAGCGGCGCGCCCGATCCGGCAGGATTGCGCGCAACCGTGAGCGTCGCGGCGACCTTGGTGGCATCGAGCGAGAGCGCGAAGTCGAGCGCGACGTGCGGTACGAGCCAGTCGGGCACGCGGTAGTCGGCGCGGCGAATGACCGCCGGCTCGGCGGGGGTGGCGGGGGCGAGGCTCGAAGCGCTGATGGGTTGGTCCATGCCCCCGATCTAAGCCGCAAGACCGCCGCGCCAAAGCGCAAAATTATCACTTGCCGCACGCATGCCTACCCGCGTAGTGTGTTAGCCGCATAAGACAGTGGGGCGAGTTGACGCATGGCCAGACATATCGTGCGCGCGTTGGTGCTGGGCGCCTTGCTGCTCCCGGTCGCTGCGCACGCGGCCACCGTCTCGGCAGCGGGCACCTTCGATGTGACGGCCGCGACCCGCGCCTATCTCGATACGCTGAGCGGCGCGGCGCGGGCCAAGTCCGATGCCTATTTCGAGGGCGGTTACTGGCTGATCCTGTGGGGCGCGCTCATCACGATCGCCAGCGATGCGCTGCTCCTGCGGTTTCGCCTGTCGGCCTGGATGCGTGACCGGGCCGCGGCAATCACCGCGGGGCGCTTCCGCCAGACGTGGATTACCGCGCTGTTCTATACCTTGTGGGGGATGATCGTCACGCTGCCATGGTCGATCTACCGCGGCTTCTTTCGCGAACATCAATATGGCTTGTCCAACCAGGATTTCGCAGCTTGGGCGCTCGATTATGCCAAGGGCGCCGGTATCGGGCTGGTGCTCGGGCCGCTCGGCTTTGCGGTACTTTACGCGGTTATCCGGCGGTTTCCGCGCAACTGGTGGCTGCTGGGCACCGGCCTGATGGGCGCGGCAACCCTGCTCGGGACGATGATTGCGCCTGTCTATCTTCTGCCGCTGTTCAACACGTTTGCCGAGCTGGCCCCAGGCCCGGTGCGCGACCGCATCGTCGGACTGGCGCAGGCCAACCATATCCCGGCCGAGCATATCTATGTGTTCGATGCCTCCCGCCAGAGCGACCGGATTTCGGCCAACGTCTCGGGTCTGGGGCCGACGAACCGGATCAGCCTCAACGACAATCTGCTCAAGCGCACCACGCTGCCCGAGACCGCGGCGGTGATGGGGCATGAGATGGGCCATTATGTGATGGGCCACGGGCTGCGCAACACGCTGCTGACCACCCTGCTGTTCGGGGTGCTGATGCTGGGAGCATCGCGCATCGTACCGGTGGTCGTCGCGCGGTGGGGCGCACGCTGGGGCATTCGCGACGTCGGCGATCCGGCATCGATGCCCGTGTTCGGGATCGTTCTGGCGGCACTTTCGCTGATCGCGGTCCCGCTCCAGAACACGATCATCCGCACTGCCGAGAGCCAGGCCGATGGCTTCGGGCTCAACGCCGCGCGCGAACCCGATGGCTGGGCGCAAATCGCGATGAAGCTTTCCCAATACCGCAAGGTCGAACCCGGCCCGATCGAGGAAATGCTGTTCTTCGATCACCCATCAGGCGCGACGCGGGTGCGGATGGGGATGCAGTGGAAGCACGATCACGTCGCCAACGCGCAGATGATCGTGCCCCCGCCGCTTGCCCAGGCGAGCGCCGCGCCGAAATGAGCCGCGCGGGGGTGAGCGGGCATCTGTTCGTCTTCGGGCTCGGCTATACGGCCGCGCGGATCGCCGCTGCGCTGCGCGGCGACGGTTGGAACGTCAGCGCGACGGGCAGCGCCGGCAACCTGTCGTTCGGCGATGGCGCCGCGGTTCGTGATGCGCTGGCCCGTGCCGATCATGTGTTGTCGTCGGTCCCGCCCGTAGCTGGCGCCGATCCCGTGTTGGCGCAGTACGGCGATGCGCTGGATGCCGATATGCCCGGGGGCAAATGGCTCGGCTATCTGTCCTCGACCGGGGTCTATGGCGATTGCGGCGGGGCGTGGGTCGACGAAAGCGCGGCGACCGGTGCGGGCCGCCGCAGCGCGCGGGCCGAGGCCGACGCGGCGTGGCTTGAGCGCGGGGCCCGCGTCTTCCGCCTGCCGGGAATCTACGGCCCTGGGCGAAGCGCGCTCGACCGGGTGCGGACCGGCCGCGCGCACCGCATCGACCTGCCGGGGCAGGTCTTCAGCCGCGTCCACGTCGACGACATCGCGAACGGGGTGATTGCCGCGCTCGCCGCCCCGCCAGGCGCCTACAACCTCGCCGACGATTTCCCGTGCAGCCAGAACACGGTGATCGAGGAGGCGTGCCGGTTGTTGCGCTTGCCGCCGCCCCCGCTCCAGACGCTCGAGCAGGCGCAACTCTCGCCGATGGCCGCGGGGTTCTATGCCGAGAACCGCCGCGTCGCGAGCGGCAAGGCGCACCGCGTGCTCGGCTGGCGCCCGCGCTACGCGACGTACCGCGAGGGGCTAGCCAGCCTGCTTGGCGACCCGCTCGCGCCCGCCTAGCGCGATCACCAGCCCGGCGAGCGCGAGCACCCCGCCGCCCGCCGCCAGTGCCGTCCAGCGGTATCCCTCGAACAGCGTCGACAGCCCCATCGCGACGATCGGCACGACCACGCCGTTATACGCCGCCTTGCCCGGCCCAAGCTCGCGGACCAGCGCGAAATAGAGCGGGAATGTCACCACCGAGCCGACGATCGCGAGATACGCCACTCCGCCGAGATACCCGGGGCTGAGTTCTATCCGCGGCGGCCCCGAGGTGGCCCAGGCGATCGCGACGTTGGCGAGCGAGGCCCAGACCATCGCCCATGCGATCAGGGCCACGTTGGGAATCGCCTTCGCGCGCTGCGTGGCGAACAGGACATTGCCCGCCGACGCGCACATCAGCGCGGTGAAAACCATCGCCGCGCCGATCAGCACTGCGGTCCCGCCGACCGGCGCTGCGCGGTATTCGTGCACCATCAGCAGCGCGATCCCGCCCAGCGCGACCGCGCTCCCGGCGATAAACCGCGCCCCGATCCGCGTGCCCAGGAAAATCCGCGCGAGGAGCGCGTTGGGCACGATCATCAGCGCGAACAGCACCGCGACGAGCCCCGAGGTCAGATAATTTTCCGAACGATAGACGAACTGGAAGTTGAACGAGAACTGGAGCAGCCCGGCAAAGGCAGCGAGGCGATGGCCGCCCGGCGGCAGGCGCAGGCTTTCCCCGCGCGCGCGCGCCAGCAACATCATCCCCGCCGCGGCGAGAATGAACCGCCAGGTTGCCGACCACGCGGGCGGGACGGTGCCGAGCTGGCCCTTGATCGCCAGCCAGGTCGAACCCCAGATCAGCGCGACGAGCACGAACGGAACGACCACGCCGGCGCGCAGCGCAGCCGGGCTTGAGGTATCGTTCACAGCGCGGAGATCGCCCGCGCCAGCGCAGTGACATGGCGCTCGCCCGCGTTCCACGACGTGACCAGCCGCGCGGCATCCGTGCCCCAATCGTAGAACCCGAAACCCTGCGCGCGCAGCGCCGCGCGTTCGGCCTCGCTCACGCGCAGGAACACCTCGTTGGCCTGAACCGAGTGGAGCAGCCGCGCGCCCGCCGCCCCGGCCAGCTCGGCCGCGGCGGCGTTGGCGTGGCGGGCGTTGGCGAGCCACAGATCGCCGCGCAGCAGCGCGAGGATTTGCGCGGCCATGAACCGGCCCTTCGACTGGAGGTGGCCCGCGCGCTTGCGCCGATAGCGCGCGAGATCGGCCGCGGCTTCATCGAAGAACAGCACCGCGTCCGCGCTCATCCCGCCGTTCTTGATGCAGCCGAAGCTGAGCGCGTCGACTTCGCCGCATGCTTCCCGGGGGGTACACTTCAGGTGGGCCACGGCGTTTGCAAACCGCGCCCCGTCTACGTGAACGCCAAGCTTGCGGCCCCGCGCGTGCGCGACCAGCGCGGCGATCTCGGGCGGGGTATAGGCCAGTCCGTATTCGGTGACCTGGGTCAGCGAGATCGCATGCGGCTGAACCTGGTGGGTGTCGTCGCGGATCGGCGCGACCACGGCTTCGAGCGCCGCGGGGGTCAGCCTGGCGCCTTCGCCTTCGGCCAGCATGAGCTTGGCACCGTGGGTGTAGAACCCCGGGGCGCCGCATTCGTCGACCTCGATGTGCGCCTCGCGGTGGCAGACCACCCCGCCGTGGGGCGGCACCAGCGTGGCGAGGGCGAGGCAGTTCGCCGCGGTCCCCGTGGCGACCCACAGTGCTGCGCACGGGCGCCCGAACAGATCGCCGAACGCGGCATCGAGCGACCGCGACAAGACATCGTTGTCATACGGCGCGTCGGGCGCATCGGCAGCCTGAAGCGCCGCCCATACGGCGGGATGGACGGCGGCGGCGTTATCGGAGAGGAAGTGCATCGCGGAACGCCATGCGAGGGGGCGCGTTTCGCGTCAACACAGCGAAACGAATGACACTGCCGGAGGCAACGCAATGGACGGCCTGACGATATCGCGCCACGAGCGCGGCGACACCGGGGAATACCACGCCCATGTTCCCGGCAGCGAGGCGATCGGGCGCCTGACCTGGGTCTCGCGCGGCGCGGACCGCGTCGCCGAGCATACGCTGGTCCCGCCCGAGATCGGCGGCAAGGGCGTCGCCGGCAAGCTGGTCGAAGCGATCGTCGCCGACGCGCGCGAGCATGGTTTCAAGATCGTGCCGGCGTGCAGCTATGTCGAGGCCGCGTTCCGCCGTCACCCCGATTGGGCAGACCTGCGCGCCTAGGCGTCGTCCAGATCGAACCACACCGGCGCGTGGTCGCTGGTCTTCTCCCATCCGCGCACGTACGCATCCACTCCCGCGCCGCGCAGCCGCTTGGCCAGCTTCGGGCTGAGCAAGGCGTGGTCGATCCTGAGCCCGGCATTGCGCGCGTAGGCGTTCCGGAAATAGTCGAAGAAGGTATAGATCGTCTCGCCCGGGTGCAGCTTGCGCAGCGCGTCGGTCCACCCCTGATCGACGATCCTGGCGAACGCGGCGCGCACTTCGGGTGCGAACAGCGCGTCCTCGGTCCAGCGCTCGGGCTTATAGACGTCGAGCTCGGTCGGCATCACATTGTAATCGCCGATCAGCGCCACCGGCAGCCTGGTCTCCAGCAGGCTAGCGGCGTGGGCGGTGAACGCATCGAACCAGCGCAGCTTGTAATCGAACTTGGGGCCGGGTCGCGGATTGCCGTTGGGCAGGTAAAGGCAGCCGACGAGCACCCCGCCGACCGCGGCCTCGAGATAACGGCTGTGCGCGGGATCGGGATCGTTCGGCAGCCCGCGCCGGGTCTCCTCGATAGAGGCGCCGCCGGCCCAATCGATGCGCGACAGGATCGCGACGCCATTCCAGCTTTTCTGCCCGTGCCACACCGCGTCGTAGCCCGCCGCGCGGATCGCCGCGGCGGGAAACTTATCGTCGGGGCACTTGAGCTCCTGCAGGCAGACGATATCGGGCTGGGCCTCGGCCAGCCAGCGGAGCAGCACCGGCAAGCGCCCGTTGACGCCGTTGACGTTGTAGGTGGCAAGCTTCATCCCGGCATAACGCACAGGAGCCGAAAATGGTGCTGCTGGGGAGGATTGAACTCCCGACCTCAGCCTTACCAAGGATGCGCTCTACCACTGAGCTACAGCAGCACACCATTTTCGCAGGTCGCCGCGCCAAGGCCGATGGGGCCGGGCGGGCAGGGGCGCGCTTTGGCTTTGGGGCTTTGGATTGTCAAGCTTGCGTGGTTCGGCGCAGCGCGGCATTCACCGCGCATGACTGCAGAGCCAACCCGCGAACAACGCCTTGCCGCGCAGCTGCGCGAGAACCTGCACCGGCGCAAGGCGCAGGCGCGGGAGATCAAGGGCGCCGCGGCAACCCCTCCCCCGATTCCCGCCAGCACCCTTCCCAAGTCCGGCCCGGCGCACTAGTGCCCGCCGCTACCGCCGATGCCATACGGAGCGCGCCTTGCCCCGCCTGATTCTCGTTCGCCACGGCCAGAGCCAGTGGAACCTGGAAAACCGTTTCACCGGGTGGTGGGATGTCGACCTGACGCCGCAGGGCGAGGCCGAGGCGCGCGCGGCCGGGGCCTTGCTCGCTGCAAAGAAGATGCTGCCCGATGCCGCGTTCACGTCGCTCCAGACCCGCGCGATCCGCACGCTGCACCTGGCGCTGGAGGCGGCGGCGCGGGTGTGGATCCCCGAGACCAAGGACTGGCGGCTCAACGAGCGGCACTATGGCGGGCTGACCGGGCTCGACAAGGCCGAGACCGCGGCCAGGCACGGTGTCGATCAGGTGAAAGTGTGGCGGCGCAGCTTCGACATTCCGCCGCCTGCGATGGAAGCCGGATCGGCGTTCGATCTGGCAAGCGACCCGCGTTATGCCGGGATCGCCATCCCCCGCAGCGAAAGCCTCAAGGACACCATCGCCCGCGTGCTGCCGTATTACGAGGCGGCGATCACGCCGGTTTTGCGCAGCGGCGCGACGGTCCTGATTTCCGCGCACGGCAATTCGCTGCGCGCGCTGGTCAAGCACCTTTCGGGCATTTCGGACGACGCGATCACCGGGCTCGAAATCCCGACCGGGCAGCCCATCGTCTACGAGCTGGCGGGCGATCTGAGCGCGACCGAACGCTATTATCTGGCGGAGCGTTGAGCGTGACGCAGTCGCCCCCCGTCGCGATCGTCATGGGCAGCCAGTCCGACTGGGCGACGATGCAGTGCGCGGCGCAGGCGCTCGATGCGCTGGGGGTGGCGTACGAGGCGCGGATCGTTTCGGCGCACCGAACCCCGGCGCGGCTGGTGGAATTCGCCCAGGGAGCCGCAGACGCCGGCTTCCAGGTGATCATCGCGGGCGCCGGGGGCGCAGCGCACTTGCCCGGGATGGTCGCGAGCATGACGCACCTCCCCGTGCTCGGCGTCCCGGTAAAATCGAAGGCGCTGTCGGGACAAGACAGCCTGCTCTCGATCGTGCAGATGCCCGCGGGCATTCCCGTCGGCACGCTCGCGATCGGCGAGGCGGGGGCGACCAACGCCGGACTCCTCGCCGCGGCGATCCTCGCGCTCGGCGATCCGGCATTGGGCGAGCGGCTCAAGGCGTGGCGCGCCGCGCAAAGCGCGAACGTGGCCGAGCGGCCCAGCTGATCCGACGTGATACCGCCCGGCGAAACCATCGGCATTCTTGGCGGGGGCCAGCTCGGGCGGATGCTCGCGATCGCAGCGGCGCAGCTCGGCTATCGCTGCCACGTCTATGCGCCCGAGGCGGATAGCGTCGCGGCCGAGGTCTGCGCCGCGTTCACCTGCGCCGGGTGGTACGACGGCGCGGCGCTGGCCCGGTTCGGCGCCGATTGCGCGGTAGTGACCTACGAGTTCGAGAACGTCCCCGTCGATCCGCTCGCCGCGCTCGGCCATACCCCGCTGCTGCCGCACCCGCGCGCGCTCAGCACCGCGCAGGACCGGCTGGCGGAGAAAGCCTTTGCCGAAGAGCTTGGCGGCCGCCCCGCGCGTTACGCAGCGGTTATCGGGCGCGAGCGGCTGTCCGCGGCCATCGCCGACGTCGGCGCTCCAGGTATCCTCAAGACCCGCCGCGATGGTTATGACGGCAAGGGCCAGTGGCGGATCGGCGATCCCGCCGAAGCCGCCGCGCTGGACCTGCCCGAGGTCGCGCTGATCTATGAAGCCCTGGTGGACTTCACCGCCGAATTCTCGGTGATCCTCGTGCGCGGCGGCGATGGCGACATCAAGTTCTGGGAAAGCGCGCAGAACGTTCATCACGGCGGGATCCTGGCGACGTCTTCGCTTCCGGCGAGCGCGGCGGTCGGCGCCCAAATCGGCGAAGCCCGCGCGCTTGCGGCCAAAGTCGCCGAGGCCCTTGGCTACATCGGGGTGCTGACCCTCGAATTCTTCGCCACCGCGAACGGCCCGGTGTTCAACGAGATGGCGCCCAGGGTGCACAATTCGGGTCACTGGAGCATCGAAGGCGCGATCACCAGCCAGTTCGAAAACCACATTCGCGCGATCTGTGGACTGCCCCTGGGCGATACCGCGCTGGCCGCCGCGGGGGTCGAGATGCGCAACATCATCGGCAGCAACGTCGAGGATTACGCCGCGATCCTGGGCGATCCCGCCAACCACCTCCACCTCTACGGCAAGCCCGCCGCGCGCCCGGGGCGCAAGATGGGCCATGTCACCCGGCTGGCGTTATGAGCGGGACAGACGAGGTGAACGGGCATTTCGGCATCGTCGCGGTGGCCGCCAATGGCGTGATCGGGCGCGATGGCGCGCTCCCATGGCATATTCCCGCCGACCTCAAGCGGTTCAAGGCGCTCACGAGCGGCCATGCGATGGTCATGGGCCGCAAGACCTTCGCCTCGCTTCCCGGCCTGCTCCCCGGTCGCCGCCACATCGTGCTGACCCGCGATGCCGGCTGGAGCGCGGCGGGCGCAGAAGCGGCGCACGACATCGGCAGCGCGCTGGCGCTGGCCGGAAGCGATGCCGCGATCATCGGCGGTGCCGAAGTGTTCGCGCAGGCGCTGCCGCTGCTCGCGCGGCTCGAGCTGACCGAGATTCATGCGGACGTGGTTGGCGACACCGCATTGCCCCCGCTTGGCGATGGCTGGCGCGAAATGTTCCGCGAGGAGCATCCAGCGATCGGCGAAACCCCCGCCTATGCCTTCGTCAGGTTCGAGCGGGCAGCATGATCCGTCTCGATTCGCGCCACAATATCCCGGAAAATCTACGCGGCGCGATTATCGCGCTGGGCAATTTCGATGGGTTCCACCAAGGTCACCAGCGCGTCGTGGCCAAAGCGATCGATTGGGCGCGCAGCGAAGGCCGGCCCGCGATCGTCGCGACGTTCGATCCGCATCCGGTGCGCTTCTTCCGCCCCGAAACCGCGCCCTTCCGCCTGACCACGCTCGACCAGCGGCAGGACCTGTTCGCCGCCGCTGGCGCCGATGCGATGCTGGTGTTCCACTTCGATGCGCTGTTCGCCGCCAACACCGCCGAGGATTTCGTCGTCCGCCTGCTCCACCACCGCTTCGGCGCGGGCGGAGTGGTCACGGGCGAGGACTTCACGTTCGGCAAGGGCCGCGGCGGCAACCGCGAACTTCTCGCCGCGATGGCCGCGAAACTCGGGATCGCGGCGCGTAGTGTCGGTCCGGTCGCGGTGGAGGGCGAGGTCGTCTCGTCGAGCCGCATTCGCGAGGCCTTGCGCGGCGGCGACTGCGAGACCGCGACCCGGCTCATGACCCGGCCGTTCGCCATCCGGGGGATCGTCCAGCACGGCGACAAGGTCGGGCGCACGATCGGCTACCCCACCGCGAACCTCGACCTCGGCAGCTATTTGCGCCCGCGCTACGGTATTTATGCGGTGACCGGCCAAATCCTCGACAAGCAGCACGGGTATGGCCGCACGCTCAAAGGCGCCGCAAACATCGGTATCCGCCCGACGTTCGATCCGCCCAAGGAACTGCTCGAACCACACTTTTTCGATTTCAGCGAAGACCTCTACGGCCAGGAAATAGAGGTAGCGTTTCGCCACTTCCTGCGCCCCGAGGCGAAGTTCGACGGGCTCGAAGCGCTGACCCGGCAGATGGACGCAGATTGCGAGGAAGCGCGAAGGCTCCTAAGCGGCGCGGCATCATGAGCGATACCCCAACGACCAAGCGCGACTGGCGCGATACCGTGTTCCTGCCCAGGACCGACTTTCCGATGAAAGCCGGCCTGCCGCAAAAGGAGCCGGGGATTCTGGCGCGGTGGGAGGCCGAGGGGATCTACGCCCAGGTCCGCGCCGCACGCGCCGGGCGCGAGACTTTCATCCTCCACGACGGGCCGCCGTATGCCAACGGCGACATGCACATCGGCCACGCGATGCAGCGCATCCTCAAGGACATGGTCGTGCGCACGCAGACGCTGCTGGGCAAAGACGCGCCGTTTGTGCCCGGGTGGGACTGCCACGGGCTGCCGATCGAGTGGAAGGTCGAGGAGCAGTACCGCAAGAAAAAGCTCAACAAGGACGAAGTCCCGCTCGAGGAATTCCGCGCCGAATGCCGCGCCTATGCCGCGGCGTGGGTGAACATCCAGCGCGACCAGATCAAGCGCCTCGGCGCGCTGGGCGACTGGGAAA
>JANXSP010000028.1 GCA_025356575.1 Novosphingobium sp.
GCCGCACGAACGCGCCGCCGCCGGGCTGTTTCTCGGGTTCCAGTACCCGGTCGAAATTCCCGGCGTCTCGTTCGTCCAGTTCCTGCGTGAGAGCGCCAACGCGCAGCGCAAGGCGCGCGGGCAGGCCCCGCTGTCGGGCGGCGAGTTCCTCAAGCTGGCGCGCGAGAAAGCCGCGCTGCTCAAGCTCGACATGGAGATGCTCAAGCGCCCGGTGAACGTCGGGTTCTCGGGCGGCGAGAAGAAGCGCGCCGAGATGGTCCAGATGGGCATCCTCGATCCCGCGCTGGCGATCCTCGACGAGACCGACAGCGGCCTCGACATCGATGCGCTGCGCGTGGTCGGCGACGGGATCAATTCGGTGATGAGGAAGCCCGACAAAGCGGTGCTGCTGATCACGCACTACCAGCGCCTGCTCGACTATGTGAAGCCCGACTTCGTCCATGTGCTGGCGGACGGGCGGATCGTCAAAACCGGCGGGCCCGAACTGGCGCATCAGCTCGAAAGCGAAGGCTACGAGGCGGTGGCCGCGTGATGGTGGTCTCGCTTTCTCCCTTTTCCCGTCATCCTGAACTTGTTTCAGGATCCATCGCGCCGTCCGAACCGATGCTCTGCGGTGAGAGATGGACCCTGAAACGCGTTCAGGGTGACGATGACGGTTGGGTGCGCGCATGAACGCCACTCACCTCCACGGTGGGAGCGAGCGCGCGTTGCGGCGCGTGGCAATCATCGTAGCGCTCGCCAACCTGGCGTATTTCTGCGTCGAGATCGTCGCCTCCCAGCGGATCGGTTCGGTCTCGCTGTTCGCCGACAGCGCGGATTTCCTCGAGGATGCGGCGGTCAACATCCTGATCGTCTTCGCGCTCGGGTGGAGCCTGGCCGCCCGCGCCCGGCTCGGGTTCGGGCTCGCGGGAATTGCGCTGGTCCCCGCGCTCGCCGCGCTGTGGACCGCGTATCTCAAGCTGAGCGGCGCCGGCGGGGTGCCCGATGCGGCGACGCTCGGCCTGGTCGGCGCGGGCGCGCTGGTGGTCAACGTCGCGTGCGCGGTCCTCCTCGCCAAGCACCAGCACCACGGCGGCAGCCTGGGCAAGGCGGCGTATCTGTGCGCGCGTAACGATGCCTTCGCCAACCTTGCGATCATCGGCGCGGCGGCGGTGACCGCGCGCTACCCCTCGATCTGGCCCGACCTTGTGGTCGGGGCGGCGATCTTCCTGCTCAACCTCGATGCGGCCAAGGAAGTACTCGAAGCCGCGCGCGGCGAACATGCCGAAGCAGTCGCCGCATGAACGCACGCGCTCTCCCCAGCCGCCGCGACGAGGACTGGCGTTATGCCGATATCGCCGCGCTCGCGCCGCTGTGGCCGGTTGCGGTGGAGACACGGCACGTCACCGCGGCGGACGATACGCAGACGCTGATCGTTACCGCTGACGCGCCGCTGCAATCGCTTCACCTCACGCTTGCGCCCGGCGCACGCTGCGACTTGCGTCTGCTCGTCGCCGACGTTGCCTATGGCCGCATCGAAATTCGCGCCGAGCTCGGCAAGGGCGCGCATTTCGAACTTGGCGGGGCGATCATTGGCGCCTCGAAAGTAAGGGGGGGCCCGCAGACGCTCGAGATCGTCACCCACGTCACGCACGCCGCGCCGAACGCGACGAGCAACCAGGTCATCCGCGCGGTGCTCGGCAGCGGGGCGACAGGAACGTATCTGGGCAAGGTGGCGGTCGCGCGCGGGGCAGACGGCACCGATGCGGGGCAATCGGTGCGCGGGATGCTGCTCGACCGGTCGGCGACGATGAATGCCAAGCCCGAGCTCGAGATTTATGCCGACGACGTCAAGTGCGCGCACGGCTGCGCGATCGGCGAGCTCGATGCGGGCGCGCTGTTCTACATGGCCAGTCGCGGGATCCCGCCAGAGACCGCGAAAGTGCTGATGCTCCAGGCGTTTCTGGCCGAAGCTTTCGTTGGCGCCGCGGACGAGGAAGCGCTTACCGCGGCGGCGCTGGTCCGGCTCGGGGCGCTGCTATGAACGCGCTAGTTCGCCACGCGCAGGAACTTGTAACCGCCCGCCGCGGGGCCCCAGACGCGCGAATTCGCGGCGTCGAAGCCGCGATCCCAGTTGATGTACGAATCGTGCGTCGTCACCGACAGGCTCTGCATCCACGCCGCGCCCTTGTAGGCGTTGGTGCAGCTTTCCGTGCGCCCGGTCCATACGCCGAGCGCGACCTGTTCCATCCGGTTGTGGCACGACGGGGCAGCAAGATCGGCCGGGGTCAGCGCCGCCTGCCGCACGTCGGTGGGCGTCATGCTCAGCCACTTGGCTTTGTCGAGCACGCGGAAGTTGTCGCGCCGCAGCAGCCCAGGGCCAATCTGGGTCAGCCGCGCAACGAACTGGAAATACGGGCGGCGGCGGGCTTCGGCGGGCAGCAGCCCGGGCGCGCTGACGATCGCCTGTTCCTGATACAGCCACACCCCATCGGTGCGCGCCGGCCAGATCCGCACGATCCGCGCTTCGGCCCAGTCGTAACGCGGGTCCGCGGCATGTTGCGCCTCGCTCGAAAAGTGGCCGATCGCGCTGGCGGCATAGTCCTCGGCCAGCGGTACGTCGGAAGCCACAGCAGCGGCAGCGAGCAAGGCGAGGGCGAGCATCGGCAATACCTCCAGCGGGACGAACCGCGATGAGCATACCCGCCAGCGCCGCCGCAGCAACTCTCCCCGCGCCAAGCCGCGATTTTTCCGCCGACTTCCCCGGGCTGCGCCTGCCCGATGGCGGCCGCTGGCATTACCTCGATACCGCCGCCACCGCGATGAAGCCGCAGGCGGTGATCGATGCGACGGTGCGCGCGATGGGGGCCGATTACGCGACGGTTCACCGCGGGGTCTATGCCCGCTCGGCCGAGATGACGCTGGCTTACGAAGCCGCGCGGCGGCGGGTGGCGTCGTTCATCGGCGGGGAGGAGCACGAAATCGTCTTCACCCGCGGCGCGACCGAGGCGATCAACCTTGTCGCGCAAAGCTGGGGCCGCGGCCAGCTGAGGCCGGGCGACCGGGTGCTGCTTTCGCAGCTCGAGCATCATTCCAACATCGTGCCGTGGCAACTGATCCAGCGCGAGACGGGGATCGCGATCGATGTCTGCCCGCTCACCCGCGACGGGTGCATCGATCTCGATGCGGCCGAGGCGATGCTGACCCCGGCCCACAAGCTGGTTGCGTTCGCGCATGTCTCGAACGTGCTCGGGTCGGTGCTGGATGTGCGCCGCGCGGTGCATATGGCGCACCGGGTGGGGGCCAAGCTGCTGCTCGACGGGTGCCAGGCAGTGCCGCGGATGGCGGTCGACGTCGCGGCGCTAGGCTGCGATTTCTATGTGTTCAGCGCGCACAAGCTTTACGGACCCACGGGAATCGGCGCTTTGTGGGCCCGATCGGAGCTGCTCGCGGGGATGCCGCCGTGGCAGGGCGGCGGTGCGATGATCGACCGGGTGACCTTCGCCAAGACCACGTTTGCCCCGCCGCCCGCGCGGTTCGAGGCGGGGACGCCGGCAATCATCGAGGCGATCGGGCTTGCTTCTGCGATCGATTACGTTGAAAACATTGGCGTTTCACGGATTGCCGCGCACGAGGCTGTCCTCGTCCGGACCCTGCGCGACGAACTCCGCCGCCGCAACGACGTGACGCTCCACGGGCCCGAAGACGCCTCAGGGATCGTCAGTTTTACGCTCGAAGGGGTGCATCCACACGACCTCGGCACCATATTGGACGAGGACCGCGTCGCGATCCGCGCCGGGCATCACTGCGCCCAGCCGCTTATGGACTACCTCGGCGTGACCGCGACCGCGCGGGCGAGCTTCGGGGTGTACAGCGACGACAGCGATATTTCGGCGCTGCTCCGCGGGATCGAACGGACGAGAAGGATTTTCGGGTGAACGATACGGTCAACAGCGAGATCGTCGAGGGCGTTGACAAGCCGCGCCGGGCCATGGTCGCGGACGCGGCCGAACCGCCGGCTGAAGCTTTGGCTGAAGCTGCGGCTGAAGCTGTGCCCGAGGCGGCGGGGGAAACCTTCGCACGCAAGCGCGACTACCTCGAAGGCTTCCTCGCCGCCGCACCCGTCGCGGTTCCCGCGGGCGCCCCCGGAGGCTCGCTCTACGAAAGCGTGATCGACGCGCTGCGCGAAATCTACGATCCCGAAATCCCGGTGAACATCTACGATCTCGGGCTGATCTACGGGGTTGACGTCGGCGATGGCGGCGATGTTACGGTGGCGATGACGCTGACCACGCCGCATTGCCCGGTTGCCGAATCGATGCCCGGTGAGGTCGAGCTGCGCGTCGGCGCGGTGCCTGGGGTGCGTGATGCCGAGGTCAATCTCGTCTGGGATCCGCCGTGGGATCCCGCCAAGATGAGCGACGAAGCGCGGCTCGAACTGGGGATGTTGTGATGACCGGAACGACGCTGCGCAGCCGCCCCGCCGCGGTTCTGCTTACCCCCGCCGCCGAAACCCGCGTCGCCGCGCTGATGGCGCAGGCGCCCGAAGGCGCGATCGGGGTCAAGCTCTCGACCCCGCGCCGCGGGTGTTCAGGGCTGGCCTATTCGGTCGACTATGTCACTGCCGCCAACGCTTTCGACGAGCGGATCGAGACCTCGGGCGGGACATTCTTCATCGACGGGGCGAGCGTGCTCTACCTGATCGGCTCGACGATGGACTGGCAGGACGACGACTTCACCGCCGGGTTCGTCTTCACCAATCCCAACGCCAAGGGCGCTTGCGGCTGCGGCGAGAGCTTTACGGTTTAGCCCGCGCTGCGCTCAGCGCGGTGACGCAGGCGGCGCGATCGACGTCCTTCCCGTCCGACGCCCGGCGCGCATCGAGATAAGTCGATTGCGGGTCCCGGCCCGGCGCAGCGGGGTAAAGGAACACGTCGAGGACGCAGGCCGGGCCGACGAACTGGAGCTTGCGCGCATCGCCCTCCCACACGTCGAGCCGGGCGGTGCCGAAGCGGCGCACGAGGTCGGGCGCGGTCAGGCCGATCACGCTTTCGGTTCCGGGGAGCGGCGCCGGGCGGGCTCCGGCGGGCGGCAATCCGCGCAGCGGGCGTCGAACCGGCTGGCGCACGGTCACCGTCGGCGCGACTGTCCCGATGCTGCGCACCGGCGGGGCAACGCCCTGGGCGCCGCCGCAGGCCGCGAGCGCGACGCAGAGCAGCGGGGCGAGGCGGTTAGACGGCATTGCCGAAGCGCCCTTTCTCCAGGGCGCCGCGATGCACCAGATGCGTCGCCATTGCCGCGCCGATGATCGGGGCGATGAGGTTGACGAACGGGATCGTGATCAGCGCGACGACGATCGCCCCGAGCACGAACCGCGTCGCCCGGCCCGGGCGCGGCACGCTGCCATCGGCGCCGCGGTGGCGCAGCGCGGCCATGTCGCCAAGCTCGCGCCCCAGCGTGATCGCGTTGACCGCGGCAAATACCAGCGGCGCGCCGATCACGGTGAACGAGAGGACGAGCGCCACGGGCAGCGCGAGCAGGTTGTACAGCAGGTTGCGGCCCAGCGCGGCCAGCCCGACCCCCGCCTGCCCCGTCCAGCCCAGCGGGCGCGCCGCGCTCAGCGCGCCGGGATAATGCTTCGCCTCGACCGCTTCGACGACCTGGTCGGCGAACTGTTCGAGCACGCCGAGCGCGACCAGGCGGAACAGCAGCCACCCGCCGATCAGCATCGCCAGGACCGCGAGCAGCCCCTGGAGCCCGCTGTCGGCGAACCCCGACGAGGCCAGCGCCGCGCCCAGCGCGAACCACGCGCCCACCCCGAGCAATGCAAACAGCACCAGCGTGATCCCCATGCTCTTGAACAGCACGCGGAGGATGCGCGGGTCGCCAAGCTGGCCCAGTGCGAGCAGGAATGCGGAGATCATCGCTGCGGGATTGCGCCGCGACCCTTGCGAGTCAAGACGATGCTGGCTAACCGCGCGCCTTTCGCGGTCGCCGGACCGATGCAAGGAACCTTTCGATGAGCGATGCCACCCTCGACGTAATCGCCATCGGCAACGCCATCGTCGATGTCATGGCGCCCTGTGCCGACGCGCTGATCGAAAAGCTCGATCTGGTCCGCGGCGGGATGACCCTGGTCGACACTGCGCGCGCGCAGGAACTCTACGACGCGATGGGGCCGGCGCGCGAGATTTCGGGCGGTTCGGCGGCGAATACGCTCGCCGGGCTCGCCGCGCTCGGTGCCAGGTGCGCGTTTATCGGCCAGGTTGCCGACGACCAGCTGGGCGAGGTTTTCGCACACGATATCCGCGCCGGGGGGATCGACTTCGCGACCGCCGCGCGCGCCGGTGACCCGCCGACCGCGCGCTGCCTGATCTTCGTCACGCCCGACGGGCAGCGGACGATGAACACCTTTCTCGGCGCCTCGCAGTTCCTGCCGGCCGCGGCGCTCGACGAAACGGTGATCGCATCGGCCAAGGTGCTGTATCTCGAAGGCTACCTGTGGGACCCCGAGGAACCGCGCGCGGCGATGCGCCGGGCGATCGAGGCATCGCGCGGCGCGGGGCGCAAGGTCGCCTTCACGCTGTCCGACGCGTTCGTGATCAGCCGCCACGGCGACGATTTCCGCGCGCTGATCGCCGCGGGACAAATCGATATCCTGTTCGCCAACAATACCGAGCTCGCCGCGCTGACGGGTGAGGTCGACTTCGACGCCGGGATCGCCGCGCTGGCGCCCAAGGTTCCCGTGCTGGTCGTGACCCGCGGTGCCGCCGGCGCTGTCGCGGTGGCGGGAGCCGAACGCGCCGAAGTGGCGGCGGAGCCCGTCGCCAGGGTGATCGATACCACCGGCGCGGGAGACCTGTTCGCCGCGGGGTTTCTGGCCGGGCACGTCCGCGGCGAAAGCCTGACGACCTGCCTGACGATGGGCGCGGTCGCCGCGGCCGAGATCATCTCGCACTACGGCGCCCGGCCCGAGGCCGAGCTGAAGGCGCTGGTCGCAGCGCGGGTCGGCTGAGCCGGTTCTTTCCAGGGGCCCGTTAGGGGTGCATACGCGCGACATAGCGCGGGGGCTCAACCACGCGGCGCAGACGGGTGCAGGAACATGACCAACAAGGTACCCCTCGTCACCCTGGCCTTCTGGGTAATCAAGGTTCTCGCGACCACCGTCGGGGAAACCGGCGCGGACTTTCTCAATTTCAACCTCGGCTTCGGGCTGACCACGACCTCGCTGCTTGCGGCCGCAGTGCTCGCGGGGTTCCTCTGGCTGCAACTGCGCCAGGATCATTACGTGCCGTGGATCTACTGGATCACCGTGGTGTTCCTCAGCATCGTCGGGACGCTCATCACCGACAACCTCAGCGATAATTTCGGGGTGAGCCTTTACGTTTCGTCGGCGATCTTTGCCGCGGCGCTCGCGGCGACGTTCTATGCCTGGCACCGCAGCGAGAAGACGCTGTCGATCCACGATATCACCACGCCGCGGCGCGAACGCTTTTACTGGCTGGCGATCCTATTCACCTTCGCGCTCGGGACCGCGGCGGGCGATTTGGTCGCCGAACAGCTCGGCTGGGGCTACGTCGGCGCGGGGCTGCTGTTCGGCGGGGCGATCGCGGCCATCACCGCAGGCTATTACGCCAAGTTGATCGGCCCGGTGCTGGCGTTCTGGGCAGCTTACGTGCTGACCCGCCCGCTCGGCGCCTCGATGGGCGATTTTCTGACCCAGGCGCCAAAGGACGGCGGACTCGGGCTGACCACCATGGCGGTGAGCGCGGTTTTCTTGGCGATCATCGTCGCGCTGGTGGCGTATTTGACCGTGACCCGCGCCGACCGGCTCGACACGGCGGACTAACGCTCCGCCACTTGCACCCTTTCCGACAGACCGTGTCGAACCGATGCGGACGCTATCGATCGTCCCCGAAAGCTGCCGTTCGGTCATCGACGACGTAGCGTTCAGCTGAACGGCAGAAACGGGGTGATGGCCGTGCTGAAGAAGATTAGCCGGGCCAGGCTGTTGCCGTTCTTCGCCTCGCAGTCGCCCTGCCGGGTGGTGCTGGAGGCGTGAGAGTTGAAACAGCGGAACTTAGATGCCGGCCTGGCTCGAGATTTGCGGGTCATGCGCCCAAGCTAGCAGCGGATGGCATCACCTGCCACGTAGCTCTGACAGTACCGCCGTCAAGCTTGGGTTTTTAACGGCGCATCCGGCCCACTTTCAGTCGTAAAGCGCGCTTTGCCTTTACGGCGGGTTTTGGGCGACCCGGCGATTGGCGCTGACGTCCGACTTTAGGGTGGAAAGCTGACATGCATCTCAGCCCGAATCCAGATACACGCTGTCATGGACTCGGATGGGCAACTCAAATCGTTCCTCGATCGGTATGCCCCTGCGGTTGCTTCCGATGCCCGTCAGGCCTTGAACTTCCTCCACGCTCGAATGCCCACTGCGACGCGCTTGGTCTACGACAATTACAATGCGCTAGCGGTTGGTTTTGGGCCGAGCGACAAGGCATCGGACGCGATCCTATCCATCGCAGTATATCCTTCTTACGCGAGCCTGTTTTTCCTGAACGGCGTAAAGTTGTCCGATCCCCATCACCTCCTAGAAGGCAAAGGATCGAAGGTGCGGCACATCAAGCTTCGGCC
>JANXSP010000093.1 GCA_025356575.1 Novosphingobium sp.
AGACCGGCGTTGGCGACGGCATAGGCGCGGTAGGGCTCGGGAAACCGCGCGATCGCGGTCTCGATCGCGCCGGGCGGGGGAGCGCCACCAGTTTCGAGCAGCGCGCGCAACACTTTCGGCAAAGGTTGCGCAGAGCGCACATTACCCTGCGCAACGTGCTGCAACAGGCACTCCGCCTGCACAACCGGGGTTCCCGCGAAGCTCAGTGTCGCGGGATCGAACGCGCACTGGCCGATCGTCTGGGCGGCGGCCGCGACCGGGAAAGCGGCAACGGGGAAGGCGAGCGCAAGCGAGAGCAAGACATGACGCATCATTGACGATTTGCTCCACAATGTATATACACGATGTATATACGGGAGAGTGCTATGGGCAAGGAATTCCGCGCCAAGGTATTTAAATCGGGAAATTCTCTCGCCCTGCGCCTGCCCAAGGAATTGGGCATGGTCGAAGGCGCGACGATGGTTCTGCGAGAGGAGCGCGCGGGCTTTCTGGTGGAACCCGAAGACGCCCCCAAACGCGGGATCGACGTCAGCGGATTTGCGGGGAAAGCTCCGTGGCTGAAGCCGCTGCCGCCCGAGGCGAGGGAGTTCGACGAGCGCCCCAGCACGATCCTCGCGCGCAGCCCGGCGGCTTCGGGCGAGTGATCCGGTATCTCATCGATGCCGACAGCTCGATCTATGCGATGATCCATCTCGCCTCTCCGGTTAACCGGCGGATCGGTGCCTGTATGCCAGGCGAAATCCGGATTTCCGCAATCAGCCTTGCGGAAATCGCGCTTGGTACACAGCTGCAGAAGCCGCCGCCGCCCGAAGTTCTCAAAGCATTTACCGAAGCGATCCCCCTGCTGGCGTTCGACGAGCGGGCAGCACGCGCCTATGCGATGCTGCCGTTCAAGCGCGCGCGGTTCGACCGGCTGCTCGCCGCCCACGCGCTCAGCGTCGGGGCGATCGTGGTAACAAACAACCAAGCCGTTTTCGCCGACGTGGCGGGCCTCGTCACCGAGAACTGGACGCTGTGACCTTCGCAGCCGCCGTCCTTACGCTGTACCCCGAGATGTTCCCCGGCCCCTTGGGCGTTTCGCTCGCCGGGCGCGCGCTGGCGGAGGGCACGTGGTCGCTCGAGACCGTGCAGATCCGCGATTTTGCCACGGACAAGCACCGTACCGTGGACGACACCCCGGCGGGCGGCGGTGCGGGGATGGTGCTGCGCGCCGATGTCCTTGCCGCGGCGGTCGACCATGCCCGCGCTAGTCGACCCAGCGCGCCGATCCTCGCAATGACCCCGCGCGGCACCCCGCTCACCCAGGCGCGTATTCGCAGCCTCGCCAGCGGTCC
The DNA here is from genome assembly GCA_025356575.1 of Novosphingobium sp. Lineage (GTDB taxonomy): Bacteria > Pseudomonadota > Alphaproteobacteria > Sphingomonadales > Sphingomonadaceae > Novosphingobium. Next base: position 1,335 of record JANXSP010000093.1, read on the forward strand.
CGGGGTGATCCTCCTGTGTGGGCGGTTCGAGGGCTTCGACGAGCGCTTGTTCGCCGCGCGCGAGATCGAGGAAGTGTCGCTTGGCGATGTCGTCCTGTCGGGCGGCGAGCCGGCCGCGCTGGTCGTGCTCGACGCTTGCATTCGGCTGCTTCCCGGCGTAATGGGCGCCCCTTCCAGCGGTACCGAGGAATCGTTCGAGAACGGGCTTCTTGAGTACCCGCACTATACCCGTCCCGCGACATGGGAAGGGCGCACGATCCCGCAAGTGCTGCGATCGGGGGATCATGCGAAGATCGCGGCCTGGCGTCAGCGCCAGTCCGAGATCGACACACGGTTACGCAGGCCGGACCTTTGGGAGCGTCACCTCGGCGCTCGGGTTCAGCCTGCCTCTGGCGCGCGGCGTGAAAATGAGGAACCGGACCAGTGAACCTGATCCAGACGCTCGAGGCCGAGGCCATCGAGGAATTCAAGTCGAAGAAGTCGATCCCCGATTTTCGCGCGGGCGATACCGTCCGCATCGGCGTGCGCGTGGTCGAGGGTGAGCGTACCCGTGTCCAGGCGTTCGAAGGCGTATGCATAGCCCGGTCGAACCGCCTGCTCGGCAGTAACTTCACCGTCCGCAAGATGAGCTTTGGCGAGGGCGTTGAACGCGTGTTCCCGCTGTACTCGCCCAACATCGACAGCATTACCGTGGTTCGCCGCGGTGTCGTGCGGCGGGCCAAGCTGTATTACCTGCGCGGCCGCACCGGCAAACGCGCACGTATCGCCGAACGCCGCGACACCCGCGGTGATGCCGCCAAGGACTAACCGGATGGGGCCATGCGCCCGCAACAACATCTGAACAGACCGAGACGGCCGGCCTTTCCCAACGCGGAAAGCCGGCCGTTTCCATATGAGGATTGGTTACATGGGTTACCGGGTAGTAGTCGTCGGCGCGACGGGCAATGTCGGGCGCGAAGTGCTCAACGTGCTGGCCGAGCGCGAATTTCCGATCGATGAAATCGCCGCAGTCGCCTCCTCGCGCTCGACCGGGGTCGAGATCGATTTCGGCGACAGCGGCAAGTTGCTCAAGTGCAAGAACATCGAGCATTTCGACTGGGCGGGCTGGGACATCGCTTTGTTCGCAGCCGGTTCCGCCGTGGCCAAGGAATATGCGCCCAAGTGCGCCGCGGCGGGCTGCGTAGTGATCGACAACTCGTCGCTCTACCGCATGGATCCCGACGTTCCGCTGGTCGTGCCCGAGGTCAATCCCGACGCGATCGACGGGTACAAGGCGCGCAACATCATCGCCAACCCCAACTGCTCGACCGCGCAACTCGTCGTCGTGCTCAAACCGCTTCACGATGCCGCCAAGATCAAGCGCGTCGTCGTCTCGACCTACCAGTCGGTCTCCGGTGCGGGCAAGGCGGGTATGGACGAACTGTTCGAGCAGAGTCGGGCGATCTTCGTGGGTGACCAGGTCAACAGCACCGTCTTCACCAAGCAGATTGCGTTCAACGTGATCCCGCACATCGACGTGTTCCTGGATGATGGATCGACCAAGGAAGAGTGGAAGATGGTCGTCGAGACCAAGAAGATCCTCGACCCCAAGATCAAGCTCAACGCCACCTGCGTGCGCGTGCCCGTGTTCGTCGGGCATTCCGAAGCGGTGAACATCGAGTTCGAGCGTGAGATTTCGGCCGAGGAGGCGCAGGACATCCTGCGCGAGGCTCCCGGCGTGATGCTGATCGATAAGCGCGAGGACGAAGGCTACATCACCCCGATCGAATGCGTCGGCGACGGCGCGACCTACGTCAGCCGCGTGCGCGAGGATCCGACGGTGGAAAACGGTCTGACCCTGTGGTGCGTGTCGGACAACTTGCGCAAGGGCGCCGCGCTCAACGCGGTGCAGATTGCCGAGTTGCTCGGGCGGCGGCATCTGAAGAAGGGGTGACGGCGGCCCGCGCAGCCATTAGCCTGCCCGCCATGAGCGGCGAGATCACCGGCGGATGCCGCTGCGGCGCGGTGCGGTATGTGCTGGCGGCGAAGACGATGCCGCCGGTCTATTGCTGCCATTGCCAGCTGTGCCAGACGTGGAGCGGCAGTGCGTTCAGCCAGCAGGCGCTGATCGGCGAGGGTGCGATTGCGGTGACGCAGGGGCAGGTCGCGATCTACCAGAACGTCACCGCATCGGGCGGGACCAGCACCCAGCGCGTCTGCGGCATGTGTCACACGCGTCTGTGGAACACCAACACCGCGCGCCCGGGCATCGCGGTCGTCCGCGCGGGCACGCTGGACGAGGCCGAGACGCTGGTTCCGCGCGCGCATATCTGGACCAAGCGCAAGCAGCCGTGGGTGATAATCGCCGCCAGCGTGCCGGACTGGCCCGAAAACGCCCCGCCCGCCGCGTTCATGGCCGCTTTGCAGAAGGTACCGACATGACCGAAACATTCCCCGGGGTCGGCGGCGTGGCGCTGGCGCTCCACCGGCTCGGGCCCAAAGAAGGAAGCGGTCGCCCGGTCATTCTCCTCCACGGGCTGATGTCGAGCGCGCAGACCAACTGGGTGACGTACGGCACCGCCGCGCTGCTCGCGGCGCGCGGTTTCGAATGCCTGATGCCCGATCTGCGCGCGCATGGCGAAAGCGCCAAACCCCGCGACGCCGCGGGCTATCCGCACGATGTGCTGGCGGGCGATGTCGCGGCGCTGGTCGCGCACCTGGGGCTGACCGACTACGACCTGGTCGGCTATTCGCTCGGCGCGCGCACTGCGATCCGCAGCGTGATCGCGGGGGCTACTCCGCGGCGGTTGGTGCTGGGCGGGATGGGTTGGGAAGGGCTGACCCAAGGTTCGCGCCGCCGCGATTTCTTCCTGGGCGCGATCGATGCTTACGACACCGCCAAGCCGGGCGATCCGGCCTATTTCGCGGTTCAGTTCATGAAGACCACCGACGTCGACCGGGTGGCGGTGCGGATGCTGATCGAAACCTTCGTCGATACCCCGGCGAGCGCGATCGAGGCGGTGACGGTGCCGACCCTGGTGGTGTGCGGGGCGGACGACCAGGACAACGGCTCTGCGCCGACGTTGGCGGCAAGGATGCCGCAGGCGGAACTCGTCACCATCCCCGGCAACCACATGAGCGCGGTGACCAAGCCCGATCTGGGCGCGGCGATCGCGGACTTCCTGCGCGACCGAACCTAGCGGAATGGCGGCTCGTTGAACGCGCGCAACTTGCGCGAATGCAGCCGGCCGCCCTCGGCGCGGAGCAGTTCGCACGCGGTCACCCCGATCATCAGGTGCGCGGCGATCGCTTCCTCGTAGAACCGGTTGGCCTGCCCGGGCAGCTTGATCTCACCGTGCAGCGGCTTGTCCGAGACGCATAGCAGCGTCCCGTAAGGCACGCGGAAGCGGTAGCCTTGCGCGGCGATGGTGGCGCTTTCCATGTCGATCCCGACTGCGCGGCTCAGGCTCAGGCGGCGGGCGGAATGGGTATAGCGCAATTCCCAGTTGCGGTCGTCGGTGGTGACGACGGTGCCCGTGCGCATGCGCTTCTTGAGGTCGGCGCCGCCGGTCCCGCTGACTTTCTCCGCCGCTGCAGCCAGCGCGACCTGGACCTCAGCAATCGCGGGAATGGGGATCTCGGGCGGGAGTACATGGTCGAGCACGTGATCGTCGCGCAAGTAAGCGTGGGCGAGGACGTAATCGCCGATCTTCTGCGTCGGGCGCAGGCCGCCGCAGTGGCCGATCATCAGCCACGCCTCGGGCCGCAGCACCGCGAGGTGATCGCAGATCGTCTTCGCGTTCGACGGACCGACCCCGATGTTGACCAGCGTGATCCCGCTCCCCGCCGCGTTCATCAGGTGATACGCGGGCATCTGGTGGCGGCGCCAGGCGGTATCGGAAAGGCGCTCGCGCGCATGGTCGACCGGAGCGTCGAGATAAAGCCCGCCCGCGCCCGACAGGGCGGTATAGGTGCCCTGGCCAAGCTGCTGCGCCGCCCAGTCGACGAACTCGTCGACATAACGGTGGTAGTTGGTGAACAGCACGAAGCCCTGGAAATGCTCGATCTGGGTGCCGGTGTAGTGCGCCAGGCGGGCGAGGCTGAAATCGGTGCGGAGCCCGTCGAACAGCGACAGCGGGATCGGATCGGCGGGGCCGCCCAGATCGAAACCGTCGGCCAGCTCGTCGCCGATCAGCGCGAGTTCGGTGGTGGGGAAATGGCGCGCGAGGTCCTGCGGGCTGATCTCGCCCAGCCCCGCGCCCGCCGCGCCGTCGAGCACATAGGAAAACGGAATTTCGACCGCCGAGGGGACGACTTCGCAGGTGACGTCGTAGGCCGATCCGATAAGGTCGAGCTGCTCGGCCAGATAATCCGCGAACAGGTGCGGGCGCGTGACCGTGGTGACGTACGTTCCCGCAGCGTTGAGCCGGCCGAACGCGCGGGTGACGTCGCCGCGACGCTCCTCCCCGGCAAAGTGCAGGCGAAGCTCGGGATAGCACCACGCCCGGCTCTCGCGCCGTCCGGGCGGGGGCAGCGCGCCGTCGGCGGCATAGGCGACGATGTCGGAGCGCAATGCCGCGACCGCGGCATCGTAAACGCGGACCAGTTCCGCGATGATTGTTTCTGATGTTTGCATGGCGTGGCCCTTAGCGCGCGGGCGTGACGATTTCAATTTGTGCGGCGTCCGCGTGTTGCGCTGGTGCCGCGGTCGTGGTGGTTGCGCGGCAGGAGAACAGCCATGCCGTTATATCTCGTGACGTACCAACACCCCGACGAAGCGGGCTGGCAGGTGCATCTCAGGCCGCATGTCGACTGGCTCAAGCTGCGCCTCGCGGACGGCGCGCTGATCGCGTCCGGTCCGTTTCCAGGCGAGCCAGTGAAATCCGCGATGTTGATCATGGCGGCACCCGATCGCGCCGCGCTCGAGGCGATCATCGCGACCGACCCGTTCGCCTCCCACGGTTTGATCGACAACATGACGATCCGCGAATGGGACCCGATCTTCGGAGCGTTCAACGCTCGCTCGAGCATGGCGGGGCGGATTTGATCCTGCTCGCCCGAACGCACGACCAAAAAGGGCGCCGGTTGCCCGGCGCCCTTCGTGTTGTGCGATAACCGCAAAGCTTACGCTTCGGGCGCGGCCTCTTCCGGGGCGTCTTCCAGCATGTCTGCGGGAATTTCGCCCGGTTCGGCGTTGGGGTCGTACTTCTCGGTGAAGCCGCCTTCGTCGCTGTCGAACATCGCCGACATGACGTCGACGCCCTGGGCCTGAAGCGCGGCTTCGTCGGGCGAGCGCGCGACGTTGACCTTGACCATGACGGCCACTTCGGGGTGGAGCGTGACCTTCACGTCGAACACGCCGATCGTCTTGATCGGGCGTTCGAGCACGACGGTCGACTTGGCGATGCCCGCACCCTCGGCGTTCAGCGCATCGACGATGTCGCGCACCGAAACCGAACCGTAAAGCTGGCCCGAGTTGGACGAGGCGCGGATCAGGATGACCTGCATCCCATCGACCTTGGTCGAATGAGTCTCGGCCTCACCGCGCTTCGAGGCGTTGTCGCTCTCGATCCGCGCGCGGTTGGATTCGAACACCTTGCGGTTGGCGTCGTTGGCGCGGAGCGCCTTCTTGTTGGGGAGCAGGAAGTTGCGGGCGTAGCCATCCTTGACGGTGACGACGTCGCCGATGGTGCCGAGCTTCTCGATCCGTTCGAGGAGAATGATGTTCATGGACCTGGCCCCTTACTTCACGAGGTACGGCAGCAGGCCGAGCTGGCGGGCGCGCTTGATCGCCTGACCCAGTTCGCGCTGCTTCTTGCCCGAAACCGCGGTGATGCGGCTGGGCACGATCTTGCCGCGTTCGGACATGAAGCCCTGCAGCAGACGCACGTCCTTGTAATCGATGGCGGGAGCATTCTTGCCCGAGAACGGGCACGACTTGCGGCGGCGGAAAAACGGACGGGCCATCTTTACATCTCCTCGCGGTCGCGGCGGCGGGTGCGCTCACGATCGTTCTTGCGCATCATCACCGACGGACCTTCTTCATGCCCGTCGACACGGACGGTCATGTAGCGGATGACGTCTTCGTTGATCGCGGTCTGGCGCTCGAGCTCGGCGACGACGCCCGCGGGGGCATCGATGTTGAGCAGCACGAAATGTGCCTTGCGGTTGCGCTTGATCTTGTAGGCGAGGGACTTGAGGCCCCAGGTCTCGGTCTTGGTGATCTTGCCCTGGTTCGCCTCGACGATCCCGCTGGCAGTTGTCGCCAGTGCGTCGACTTGCGCCTGGCTAAGGTCCTGGCGCGCCAGGAAGACATGCTCGTAAAGCGGCATGCTGTGCCTTTCTTGCATTCCAACCGATCGCTGGCCGATCCGCACGATTGCGGGGCCCCTCCGGCTTTCTTGGGATCCCCTGCCTGAGCCGGGGAAGCAGCGGTCCTTAGCGGGCGCGGCGTAAAAGGCAAGCCTTCAAGGACAGGCCTTCAAGCAGAGGCCTTCATGGTAAGCGCGCCAGCACGTCCCTGGCAAACGCCGTCAAAGTGTCGTCGCGGGCGCCCATGATGACGATGCGGTCGCCGGGGCGGGCAAGCGCGACGAGGCGGGCGCCGCAGTCCTCGCGGGCGGGGAGGTGTTCGGCGCGGGCGCCGGCGGCGGCGATCTGGGCGACGATCTGGGCGGAGCCGGTCGTGCGGTCGACCGTGCCGCCGAAGTAGGCCGGATCGGAGAAGATCACGATGTCATCGGGCATCAGCGCGCCAGCGAGCGTCTGGGCGAGTTCGGCACCCATCTGGCGCAGGGGGCCGTAGCCGTGCGGCTGGAAGAACGCGACGATCCGCCCGGGGTGCGCGCGCAGGGTCGCCATCGTGGCGGCGATCTTGTCGGGGTTGTGGCCGAAATCGTCGATCACCGTGACGCCGCCCTGGCTGGTCCCGACGATATCGAAACGGCGCGCGAGCCCGGCGAAGGTCGCCAGCGCGGCGACGGCTTTCGCCACGGGTACGCCCGCGGCGCTGGCAGCAGCGATCGCGGCGAGCGCGTTGGCGAGGTTGTGGCGGCCGGGGATTTTGAGCGCCAGCGCGTGCCCCGATCCGTCGCGGCGGTCGAGGATCGTTGCGGTGAGACCGGTCCGCGCCTCGACGATACTGCCGGCCGTCACGCCGATCTGGGCGTCCGCGCTGACGATGCCGAACCCGACCAGCGTTTTCGCCCGGCTTGCCAGTGCAGCACTCTCCGGATCGTCGAGATTGACCGCGGCGATGTCCGCCTCGGCCAGGAAATCGCCGAAGAGCGCGCGCAGTTCTTCCAGGCTCTTGTGGTCGAGGGTGACGTTGCCGAGCACCGCGACGCTGGGCCGGTAAAGCGCGATCGAGCCGTCGCTCTCGTCGACCTCGCTTACGAACACGCTGTCAGTCATTGGACCGCCGCCCACGCGCGCGCTAGCGAACGGTGCGTCGTCTGCGACGAAGTTCTTCATCACCGCGCCGTTCATGATCGTCGGGTCGCGGCCGGCCTTCGTCATGATCCAGCCGATCATTCCTGTGACGGTCGACTTGCCGCTGGTCCCGCCGACCGCGATCCGCACAGCCGCGGCGTTGAACAGCAGCGCAAGCAAGTCCGCCCGGCGCATCCGGGCGCAGCCAATCTGCTTGGCCCGGATCACTTCCGGCACCGAGTTCTCGACCGCGGCGGAGGCGACCAGCGTCTGGTCGGCCGAGACGACGCCGCTGCCGTCCTGCGGGTGCATGGCGATGCCCAGGCTTTCGAGCCAGGCGAATTTCTCCGGGCTGCGGCCCTGGTCGCGGCTGCGGTCCGACCCCGCGATCTCCGCGCCCAGCCCGCGCAAGATCAGCGCGAGCGGGAGCATGCCCGACCCGCCGATCCCGCAGAAGAACCA
>JANXSP010000094.1 GCA_025356575.1 Novosphingobium sp.
GCGGCTCGCCGGTGATGACATGGAAGTGCCACGGCTGGGTGTTCATGGACGACGGCGCGCGGATCGCCAGCGCCAGCACTTCCTCGATCAGCGCGCGCGGCACCGCATCGGGCTTGTACCCGCGGATCGAGCGCCGGCCCAGTATCACTTCGTCGAATTCCATCGTCTTCCCCGTGACTTGACCCACCGCGGCGACGCTAGCGGGTTTGGCGGGCAAGGGAAGGGCCGGCAGGTCGGCCGGGCGCGGATAACCACCTTCAAATACCTATAACGGTTTGAATCGACGATGCAAAAGGTGCAAGCTGAACGCTGAAACGGGGAGAATATTTCGATGGTCCGCACATTCGGCCGACTTGCCGCGCTGCTTCTGGCTGGGACTGCCCTGGTCGCCGAGGCATCCGCAGCTGCCGGCCCGGTCCCCGCGATCACCTCCGCGGCATCCGAAGACGGCGCCGCGGTTGCCCGGCAATTCGGCGCAATCGAATCGATCGAGCAGATCAGCATGGCACCGAGCGGGGGCAAGGTCGCCTATATCGGCAACGTTGGGGACAACATGGTGCTGTTCATCGCCGACGTGGTCGTCGGGGGCCTGCCCAAGCCGATCCTGAATGTCACCCCGAGCGACGGAACGCTCAGCGCCTGCCGCTGGTCGACCGATGTCCGGCTGGTCTGCACGGTTCGCTTCATTGCAAACAATGCGGGGGAGCTCGTCACCTACACCCGGCTGTTTGCGATCGACAGCGACGGCAGTCACATCGCCAAGCTCACTCGCGAAACCGGCCTCCGTTCGGTCAAGGACATCTACGACGGCGGCAACGTGCTCGATTGGGAAGTGCCGGGGAAGCCGGGCAGCGTCCTGATGCAGCAGCAATACGTGCCCGACGAGCAGATTGGCAGTCACACGGGCAGCACGAGCGATGGGCTCGGCGTCGACGAGGTCGATACGTTGACCGGGGCGCGCCGTCATGTCGAGCCGCCGCGCGTCAATGCGTTCCAGTATGTTACGGACGGACACGGCGTCGTCCGCGTGATGGCGACCCGCGATTCGAACGACGATGGCTACCTGCGCAAGACCGCACATTTCTTCTACCGCAAGCTCGGCACGCGCGACTGGACGCCGCTGTCGACGGTGGCGACGATCGACGATCGCGATACGGGGTTCGAGCCGGTCGCGGTCGATAGCGCCACCAATGTCGTTTATGACTTCGAAGACAAGGACGGGCTCAGCGCGCTTTACAGCATTTCGCTCGACGGCATCGCAACGCGCAAGTTGATCGCCTCAAGCGCCGATGTCGACATCGATTCGCTGGTGCGCATCGGCCGCAGCAATCGCGTGGTCGGCACCAGCTACGCGACCGAACGCCGGACGGTGGATTACTTCGACCCCGCGCTTGGCCGGTTGTCGCTCCAGCTCAGCGGCGCGCTGCCCGGCCATCCGGCGGTCTCGATCATCGATGCGACCGCCGACGAGTCAAAGCTGCTGCTGCTGGCGTCGAGCGATACCAATCCGGGCATGGTCTATGTCTACACCAAGGCGACCCGCCATCTCGAGGCCGTGCTGCCGGTGCGCGCCGAACTTGCCGAGCGTGCGCTCGCGACGGTCAAGCCGGTGGCTTACACCGCTGCAGACGGCACCGCGATCCCCGCATACCTGACCTTGCCGCCCGGATCGGACGGCAGGGGTATCCCCGCGATCGTGATGCCGCACGGTGGCCCCGGCGCGCGTGACGAGTGGGGCTTCGACTGGCTATCCCAGTTCTACGCCGCGCGCGGCTATGCGGTGCTCCAGCCCAACTTCCGCGGATCGACCGGCTACGGCGCGGCTTGGTATCAGCGCAACGGCTTCAAATCCTGGCGCACCGCGATCGGTGACGTCAACGACGCCGGGCGCTGGCTGCTGGCACAGGGCATCGCCGCCCCGGGCAAGCTTGCGATCGTGGGCTGGTCGTACGGCGGCTATGCAGCACTGCAGTCCTCGGTGCTCGACCCCGACCTGTTCAAGGCCATCGTCGCAGTGGCACCGGTGACCGATCTTCAGAAACTGCGCGAGGAATCGGCGTCGTTCTCAAACTACCCGATGATCGACGCGTTTATCGGCACTGGCCCGCACGTACGCGAGGGTTCGCCCGCGCAGAATGTCGAGCGGATCAAAGCACCGGTCCTCATGTTCCACGGCGACCGTGACCAGAACGTCGCGATCGGCGAATCGCGTTACATGCTCGGCCGGCTCCGCAGTGCGGGCAAACAGGTCGAGCTGGTCGAATTCCCCGGTCTCGACCACCAGCTTTCCAGCCCCGCCGCGCGCGCGCGTCTGCTCCGCGACAGCGACGCATTTCTGCGGCGCAGCCTCGGGCTACCCGCCGGCTGAGCAATCCCCCTTGCTTCCCGGCGACGTCCGGGTTCCAAGCGGGCCGGAGAATTCGGTCCGCATCATCGAACAGGAAAGACGTATCATGGTCCGCAAGACTACCACCCTCATGGCGCTGCTCCTGGGCGGCGCAGCGATCCCCGCGGCGGGTAACGACAGCGCCCCGGCTCCGGCATGGATTCAGGCCAGCGGCGTCACTGCGGAAGGGCTTAATGTCGCGCGCCAGTTCGGAGCGATCGAATCGGTGCAGCGGATTACGTTGTCGCCGCAGGGCGGCAAGATCGCCTACGTCACCAACGCGGGTGACAATCAGGTGTTGATGATCGCCGATCTGGTCGCGGGGGGCCAGTCCAAGCAGATCCTCAACCTCGCGCCGACCGACGGCAAGTTCGGCAGTTGCCGGTGGGCAACCGAGACCCGGCTGGCCTGCAGCGTCAATCTGATCGTTCCGGACCACGGCCAGCTGATCACCTATACCAAGATGTTCGCGCTCGACAGCGATGGGTCGCACGTCGTCAAGCTGACCCGCGAGGCCGGGAGCCATGCCGAGGACGATGTCTATTACGGCGGCGGCTTGCTGGACCTGGACATCCCCGGGAAGCCGGGCACCGTCCTGATGATGCAGCAATATTCGGCCGGCGAGCAGGCCGGTAACCGCACCGACAATTCGGCTGCCGGGTTCGGGGTCGACGAGGTCAATACGGTTACGCTGGAGCGCCACCGCATCGAAATGCCGAGCCTGACTGCGACGCGCTATTTCACCGATGGTCACGGCACCGTGCGCCTTATGGGCAGGCAGGAACGCAACGATGACGGCTATCTGAAGAAATCCGAACGCTACTACTACCGCCTCCCGGGGTCGCGCGAATGGAAGCCGCTGTCGACCGTATCGGACCTCGAGGACGAAGCGGGGTTCCATCCGCGCGCAGTCGATGCCGCGACCAACGTCGTCTATGGTTTCGAGAAGAAGGACGGGCGCGATGCGCTTTACAGCATCTCGCTCGATGGTCTGGCGACGCGCAAGCTGATCGCCGCGCGGCCCGATGTCGATATCGACGGACTGGTCGGTATCGGCCGCAGCCGCCGGATCATCGGGACCAGCTACGCGACCGAACGCCGGGCGGTCGAGTATTTCGACCCGGGCATCGCCCTGCTATCGCGCCAGCTCAGCGCGGCTTTGCCAGGGCATCCGGTGGTCTCGATCATCGATTCGACCGCCGACGAGTCCAAGCTCCTGATCGAGGCATCGAGCGACACCAATCCGGGCATGGTCTATCTCTACACCAAGGCCACCCGGCATATGGAGGCGCTGTTGCCGGTGCGGGCAGAGCTGGCCCAGCGCACTTTGGCGACGGTTACGCCGATAACCTATACCGCTGCCGATGGCACCGCGATCCCGGCCTATCTGACCCTGCCCCCCGGATCGAGCGGCAAAGGCCTACCCGCAATCGTCATGCCGCACGGCGGTCCGGCGGCGCGCGACGAATGGGGTTTCGATTGGCTTTCGCAGTTTTTCGCGGCACGCGGCTATGCGGTGATCCAGCCCAACTACCGCGGATCGACCGGTTATGGCGCGGCCTGGTACAAGAGCAACGGGTTCAAATCGTGGCGCGCAGCAATCGGCGATGTCAACGACGCGGGCCGCTGGCTGCTGTCGCAAGGCATCGCGGCTCCGGGCAAGCTGGCGATCGTCGGATGGTCGTACGGCGGCTATGCCGCGTTGCAGAGCGCGGTGCTGGATCCCGATCTGTTCAAGGCGATCGTTGCGGTGGCGCCGGTCACCGATCTTCAGCAATTGCGCAACCGCGCGATCGGCTCGATCAACTTCCCCCAAATGGACGCGTTCCTGGGAACGGGCCCGCACATCCGCGAAGGTTCACCCGCGCAGAACGCAGATCGGTTCAAGGTGCCGGTGCTGATGTTCCACGGGGACCGCGACCAGAATGTCGACATCGAAGCGTCGCGTTATATGCTCGGGAAGCTGCGCGGTGCGGGCAAGCAGGTCGAGCTGGTCGAATTCCCCGGGCTCGACCACCAGTTGCCAAGCCCTGCCGCACGCACCCGTGTGCTCAGCGAAAGCGATGCGTTTCTGCGCCGCAACCTGGGGCTGCCGGCGAACTGATCCGATATCCTCGAACGAAAAAGGGCGGCCCTTGCGGACCGCCCTTTTTTTGTACCGGCGAATTGATCAGCGCGAGTAGAACTCGACGACCAGATTGGGCTCCATCTTCACCGGGTAAGGTACTTCGTCGAGCGTCGGGACGCGCACGAACGTGACCTTGTCGGTGCCGTCGGCAGCAACGTAATCGGGAATGTCGCGCTCGGGCAGCGACTGCGCTTCGATGACCAGCGCCATCTCCTTGGCCTTTTCACCCAGGCTGACGACGTCGCCCGGCAGCACGCGGCGGCTGGCAATGTTGCACTTCACCCCGTTGACGCGGATGTGGCCGTGGTTGACGACCTGGCGCGCGGCGAAGATCGTCGGGGCGAACTTGGCGCGGTAGACCACCATGTCGAGCCGCTGCTCGAGCAGGCCGACCAGCTTCTGACCGGTATCGCCCTTGATCCGCGCGGCTTCCTGATAGGTGCGCTTGAACTGCTTTTCGGTGACATCGCCGTAGTAGCCCTTGAGCTTCTGCTTGGCGCGCAACTGGATGCCGAAGTCCGAAACCTTCGACTTGCGGCGCTGGCCGTGCTGGCCCGGGCCATAGGCGCGGCGGTTGACCGCGCTCTTGGGACGGCCCCAGATATTCTCGCCCATCCGGCGATCGAGCTTGTACTTCGATGCATTGCGCTTCGACATGGCGCGTCTTGTCCTTCAATTTGCTGTGCCTGCAGGATGCTGGCGCTAAGCCCGGAACCGCACCGCCCGATCGAGAAGATCGAACGCGGCCACCGCTTCACCGGGGTGCGGGGCCAATTGCGAAGGCGCGCGCTTAGCCGCGCACCCGTCAAAGATCAAGCGCCCGCTGCAATTGCAGGCGAAAACCGCCTACTGCATCGTCGCCGAGCCCGACTGGACCGGTTGCGGCCCGGCCGACTGTCCGCTGGCCTCACGGTTGTCGATCCGCGCCCACGCTTCGGCCGTGCGGCACACGCGGCCCGAACCGCCCATATGGCTGCCCGTCGGCTCCTGCGAAATGCGGCATACCTTGGCGGGCTTGGCGAGCGGAGCGGGGGGTGCGGCAGGAACCGGATCCAACTTAACCGGTGCTGTTTCGGCAAAAGCAGACACGCTACTGGCAAAGAGCCCAAGAACGATAAACAAGCGCATATTCGAAAAAATTCCCAACTTTATGATCGAGTTAAAGGACTACGAGACATACGCGCACATACCAGCGGAATCGCTTCCGCGCCAGTTACGGTCAGTTTCCGAGGGACTGCGAGCCTATTCGGAGGGTCCAGGTTTCCGCGCCAGCGTCGTCAGCACTCCGCGCAAGGTGCGAACCTCGAGGTGGTTCCAGGCCGGCTTGGTCAGGATCGTGCGCAGTGCCCGCCGCGTCGCCACTGCGCGGCTGTGCGGGAAGAAATACCCGCGCGGATCGAGCATCGCTTCGAGCTGGCAGATCATCCCTTCGAGCTCGTCCTGCGGTGCAGGGGGCAATGCCGCGGTCGCCGGTGGCTGGGCCAACGCTTGGTGCTTCGACCATTCGTAAGCGCACAGGATCACCGCCTGGGCAAGGTTGAGCGAGGCGAACGCGGGGTTGATCGGCACTGTCACGATCGCCCGGGCAAGCGCAACGTCGTCGGTATCGAGCCCCGAGCGTTCCGCGCCGAACACAAGCGCCGATTGCCCGGGTTCGGTATGGATCGCGTGTGCGGCCTCCTCGGGAGTCAGGACGGGCTTGGACACGCCGCGCTTGCGCACCGTGGTGGCATAGACGTGCGGACAATCGGCGACGGCCTCGGCCAGCGTGGGATACACTCGCGCGCGCTGAAGCACTTCGTCCGCCCCTGCGGCGGCAGGGCCGGACGAGGGATTGGGCCAGCCGTCACGGGGGGCGACCAGGCGCAGATCGGTCAGCCCGAAATTGAGCATGGCCCGCGCGGTTTTGCCGATGTTCTCGCCGAGCTGGGGGCGGACGAGGACGATTGCGGGGTGGGGATTGCGGGTCACGCGGTTATGCTTCGAGAGAAGCTTGCAGCCCTCCTCAGCACCAACGAAGGCGCGGACGGGCCGGCGACCTCGAGATCCTCGGAATGGCCGAGATGGTCGGTCCCGTCGGCGCACCGGAGCATGTTGGCGGAGAAGGGAGGCGACATTTCCGGACCTTGCGCGCGGTCCTTCGAGACGCGGCTGCGCCGCTCCTCAGGACGAACGGGGTTTGGGAGATTGGACACCAGTTGGCAATCCGTTCGTCCTGAGGAGTGCCGCTGGCCCCGTCTCTAAGGACTACTCGGTCCCTGCATCCCGCACCGAACTCGCAAACTCCTCGAAATCGCGCGCTTCGCTGAATTCGCGGTAGACGCTGGCAAAGCGGATATAGGCGACGCTATCCAGCGCGCGCAGGCCATCCATGACCATTTCGCCGATGGCCTTGGCGGGGACTTCACTTTCGCCCAGCGTTTCGATCTGGCGCTGGATGCCCGACACGAGCTGATCGAGCCGCTCCTGTGCGATGCCGCGTTTGCGCGTGGCCAGCGCGACCGATTGCTCGATCTTGGCACGGTCGAAGGGCTCGCGCGCATCGCCGCGCTTAATCACGACAATGTCGCGCAATTGCACGCGTTCGAAGGTGGTGAACCGCGCGCCGCAGCTTTCGCACTGGCGGCGGCGGCGGATCGCGGTGTTGTCTTCGGTCGGGCGCGAATCCTTTACCTGGCTGTCGTCATGCGCGCAGAACGGACATCGCACCGATCAGGGACGCAGGCGTTTGTAGAGCATGAACCCGGCACCCAGGATCGCGCCAACGGGCAGCGAAATCAGCGGCAGCACCGCCCCCGCCACCGCGCCCGCGGCAGCGCCGTAGAGCACCGGTTTGGTCGACGGGTGGTGCATGCCTTCCTTGGCCATGCCCATGACTTCCTCGCGCGCATCGGCGATCAGGTCGTCGCCGCGGCGGGGATCGTTCTGCGGCGCATTGGGGTCTTCGTTCAACATTTCAAAGCTCCGGATAGATGGGGAAACGATCGCACAGTGCCTCGACGCGCGCGCGGACATTATGTTCCACTTGTGCGTCGCCGGATTCTCCGCACCGCCGCAGGCCGTCGAGCACATCGGCGATCATGTGGCCGATCTCGCGGAACTCATGGGTCCCGAAACCGCGCGTGGTGCCCGCCGGGCTGCCGACGCGGATGCCGCTCGTCTTGGTCGGGGGTAGCG
The DNA here is from genome assembly GCA_025356575.1 of Novosphingobium sp. Classification (GTDB taxonomy): domain Bacteria; phylum Pseudomonadota; class Alphaproteobacteria; order Sphingomonadales; family Sphingomonadaceae; genus Novosphingobium. The sequence goes on from JANXSP010000094.1 coordinate 7,692, forward strand.
GATCGAACGGAATGCCGTTCTTGTTGCAGGTAATGCCCGCGCGCTCGAGCGCTTCGTCGGCATCCTTGCCGGTCACGCCCAGCGGGGTGAGGTCGATGAGCGCAAGGTGGGTGTCGGTCCCGCCCGCGACGATCTGGGCGCCGCGTTCCTTGAGCGTGGCGGCCAGGACCGCGGCATTCTCGATCACCGCGCGCGAATAGGCCTTGAACTCGGGGCGCAGCGCTTCGCCGAAGGCTACGGCCTTGGCAGCAATGACATGCATCAAAGGGCCGCCCTGCAGGCCGGGAAACACCGCCGAATTGATCTTCTTGGCGAGCTTCTCGTCGTTGGTAAGGATCATGCCGCCGCGCGGGCCGCGCAGCGTCTTGTGCGTCGTCGTCGTCGCGATGTGCGCGTGGGGGAAGGGCGAGGGATGGAGCCCGGTGGCGACGAGCCCGGCAAAGTGCGCCATATCGACCTGGAATAGCGCCCCGACCTCGTCGGCTATCGCGCGAAAACGGGCGAAATCGATGATCCGCGGATAGGCGGAACCGCCGGCGATGATCAGCTTGGGCTTATGCGCGCGCGCCAGCGCTTCGACCTGGGCGAAGTCGATCAGATGGGTGGCGCGATCGACCCCGTACTGGACCGCATTGAACCACTTGCCGCTCATCGCTGCGCGCGCGCCGTGGGTCAGGTGCCCGCCGGCGTCCAGGCTCATCCCCAGGATGGTGTCGCCGGGCTTAATCGTGGCGAGCAGCACAGCGCCGTTGGCCTGCGCGCCCGAATGCGGTTGGACGTTGGCAAATTCGCATCCGAACAACTGCTTGGCGCGTTCTATTGCCAGCGTTTCGACCTCGTCCGAAGGTTCGCAGCCCTGATAATAGCGCTTGCCCGGATAGCCTTCGGCGTACTTGTTGGTGAGCACCGACCCTTGCGCCTCGAGTACCGCGCGGCTGACGATGTTCTCGCTCGCGATCAGCTCGATCTGCTTTTTCTCGCGCTTCAGCTCATGGCCGATTGCCGCGGCGACCGCGGGGTCGGACGCGGCGACGCTGTCGGAGAAGAAACCCGGCGATCGGATCGCGGGAGTCGCTTCGGCGGTCATGGTCATGCGGCAACTCCGGAGACGACGGGGTGGGACAATTTTTCGACTCGCGCGCAGTGGCGGCCGCCGGCAAAATCGGTGGCGAGGAAAGCAGTGATGCAGGCTTGGGCCATCTCGATCCCGATCAGCCGCGCGCCCAGCGCGATCGCGTTGGCATCGCCGTGTTCGCGCGCCAGTTGCGCCGAAAGCGGCTCGTGCACCAAAGCGCAGCGCAGCGCCGGGTTGCGGTTGACCGCAATCGAGATGCCGATCCCGCTCCCGCACAACGCGACCCCGCGCTCGGCCTGTCCGGAAGCGACGCAATCTGCAAGCTTGTAGCCGAAATCGGGATAGTCGACGCGCGTATCGGTGGCGGGGCCAAGATCGATGACCTCATGCCCCTCGGCGCGCAACCACGGCGCAAGCTGAGCCTTGAGCGCGAACGCGGCATGATCGGAGGCAATCGCGATTCGCATCGGGCGTCTCGTCTGGCGGCGGGTGAATCGATAGCCGTGCCGCCATAGGCGCGGCGGCGCGCAGTTGCCACCGCTTTGCGCGCGCTATCCCGGTAAAGTGCGGGGCCGCGCGATTGACTTGCGGGAGTTATTGCCATCGAGTGGCGATCGCGGCTGGGGACAAGACAATGCGGACATGGTTTGGATTTATCGGCGCGCTGATCGCGGCAATCGTGCTGGCGATCATGGCGACAACTCCGCCCGCTCCGCGTTCGGCCGACGCGCCGCTTGGTGCGTTTTCCGCCGGCCGGGCGATGGCCGATGTGCGCCAGATCGCGGCCGCGCCGCACCCCGCGGGATCGGCGCAAGCTGCGATCGTGCACAGCCTGCTGATGGCGCGGCTCCAGGCGATCGGCCTCGAAACATCGATGGCGCAGTTCCCGGCGACCGTGCTCGCTACCGAGCGGCTGAACACCTGGAGCGAGCGGAACGAGCCCCCGGCGACGCTGACCAACATCGTCGCGGTGTTGCCGGGCACCGACCGCAGCTCGCCCGCGGTGCTGCTGATGGCGCACCACGACAGCGTCTGGGCATCGCAAGGCGCGCCCGATGATGCCACCGGGGTAGCCAGCGCGATCGAGATCGTCCGCGCGCTGCGCAATGGCCCACCGCTGCGCCGCGATGTCATGGTCCTGCTCACCGATGCCGAGGAACTCGGGCTGGTGGGCGCGCATGAATTCTTCGATCACGATCCGCGCCGCGCGCATGTCGGTGCGATCATCAACATGGAATCGCGCGGCGGCGGCGGGCGCACGACGCTGTTCGAAACTTCGCGCGACAACGGCGCCGCGGCGCGGGTCTATGCCGGCGCGGTGCACAAGCCCGCGGCGTCGTCGCTCGGGGTGTTCATCTACAAGACGCTGCCCAACAGCACCGATCTGACCGCGGCGCTGAAGACCGGCCCTTACACCGCGTACAACTTTGCGTTTATCGGACGCCCCGGCCTGTATCATTCGCCGCTCGCCAGTCCCGAGCGGCTCGACCAGGGTTCGCTCCAGGACATGGGCGGCCAGGTGCTCGATCTGACGCGGGCGCTGGGCAGCGCGGCGCAGCTACCCGCCAAGGCGCCCGACGTGGTGTTCTTCGATGTGTTCGGGCTGTTCACCGCGCTGTATGCGGCGTGGCTCGGCTGGCTGGTGCTTGGCGCGTCGGCGGTGCTTTACGGAGTTGCCGCGGCGCGGGGTGCATCGGCGCGCGAAGTCGCCGGCGGAGCCGGACGCATGCTCACGCTGATCGTCGGATCAGGGGTGCTGCTGTATCTGCTCAACCTCGTCTCGGGGCCGCAGGTCGGCAATTACTACGATCGGCTGGCCGCGATCCCCAAACGGGAGGTGATGGCGCTGCTCGGTTGCTTCGCCGCGGCGGCGGTCGTCTTCGGCGGGGTGCGCCTGGGCCCAGGCACCCGGGCGGGTGCCGCGATCCCGTTGCTGCTGCTGGCGCTGGCTCTGCAGATAGCGGCCCCGACCGCGGCTTATGTCGTAGAGGTTCCCTTGCTGCTCGGCGGGCTAGGCGCTGCGGCGCTCGCCCACGCGCGCGGCCCGGCGGGAACCATCGTGGCCGCCGTGACCGCCGCGCTGGTGCTCGGTTACCAGATTTCGCTCGCGCACCAGCTTATGCAAGGGGTGGGGCCGGCAATCCCCTCGGTCGCCGCGCTGCCGCTCGCGCTTGGCGTATTGGTGCTCGTGCCGCTGTGGCCTGTGCAACCGCAGCGCATCCTGCACATCGCCGCAGGCGCCGCGCTGGCACTGGCGCTGGCAACCGCGCTCTATGTCCGGTTCGATCCGGTTAGTCCGTACGCGGCGCACTTCAATCGCTTCAAGCCAAGCGCATGATTACCCCGCACAAACCCAAACCCAGGCGTTCGCTCCACGATGACAAGGCGCCGTTCGCGATCGCGTTGCTGTTCGGCGCGTTCGGGTGGCACATCACCCAGATCACCAACGAGGTGAAGGCTGCGCGCTCGGTCTCGTACCAGGTCATTTCAAACCCGGAGACCGACACCCAGCGCATCCATCTGCAGAATATCTCGAGCGATATCTATTTGCGCGACCTCAATTTCGAGCTGAATTGCCCCGACGCAGCGCCGTGCATCGATCCCGAGACCGTCAGCGTGAAGGCGGTGGCGCCGGTGGTGATCCGCCAGAATATCGCGGCGGACAGCGTCGACACCGTGATCAAGACCTACCTGCCCGCCAGCAGTGCCCTGTGGATCGAGTCGAAGCGGATCAAGGGCGCAAAATTTCCCGAGTTTCACTACACGCCGACGCCCGAACAGGAGAGCGGCATATCGTTGCTCAAAAGCACTAGCTGGCGGGTCTTTCTGGTGCGCTATTACCTTGAAATCATTCTGTCTTCCTTCATGATCATCATCGCGATCCTGGGCATGGTCTCCTACATGTTGTTCATGGGATCGCGCGTGCCGAAGCCCGACGCTGGACTTATCGACGAAAATTCGGATACTGTGTTGCCATGACGCCGTACCGGATCATCGCAGGATCGCTCGCGCTGCTGGCCTTCGTCGGCGCGCCGCCCGCCTCCGCTGAGCCGATCAAGATGGTTGTCCAGATGATCGACGGGCAGGGGGTCAAGTCGTTCATCAACATCCTGCGTGGCGGTCAGCAGCTCAGAAAAGTCGATGTCTCCGAAAGCGGCCAGGCCATCGCCGACGGCTTCAAATGCGCCGACCAACTGACCTACCGCGTCGGTTTCAACTCGGCCCGGTACTATGTCACGGTCAACGATCTCTCGTGCCAGAGCCGCACGGTGACGTTCAAGGTCAAACGCTCGACCTGAACCGGTTCAGTGCGTAGCGAGCGATGCCTGATCGACCGGGGCCAGCGCGGTTCCCGACGGGGTTGTTGCCGCCGGGACTTCCGTCTGCTGGGCCAGCACAATCGAGGGCGCTGACACTACCGTCAGCCCCGCCATCGCCGCCAGAAAGCGCAGCCTACTGATCGAGGAAGCTGCGCATCTTGCGGCTGCGGCTCGGATGCTTGAGCTTGCGCAGCGCCTTGGCCTCGATCTGGCGGATGCGCTCGCGGGTGACCGAGAACTGCTGGCCGACTTCTTCGAGCGTGTGATCGGTGTTCATCCCGATCCCGAAGCGCATCCGCAGAACGCGTTCCTCGCGCGGGGTGAGCGACGCCAAGACGCGGGTTACGGTTTCCTTGAGATTGGCCTGGATCGCGGCGTCGACCGGGATTATCGCGTTCTTGTCCTCGATGAAATCGCCGAGATGCGAATCTTCCTCGTCGCCGATCGGGGTTTCGAGACTGATCGGCTCCTTGGCGATTTTCATCACCTTGCGCACTTTTTCCAGCGGCATGGAAAGGCGCTCGGCCATTTCCTCGGGAGTCGGCTCGCGGCCCTGCTCGTGGAGGAACTGGCGGCTCGTGCGGACCAGCTTGTTGATCGTCTCGATCATGTGGACCGGAATGCGGATCGTGCGGGCCTGGTCGGCGATACTGCGAGTGATCGCCTGGCGGATCCACCACGTTGCATAGGTGCTGAACTTGTAGCCGCGGCGATACTCGAACTTGTCGACCGCCTTCATCAGGCCGATGTTGCCTTCTTGAATAAGATCAAGGAATTGCAGGCCGCGGTTCGTGTACTTCTTCGCAATCGAGATCACGAGGCGCAGGTTGGCCTCGACCATTTCCTTCTTGGCGATGCGCGCTTCGCGCTCGCCCTTCTGGACCATGTTGACGATCCGCCGGAACTCGCCCAGCGCCATGCCGGTGGCCGAGGCGATATCGGCGATCTCGGCGCGGATCCGTTCGACCGGATCGGCCTCTTCGGTCGAGAACGCGGCCCACTTCTTGTCCTTGCTCGCCATCTCGGCGAGCCACTGATCGTCGAGCTCGCGCCCGACGTAGCTGTCGAGGAAGTCCTTGCGGTTGACCTTGTGACGTTCGGCCAAGCGCAGCATCTGGCCGCCCAGCGCGGTCAGGCGGCGGTTGAAAGCGTATAGATTGTCGACCAGATATTCGATCTTGGTCGCGTGGAACTGCACGCTCTCGACCTGCGCGGTAAGCTCCTCGCGCAGAGCATGGTACGATTTCTCGCGCCCTGGCGAAAACGCGGTGCCGGTACCGAGCGCGTTGAGGCGATCGCCCTGGACCTTCTCGAACTTCTTGAACAACTGCGTGATCAGCGCGAACTTCTCGAGCGCCTGGGGCTTGAGCTGTGCTTCCATCTGCGCGAGCGAAAGCGTGTTGTCCTCTTCCTCTTCCTCGACCGGGCGGCGGGCGCGGCGTTCGATGCCGTCCTCGTCCTCATCCTCGGCGACGGGCTCTTCCTCGACTTCTTCTTCTTCCTTGAACGAGGGGCCCGCGGTCTTTTCGCTGATCTCGGGCTCGGCGTCGTCGTCGGCGTCTTCGGTCATCGCCTCGGGCGCGGGCTCCTTGGAAAGCATGGCGTCGAGATCGAGGATCTCGCGCAGCTGCATCTCGCCCGCATTGAGCGCGTTGGACCACTGGATAATCGCGTGGAACGTGATCGGGCTTTCGCACAGGCCGAAGATCATCGTGTCGCGGCCCGATTCGATCCGCTTGGCGATGGCGATTTCGCCCTCGCGGCTGAGCAGCTCGACCGCGCCCATCTCGCGCAAGTACATCCGCACCGGATCGTCGGTGCGCTCGATCGTTTCCTTCTTCTTCTCGAGCAGCGGCTTTTCGCCGACACCGTCGTTATCGTCGACCTCGTCGACCGCCGGGTCTTCGGACTCGGCCGCATCCTCGTCGCTCTCGACGATGTTGACGCCCATTTCCGAGATCGCGGACATTATGTCTTCGATCTGGTCGGCCGACATCTGGTCCTGCGGCAATGCTTCGTTGAGCTCGTCGACCGTGATCACCCCGCGGCGCTTGGCCCGGGCGATCAGCTTCTTGATGGAGGCGTCGTTAAGATCGATCAGCGGCGCGTCGCCGCCGTCGTTCTTGTCGCCATCTTGCATGTCGTCGTCTCTGTCCAAGTTATCGTTCCGCCATTTCAATGGGAATCCCCAGCTCGGACGGGGTTTCCCCGCCCGGTCCGGCTGCGCGCGCGCTGGCCATTTGGCGCAGACGCGAATCGAATTCCAGCTTTCTCTTCAACAAACGCTGCTGCTCGGCATAGGCTCCCTCGGGATCGGCGTCGAACCGCGCAGTCGCCGCCGCCAGCGCCGCGTCGAGCGCGGGCCGTTCGACCAGCAGCCCGACCGCCTCGGCAAGCTCGGCAATCGACCGGGCAGGGTCGGCTTCCTCGGCAAGGAAGCCAAACCGCAGTTCGGCATAATCTTCAGGAGCGGGCGCCGCGAGCCCGCGTGCGCTGAATATGGTGGCGAGCACGCCGCTTTCAAGCACGGAGCCCGCGTCTGCGGCATCGAGCAGCACGTCGGCGAGGCGTTCGGCCCGCGGATCGTGGAACTTGGCGCGGCCCAGCGCCTCGGCATGGCGCGTAAGTTCGCCCGGCCAGCGGACGAGCCCGGCGAGGACCGCGGCAGCCAGCGCATCGCGCGCGCCCGTACTTGCGCCGTGGCGCAGGCGCCCGGCGGTGGCTGGCGAGGGGCGGGGTTGGGCTGCCGGGCCGCGCTCGAAACGGCCGGGGGCACCGCGATTTTGGACGCCGCCGCCAGGCCGTTCCGCGCTCCATTCGCGCTTGGGGAAAGCAAAGGCGGAAAACCGCTCGGTCAGCTCGCGCCGGTACAGCGCGGCGATGTCCTTGTCCGCGATTCCCTCGACATGCGTCATGAGCCGCGCCTTGAGCCCGGCCTTGTCCTCGGGGGTGACGAGCGGCGCGGCGGCGCGTTCGAACTCCCACAGCGTCTCGATCAAGCTCGGCGCGGAGGCCAGCAGCGCCTCGAGCGCGGCGACGCCTTGTGCGCGGATCAGGTCGTCGGGATCGAGCCCGGCGGGCAGCCGCGCGATCCGCAGCGAATGCGCCGGGCGCAGCAGCGGCAGCGCGCGCCCGATCGCGCGCATCGCCGCGCGCTGGCCCGCGGCGTCACCGTCGAAGCACAGCACCGGGCATTCGACCAGCCGCCACGCCAGTTCGAGCTGACGCTCGGTCAGCGCGGTGCCGAGCGGAGCGACCGCCTCACCGATCCCCGCCGCGGCCAGCGCGACCACGTCCATGTACCCCTCGACCACCACCAGCCGCCCGGACTGGCGCGCCAATGGCCCGGCGCGGTGCAAATTGTACAGCGTGCGGCCCTTGTCGAACAGCGGAGTATCGGGCGAATTCAGATATTTGGGCGCATCTATTTTGGCCGCGTCGAGGATGCGTCCCCCAAAGGCTATGACCCGCCCGCGCGCGTCCTCGATCGGCAGCATCAGCCGTCCGCGGAAGCGGTCGTAGGGCTCCTTGTCATCGACCTTGATCCGCAGACCCGCCTCGATCAGCTTGTCCTCTGCGATCGCGCCCAGCGCCGCTTTCAGCGCCTGGCGCCCCTCGGGCGCGTAGCCGAACCCGAATCGCGCCAGGGTATGCGCATCGAAGCCGCGCGTCGCCAGATAGGCCCGCGCCCTGGCACCCTCGTCCGAGGCCAGTCGCTCGACGAACCACTTCTGCGCTGCTGCGGTGACGTCATGCAGCCCATCGCGTTGTTCGGCCGCCGCGGCCGCACGCGGATCGGGGGCGGGGACCTCCATCCCGGCCTCTACCGCCAGCTCCTTGACCGCGTCCATGAACGCCATCCCGCGCTGGTCGGTCAGCCAGCGGATCGCATCGCCGTGCGCGCCGCATCCGAAGCAGTGGTAGAACCCCTTCTCGTCGTTGACGGTGAAGCTGGGGCTTTTCTCGTTGTGGAACGGGCAGCACGCCTTGAACTCGCGCCCGGCCTTGGTCAGCCGCGTGGTCCGCCCGATTACCCCCGACAGCGACACGCGCATGCGCAGTTCGTCGAGCCATTGGGGGGTGAGGGTCATGCGCGTGCGGTCACTTACGCCAGCGCAGCCTTTACCAGCGCGCTGGCCTTGCTCATGTCGAGCGTCTGGCCGTGGCGTGCTTTGAGCTCGGCCATGACCTTGCCCATGTCCTTGATGCTCGCGGTGGCGAGGTCGGTCTTGATCAGTTCGATCGCGGCGCGGGTTTCGGGCTCGCTCATTTGCGCGGGCATGAAGCTTTCGATGACCGCGAGCTCGCCTTTTTCGCCGTCGGCGAGTTCCTGGCGCCCGCCCGCCTCGAACATCGTGATCGATTCGCGGCGCTGCTTGCCCATCTTCTGCAGCACTTCGACCACCAGCGTATCGTCCTCGGGCAACTGCGACGCGGTGCGCAGTTCGATGTCGCGGTCCTTCAGCTTGGCGAGGATCAGGCGCACCGCGGCCAGGCGCGGCTTGTCGCCGGCTTTCATCGCGGAGATTTGCGCGGCTTTGATCGAATCGCGGAGCATGGCGGCAGATTTCCTGTGGATGGGGGCGGGGGAAGCGCACCCGCATCTTACGATCTAGCCGGATCGCGGCTTGACCGCCAGCGCCCGCGTGACTAGCGCCGCGCTCTTAGCGACATCGCCGAAACCATGCCTTACGGAGCGCCCACGATCATGGCCGACCCCGCGACCACGCGCGCGCCTCAACCGGCTGGTGCCACCGGCGTGCTGGTGCTGGCCGACGGCACCGCGATCTGGGGCCGCGGGTTCGGCGCGGTCGGCAGCGCGGTCGGCGAGGTCTGCTTCAACACCGCGATGACCGGCTATCAGGAGGTGATGACCGATCCCTCTTACGCCGCGCAGGTCGTCACTTTCACCTTCCCGCACATCGGCAACGTCGGCACCAACGCCGAGGACGACGAGGCCCACGTAGACGGCGCAATCGGCTGCATCGTGCGCGAGGACGTGACCGCGCCGTCCAACTTCCGCAGCGCGCAGGATTTCCCTACGTGGCTCGCGGGCAAGGGCAAGATCGGCCTGTGCGGGATCGACACCCGCGCGCTGACCCGCCGCATCCGCCTGAGCGGCGCGCCCAACGCGGTAATCGCCCACGATCCTGCGGGGATGTTCGACATCGCGGCGCTGGCCAAACGCGCGGCGGAGTGGCCCGGCCTCGAAGGAATGGACCTCGCCCGCGTAGTCACGCGCAGCGCGGACGAGGAATGGCAGGGCGGGGTGTGGACGCTGGGCAAGGGCTTTGCCCGATCCCCGCTGGCTAAACCCGTTCGTCCCGAGGAGGGATCGAGCGAAGCGCGCAGCGCGCAGCCGAGAGCCCGTATCGAGGGACCCCACGTCGTCGCGATCGACTACGGCGCCAAGGACAACATCTTCCGCAACCTGGTGAAAGCGGGCGCGCACGTCACCATCGTCCCCGCGCAGACCGGGGTCGAGGCGATCCTCGCGCTCAACCCCGACGGCGTGTTCCTCTCCAACGGCCCCGGCGATCCCGCCGCGACGGGCGAATACGCGGTGCCGGTGATCAAGGCGCTGCTGGAGCGAGACGTGCCGCTGTTCGGCA
>JANXSP010000131.1 GCA_025356575.1 Novosphingobium sp.
CCGTCGGGCCCGCCGCCCGCCGCCAGTTTTCGAAGATGTGCTCAGCGGATATCGTCCCGAGTTCGATGAACCAGCCTTCCATGAAGCGCAGCATCGACACGAACGCGTCGCCCGGATCGCGCAGGCAGACCACGTACTTCGCCCCGCGCGGCAACGCGTAGGCAATTCCTGAAAATTAGGACGGTTAGGTCGCTTGTTTCCCAACGGCACTCTAAATCCAGACTGTTTTGTGCAGGTGCTCGCTGGGGCACAGTCAGAATAAATGAACTGTATGTCCTATAATTTTTCGTTGCACGGAACCACCGCCAGTTGATTGCGGGATCGCACGAGCGGCTGCGCCGTATGGCTCATTCCTGCGGTTGGGCACGATTTCCGGCTGTGGCAAAGACGCCCTTTGTTTGACATCAAGCCACTTCAAGCGCATTTCGCCGCCGTGAAATTCCTGCTCCGCCAGTTCCTGATGATTTGGGTCATTCTTGGCCTTGCCGGGCAGGGCGCTGCGTTTGCGGTCGCTCCCTGCGCCGCGATGCAGGCGGAGCAGGCATAGGCGAAGTCTGCGCCGATGCCCGGAATGACCGATTGCGACATGAGCCAGCACAAGGCCGACAATGGTTCGGCTCCGTGCAAGGACATGACCCTCGGTTGCCTCTCAATGGCGGGATGCGCGGCGCTCGCAGCCATCGACAGCACGACGCCGATAACTCAGGCTCCACGCGTTGTAGCGGGCCTTGATCCTTGGCCAACCACGCCGTCGCTGTACGGACGAAACGTGGCGCCGGAACTCGACCCACCCTCTCTTCTTGGCTGAACCGATCGGCGTTTAGTGGCTTCGACAGCCGCTCTGCGCACTACCGAGATTCAACCAAGGATATTCAACCTTGCGATATTTGATACCTGGGCTTCTGCTCGGCGCCGCGCCGCTAGCTGCCAGCGCGCAGCCCCTGACCTTCCACGCCGCCCTGGAACGGGCCGCGACCGACGCCCCATCGTTGCGCGGGCGTGCGGCTGACGTCTCAGCGGCGCGATCGGCTGCAATTGCCGCCGACCGGCTGCCCGATCCGACGCTGGACGTCGGTATTCAGGACTTTCCAGTGACTGGTCCCGATGCGGGCACGTTCAATCGCGACAATTTTACGATGGCGAGGATCGGCATCAGCCAGCAATTCGTGAATCCTGCGAAGCGCCGCGCGCGGGCTGCGAGAGCGTCGGCCGATATTGGCATCGCGGAGGCCAGCGCGCGCGTCGAAGAGCGCGATGTTCGGCTCCAGACCGCGTTGGCATGGGTCGATCTCTATTATGCGGAGCGGCGCCGCGCGCAAATAACCCTGCTAGACGCGAGCCTTCGTGATTTGCAGTCGACCGTCAGCGCGCGTCTTGCCTCGGGCAGCGCCCGGCCGAGCCAAGCGCTTGAGCCCGACCAACTCCGTGCACAGGTCAATGACCGGCGCTCCGAACTTGCGGCCGATGTTGCAAAGGCTCGCGCGAAGCTTGCGCGTTTTACGGGCGATCCAAACCCGGAAGTGGCCGGGCCATCGCCTGTGCTGCAGGTTGATCGCAGCACGCTTTTGGCGGGTGTTGCTGCGCTGCCGAGCTTGCGGGCAGCGGATGCCCAGACCATCGCCGCCGACGCGGATACCGAGCTTGCCCGGGCCGACAAGCGTCCCGATTGGAAGGTGAGCGCCTCGTACGGCCGCCGCGAACCAAATTACGGCGATCTGGTTTCGGTCGGTGTCTCGATCGACCTGCCGTTCTTTTCGCGACGTCGGCAGGACCCGAAGATTGCCGCGGCCACGAGCGAGGCAGCGCGATCCCGATATGAACGGACAGCGGCAGAGCGTGAGGTGTTGGCAGCTCTCGAGGGTGATCTGGCTGATCACCTCATGCATCATCAGCGACTCGAAAACGCGCGGAACACGTTGGTCCCGCTGACCAAGCAGCGCGCTGAACTGGATATGGCGAGTTACGCGGCGGGCAGGCTCGACCTGGGCAGCGCCCTACTTTCATCGCTGGCACTTGCTGAAGCTGAAATCGACGCCCTGGCGCGTGAGGCCGAAGTCGCTCGAGATGCGGTCCGCATCAACTTCACTTACGGGCTGATAGCCGGCGAGGGAGACAGCCAGTGATGGCCGACATGGCATATGCGGCGCGGTGGCGGGCAGCGCTGCTCGGCACCCTGATTGTGGCGGGGGGAGGCGGGTATTGGCTGGGCGTGCGGGGCACCGATGGGGCTAAAACTCCGCCAGCCAAAGAACGCAAGATCCTCTATTATTATGATCCGATGGTGCCGCAGGAGCACTACGATAATCCCGGCGCGCTTTCCTCGATGGGGATGAAGACCCAGCCCAAATATGCCGACGATGGCACCGAAAGTGGAGGGGTTCCGGCGGTGACGATCGATCCGGCCGCCATGCAGAACCTCGGCATTCGGACGGTCACGGCACAGCTGGGAAGCTTCGCCACGACGCTCAACGTGACTGGCACCATCGAATTTAACCAACGCGATGTAGCGATAATTCAAGCACGGTCGGGCGGCTTCGTGTCGCGGGTCTATGCCCACGCCCCGGGCGATCTTGTTCGCGCCGGGGCGCCGATCGCGGATATGCAAGTTCCGGAATGGGGCGGTGCGCAAACCGAGTTCCTCGCAGTCAGGCGGCTTGGCAGGCCCGAGCTCACCGCTGCGGCACGTCAGCGTCTCAAGCTGCTTGGCATGTCCAACAGTTTGATCGATCGGGTCGAGCGCTCGCGACGGCCCGGCGGTACGATCACGATCACCTCACCAATCTCGGGGGTGATCCAGACCCTGGATGCTCGCACCGGAGCGACGCTGGCTCAGGGACAAACGTTGGCGCAAGTGACCGGCCTCGGCACCGTCTGGCTTAACGCTGCAGTTCCCGAGGCGCAGGCAGGAAGCATCCGCATCGGACAGCGAGCAACCGCGATTCTCACCGCGTATCCCAACGAAACCTTCGGCGGGCGGATCCTCGCTGTCCTGCCAACGGCACAAGCCGATAGCCGCACGCTCACTGTGCGGATCGAACTTGCCAATCGGGGCGGTCGTCTCCGTCCCGGGATGTTTGCCCAAGTAGCGCTAGGCGGGACGGCAAGCACGGCGCTGTTAGTGCCGAGCGAGGCAGTCATCCGCACGGGCACGCGAACGCTCGTGATGCTCGCTACCGGCAATGGCCGCTTCCAACCCGCCGAAGTCCGTGCGGGCCGCGAGAGCGGCGGCCAGACAGAAATACTCGAGGGCCTGACAGCTGGCGAAAAGGTAGTTGCCTCAGGGCAATTCCTGCTCGATTCCGAAGCAAGCCTGACTGGCATCGAAGCCCGTAAACTGGGCGCGGC
>JANXSP010000138.1 GCA_025356575.1 Novosphingobium sp.
CGCGATGCCGATCGAAACGATTTTCCTGCGCGCCTGAGCGCATTTTGAAGGACCCAGCCATGAACAAGTTCGCCCTGCTCTCCGCCGCCGCCGCCGCGCTCGCTTTGACCGCGACGCCGGCGCTCGCCAAGCCTGCGCCGCCGACGTCCGCCGCGACCCAGCCCGCGCGGTTCTCGGTCATCGTCGAGGGCAAGGGCCCCGACGTGATCCTGATCCCCGGGCTCGCCAGCCCGCGCAATGTATGGGACGGAGTGCGCGGCGATCTTGCCCGCCATTACCGCATCCACCTCATCCAGATCCGCGGCTTCGCTGAGCCGGGCGGCGCCAACCTGATCGGACCGGTGCTCGATCCCTTTGTCGCGGAACTCGCCGCGTATATCGCCGCCAACCACCTCGATCATCCGCGCGTGATCGGTCATTCGCTCGGCGGGCTCGCCGCGCTCGAGCTGACCGCGCGGCACCCCGGCATGACCGGACCGCTGATGATCGTCGATTCGCTACCATTCATCGGATTGCTGTTCAGCCCCGCGGCCACGGTCGCGATGGTTACCCCGCAGGCCGGAACGATGCGCGACGCGCTGCTCCAGCGGGCAGGCGCGGCACCGCAGGACCTGACCACGCCGCTGCCCGATTGCAGCGCCGCCACCCCAGCGAGCGCGCCCGCGATCGTCCCCGGAATGTCGAGTACCCCGCGCGGCAACTGCCTCGTCAACGCCTGGGGCAAGCAGGCCGATCAGCGCGTAGTCGCGCAGGCGATGTACGACGATTTCACCGCCGACGTGCGCCCTGACCTCGCCAGGATCGCGGTGCCGATCACCTTGTTGTATCCGCAGGGCGACGGTGCGCGAGCCGATGCGCTGTACCGCGGTGCCTATGCGGGCGCGGCCGCGATGACGTACGTCCCGGTCAAGGACAGCGCGCACTTCATCATGCTCGATCAGCCAGCGGTATTTGCGGCGGCACTGAGCGCGTTCCTTGCCAGGCCCGCGCGCTAGCTCAACACGCGCTCGCCCGCCCTGGCGGTCATCGTCTTGCGCGCGGCGACGGTGCCGGGGCGCGTGCGGACGGTGTCGAGCATGATGAATTCGGCGCTAACGCTCGCCTGGCTAAGCGCGATCGTCATGTAGCCGCGGCGGCTGGTGTCGGTCCACTTGAGGTCGGGGTTCTGCCGGGTCATCGCCGCGGCGAGCGCTTCAGGCGGGAGCCAGTTAATCAGGCTTTCAAACCCCGGCGAGGTAACGCTGTGGACCGCAAACTCGGTCCCCACGGGCTTGCCGCGGTGGGTCAGGTTGCTGGCCCAGGCGTTGTGGCTATCGCCCGACAGCACCACGAGGTTGGCCCGTGCGGCCTGAGCGGCCCCAAGCAGGCGGCTGCGCGCCGCGGGGTAGCCATCCCACGAATCGAGGTTGAACGGCAGCCCGACCGCGCTCGCCGCCGTGGTCATGGTCAGCCGCTTGCTGAGGAATTGCGACGTCGCCGCGGGCATCGCGGCGAGGATTTCGGGCGGGGACGTCAGCGGAGCCATCACCACCTGCTGGGCGATAACCTGCCACCGCGCGCCGCGCCTGACCGACGCAGCAAGGCCGCGCGCGAGCCAGGTTTCCTGCTCGGGTCCCAGCAGCGTGCGCGCCGGAGCGCTCCACGCGCCGGTACGGAACGCGGTCAGCTTGGCTGGATAATCGGCCGGCGCCACGTCCTTGAGCAGCGCCGGATACGTGACTTGCTCGTCACGCGCATCGAGCCGCGATTCCAGCCGCCACAGCGTTGCCAGGTTGCCGATGTCGTAGCTTTCCCAGTCGTGCTCGGAAACCGGCAGCCATTCACGGTACGCCCGGCGCGCAGCGGCGGTGCGCACGCTCCACGGGCCTTCGGTGGCCGGGTCGTGGTTTTCGGCGCCGCCCTTCCAGCTGTCGTTGGCGCTTTCGTGATCGTCCCACATCGCCACCATCGGCCACATCTGGTGGAGCTTCTGGAGATCGGCGTCGGCACGGTATGTCGCATAGCGCGCGCGGTAATCGGCCAGCGTGATGAGCTCGCCTGCGGGCTGGAGCACGCGCTCGGCGATCCCCGCACGCGGCGAGGGATAGTCGCCGCGCTTGTACTCGTAGAGATAGTCGCCGAGGTGGACGACGAGGTCGATATCGTCACGCGCGGCAGCGTGGGCATAGGCGTTGAACCAGCCGAAGCCGAAGTTGGCGCAGGTGAACACCGCCAGCTTGAAGGCCGCGGTCC
>JANXSP010000163.1 GCA_025356575.1 Novosphingobium sp.
GCAATTCGGTAGGGATCGCTGGGATCGCGCGACCACACACAGCGTAAATCGCCGGCACGGAATTCGATTCCGGCAAGGAAATCGATCGCCCCGCGCGGCGCGTGGTACGCGGGAAGCCATTTCGCCAGGGTAAGGACCAGCGTTCCACTGCCCGAAACCGTGAAGCGTTGGACCGCGCCGAACAGCGCATGGTCGATGTCGGTTGCATCGACGGTCAGCTCGATCGCCCCGGTGATTTCGCACGTCATGGTTAAGCCGGATCGGCCAATCGCCAGCGACATGCAACGCACAATAATCCAGCGCGGCCGGAAGCTTAGCTGCAGCCGGACAAGTCACGCGGCGGGTCGATGTTGCGGATCGGCTGGTCGCGCAGGACCTTTGCCGTTTGGCGGGCACCAATCCAGGACCGCACCGAGCAAGCTTGCCCCGCAAGATGCGCCGCGAGCCGGCCTCGCCCGTGTCGCTAGCCAAGCGTGAGGAGCGTCCTTCCGAGAGAACCGCGCCAAGGGCCGCACGCGTCGCAATACCGCGCTTTGCGCAGCGGCGCCCTTAAACCTGCTTGCACGAAGCCCGTTGTGCAGTGCAATATAAACCATGCGGATTGCGATTGTCGATGAAAGTGCCGCGCGCGCTTCGGTAATCCACGAGGGGCTGGCGCCGCTCTCCGATTGCGCGATCTTCGTGGTGACCCAAAGACATGGCCTGGTCGCCCGGATCGCTGAGATTGCGCCCGACATAGTGCTGATTAACCTCGGAAATCCATCGCGAGATGTGCTTGAGGAGTATTTCGCGGTCAGCCGTGCCCTGGCTCGCCCGATCGCCATGTTCGTCGAGGAGAGCGACGAGGCCTCGATTGCGGCGGCGGTCGATGCGGGGGTTTCCGCTTATGTCGTCGACGGGATGGCCCCGCACCGGATTCGGCCGTTGCTCGATCTGGCGATCCGCCGGTTTTCGGCCTTCGCTCGGCTCGAAGCCGATCTTGCCGAGGCCAAGGGCCAGCTGGCCGAGCGCGATGCCGTCGACCGGGCCAAGCGTCTGCTCATGGATTCGCGCGGATTGTCGGAGGCAGAAGCTTACGGAGAACTGCGCCGCACCGCGATGAACCAGGGCCGCCGGATTGCCGTCATCGCCGAGGCCCTTATCACCAGCCACGATCTCTTGCAGGGCGCTTACCCGCCGCAGAACCCAGTTTCGCCGAAGGATACGCGATGACGGCCGCTTTAACGATCGGGTTTCTGCCGCTGGTCGATGCCTGTTTGCCGATCCTGGCGCGCGAACACGGCTTTGCCGAGGACGAAGGCCTGTCGCTCGCTCTGGTGCGCGACATGAGTTGGGCGACCGTGCTCGACCGGCTGCTTTACGGCCACACCGATGCCGCACACCTGGTGGCTCCGCTGGCGATCAGCACGACGCTGGGACAGGGCCGCCCAGCGCAGAACCTTGCGGTGCCGTTCGTACTCGGGCTCAATGGCAACGCGGTGACGATGCGGCCGGAACTTGCCCGCCGGGTCGGTCGGCCCGGCGCGCTGGGCGATCCTGCCGAGGTCGGGGCGAAATTGCGCATCGTCGCTGCCGAGCGCCTGGCAGCCGGCAATCCGCTGCGGTTCGGCGTCGTCCACCGCCATTCGAGCCACAACTATATGCTTCGGTATTGGCTCGCGGCCTGCGGGATCGAGCCCGAACGCGATGTGGCGATGATCACGGTGGCCCCGCCGTTTTGCGCCGACGCGCTGGAAATGGGCGATGTCGATGCGATCTGTGTCGGTGAGCCGTGGAACAGCGTCGCGGTGGAGCGCGGAGCGGGCGAAATCGTCCTGGCAACCGCGCAAATCTGGCGGCGCGGGGTCGAAAAGGTGCTCGCGCTGCGCGAGACCGTGCTGGCCGATCGCCGCACCGAAATCGAAGCATTGATCCGCGCTTTGATCCGCGCTGGCCGGCACTTCGTCGATCCGGCGAACGCCGAAATCAACGCCGCGATCCTGGCACGGCCGGAATATCTCGATGGCTCGGCCGCACTGATCCTGCGCGCGATCACCGACCAATTGCTCCTGGCCCGGGGCGGCGCGACGATCCATTATCCCGATTTCATGTTCCAGTATCGCGAGGCGGCGAACTTCCCGTGGGTGAGCCAGGCGAGCTGGCTCTATTCGCAGATGATTCGCTGGAACGGGCATGTCTTCGACGCCGCCGACGCCTCGAAAGTTGCGCGTGTCTTTCGGCCCGATGTTTACCGCAGTGCACTTATCGGGACCGGCGAGCCGCTTCCGGCCGCGAGTTCGAAGGTCGAGGGAAGCATTGTCCGGACCACGGCGGTGGGCGCGCAGCAGGGCGCGATCACCTTGGAAAACAACCGGTTTTTCGATGGCGGAATTTTCGATCCGGCAGATTTGGATGGGTATTTGAGCCGGCTCAGATGAGCGCCTTCGTCGGCATTTTAATGCTGCGCTGCAAAAACGCCTTTACACTTCGCCCCCACTGGGCGTAGCCACCGGGCACGTTGCGACCGGTGGTCCCGAAGTGGGGACCTGCATCACGGGCGCGTCGTATCAGTCCATCGCGTGGCAACGGTGCCGCCCAATCCGGTCGCAAGACCTGGCTTGAGGCGGCTTTTTTGCGTGCGCATTGCCGGAGCGTTTCATGCCCCCTCGCGCATCCTTGCCGCGATCAGCGCAGCACCAGCGCGATAACCGCGGCGGCGAGCAGCAAGCTCACGACTTGCCAGAAGCGCACCGGATGGCGCTCGATCAACGGCACCGCGCGGCGCGGGCGGACTCGCAAACTTCCGCCGCTTTCGAGTGCGCGGAGAAGCTCGACGACATCGCCGAAACGCGCTTCGCGGCTCGGTTGGAGCGCGGAGAGGATCGCGTCGTCGAGCCAACTGGGGATCTCGGGCCGGTGGCGCGAGGGCGGAGTGGCGCGGCCGAATTTGGGGCGTTGGAAGGCTTCCTGCTCGCCGTAGGGCCAGGCTCCGGTGAACCACCGGTAGAGGGTTACCCCCAGCGCAAATTGATCGGTGAGGGCGTCTCCGAGATTGCCCGCGAACTGCTCGGGGGCAAGGTATCCGGGGGTTCCGGGAATCTCGTCGCCGCGGAAATCCTCGACTCCGGGCAAGCGCGCCACGCCCAGGTCGATGAGCCGGAGCCCGCCATCAGCGATGAGCATCACGTTTTCGGGTTTGATATCGCGATGAATTATCTCGAGCCGGTGCAGCGCGGCGACCGCGCGGGCTAGGCGCGCGGCCTGGATAACCCCCGCGTGCAGGCCGGGTACAAGCCGGTGCAGGCGTGCCTCCATCGTCTCGCCGTCGAGCAGCGGCTGGACCAGGTACAGAGCGCTCTGCCGGCCGGCCCGGACCGGGTGGGCGCCGAGCACGAACGGGCTGATGGCCCGCTGGCTCAGCAGCAGCTCGCGCGTGAACGCCAGGCGCAGGCTCCGCTCGGACAAGACCTCGCGCCGCGGGAATTTGAGCGCGACTTTGCTGCCGTCCTCGCGGTCGGTCGCGGCGAGCAGGACCGCGTGGCGCCCGGCACTGATCACGCGGTCGACCGTGAAGCCGTCGATCGTCTCGCCGACCGCGGGTGCGGCTGCGAACGGCAACGCGGACAGCCCGGCAAGGATGCCGTCGTGATCGGGCGCGGGCAGCCGGACGATATCGACGATCACCGCGGTGGCGTTGTCGCCGCCGCCCGCCGCGATCGCGGCATCGACAAGCCGTTCGGCGGTCGCTTCGGCGCTGGCGTTTTCACGCAGGATTGCGGCGATCTGCGCCGGCGAAAGCGGGCCATGGACGCCGTCGCTGGTCAGCAGGAGGCGGTCATGTTCGGCCAGTTCGATCGTCGCGTGGTCGAGCCGCAGCTCGGCCTCGAGCCCGATCGCGCGGATCAGCACATGCTGGAGATCGGGTTCGGGGCGGACGTGGTCGGTGGTCAGCCGGGCCAGCTTGTCACCGGCAAAGCGCCACGCCCGGCTATCTCCGACATGGACCAGGTAAGCGTGGCGTCCGCGCAGCGCGAGCGCGGTGAACGTGGTCGCGCTGTTGGTCATAACGGTCCCGCGCGCCTGGCCGTGGAGCCAGCGGTTGTAGGCAATCAGCGGGTTCTGAAGCGCGCGCGCGGGGCCCAACGTAGTGGGCGCAGCATAGTATCCGTCGAACAGCGCGCGCACCGCCAGCTCGGCGGCGATGCGCCCGGCCTTGCCCCCGCTGACCCCGTCGGCGACCGCCGCGACGATGCCGTGCGCGGCGCGTTCGAGCGCGGAAGCCATGTAGACCGCGCCGAAATCCTGGTTGTCGGCGCGCGGCCCGGTCGCACTGGCAAAGCCCGCCGCTGCCACAAGTTCGCCGCCATCGCGCATCGTTTGTCCCGCCTCACGTGTGCGGGCTCCGCGCCCGCCCGCGTGAGCATCGTTTTCGCCTGCCATTCGTCAACCCCGAGGAGGAACCATCCATGACCACGCTTGCCATGACCGAGCGCGACTTGCCGTCGCCCGCAATGCCGCCCACCGTTTCGCCCACCCCCAAGGGCTTCTGGTCTGCCGGGCATACCCCGACGCTGATCGCGGCGTTCGCCTATTTCGATGTCGCGTTCATGGTCTGGGTGCTGCTCGGACCATTGGCGCCGATCATCTCCAAGCAGCTCATGCTCGATCCCGGCCAAAAGGGCATGATGGTTGCGGTGCCGACGTTGGCGGGGGCGGTCCTGAGGATCGTCGGCGGGTTGCTGGTCGACCGGATCGGGCCCAAGCGCACCGGGATCATCGGCCAGTTGATCGTCATCGGCGGGCTATTCACTGCCTGGCGGCTTGGCGTCCACAGCTATCAGGGCGTGCTCGCGCTCGGCGTGGTGCTTGGTTTTGCCGGGGCGAGCTTCGCTGTCGCGCTGCCGCTGGCAAGCCGGTGGTATCCGCCCGAACATCAGGGCAAGGCCATGGGCATCGCCGGGATGGGCAATTCGGGCACGGTCTTCGCCGCGCTGTTCGCCGCGCTGCTGGCCAAAGCGTATGGCTGGACCAATGTCCTGGGCCTGGCGCTGATCCCACTGATCGCCGCGTTCGTGTTCTACCTGTTTGCGGCCAAGGACAGCCCCGATCAGCCCGCGCCCAAGCCGCTTTCGGCGTATGCCGCAGTCCTTGGCGATGCCGACGCGTGGTGGTTCATGCTGTTCTACGGGGTCACTTTCGGCGGCTTCGTCGGACTGTCGAGCTCGCTTCCGACGTTCTACACCGACGGCTTCGGGGTGACCCCGGTGATCGCCGGCTACTGCACCGCCGCGGCAGTGTTCGCGGGATCGCTGCTGCGGCCGATGGGCGGCGCGCTGGCCGACCGGTTCGGCGGGATCAAGACGCTGAGCTTCGTGTACATCCTCGCCGCCGTGCTGCTCGCGGTGATCGCATTGGCGCCGCACGTCATGCCGCTGCTGGTGGCGCTGTTCATCGCGACGCTGGGAACGCTGGGGATC
Source organism: Novosphingobium sp. (assembly GCA_025356575.1). Taxonomy (GTDB): domain Bacteria; phylum Pseudomonadota; class Alphaproteobacteria; order Sphingomonadales; family Sphingomonadaceae; genus Novosphingobium. The sequence continues at coordinate 5,457 of JANXSP010000163.1, forward strand.
GGCAATGGCGCGGTGTTCCAACTGGTCCCGCAGCGCTTCCGCAAGGAGATCGGGGTAATGACCGGGCTCGTCGGGTTCGGCGGCGGGGTCGGCGGGTTCTACCTCGCTTCGTCGCTCGGCTATGCCAAGAAGCTGACGGGGAGCCCAGCACCGGGGTTCCTGATCTTCGCCGCGCTGGCCCTGATCGCGCTGACGGGGCTAACCCTGGTCAAGCGCCGTTGGCGCACGACGTGGGGCGCCGCGGTCCAGGGTGTGCGCATCTGAGGGGGTGCCCTGCGGGGGCGCGGCGCAGATCGCGCCCCCGCATTGTCCGGGGCGGCCCGGCACCGGTTCCAATTTCCATATAGTCAGATGCCAGGGAGGCATTGTTCATGCGCAGTTTCAAACGGCTGAGCGCCGCGCTTTTCGCCGCGCCGATCGCCTTCGCCCACACCGCTGCCATGGCGGCGCCGGCGCCTGCACCCGTCCGCCATCAATTCGGCGATCCGGTGAAGGTTTCGCCCGAACTGACGATCGATCCGCTGTTCGACGGGCGGCTGCGTTACGAGCAGCTCGACCAGCCGAGCGTCGATGCCGATGCGCTCACGCTGCGCATCCGCGCCGGGATCGAGCTGCGGCTGAAGTCGGCGCACCTCAATTTCCTGGCCGAGAGCGAGGCAACGCTGGCGATAGTCGACCACTACAATGCGTTTCCGTTTGCGATTGCGGATCGCCAGCGGCGCATCGGTTATGCGGTCGTGCCCGATCCGCAGAATGTCGAGCTCAACCGATTCCAGGTCCAGTACAAGACCGCGCCGCTGACGGTAACGCTGGGACGCCAGCGGATCGTCCTCGACGACCAGCGCTGGGTCGGCAACGCCGGGTGGCGCCAGAACGAACAGACCTTCGACGCTGTCCGTGCCGAGGCCAAGGCCGGCCCGCTCCTTCTCGACGGTACTTATGCGCGCAGCCAGCGGACGATCTTCGGTGCGGAAGCCGGGCCGCGCACGGCCTATCACGGCGATTTCGTGTTCCTTGGAGCGGGGATCAAGCAAGGCCCGCTGACCATCAAGAGTTACGCCTACCTGCTCGACTACCAGCCGGGCGCGCAAATCGGGGCGCTGGCGATCGTCAATGCCAGCACGCAAACTTATGGCGCGCGGGCAAGCGCGACGGTCCCGCTCAATCCCAAGATCAAGCTGACCCTCGCCGCCAGCTATGCCCGCCAATCGAACTACCGCGACAACCCGCTGCGCTGGAACGCCGATTACATCGCGGGCGAGGCGGGGCTGGGCTATGCCGGGTTCACCTTGACCGCAGGCTACGAAAGGCTCGGAAGCGCGCTGGCGACCAGCGGCGTGCGCCGCGCGGTGCAAACGCCGCTGGCCACGCTCCACAAGTTCAACGGCTGGGCCGACCTGTTCCTGACGACCCCGGCGAACGGGCTGGAGGACATCTATGTCGGCGCGGCCAAGGCGTTCCCCAAGGTCAAGGCGCTGCCCGGGCTGATCGCGCAGGCCGCGTGGCACCGCTTCACCAGCGACTTCGGCGGGCAGCACTACGGCAACGAGATCGACGCGAGCCTGGGGTTCAAGCTCGGCAAGGTTACGCTGCTTGCCAAATACGCCGATTACCGGGCGGACTTGTTCGGCGTGAACACACGCAAGGCGTGGCTGCAGGCCGAATTCGCCTTTTGAGGCACGCGGTTCGCACCTGCGATGCTGCACTGCAAAATTGACTTGCCGCGGGGCGATTCGCGGGCGTATATCCTCGCCAGCGAAATGCGGGCGTCCAATCGCGGACGAACCCCCCGCATCAGCTCCTGACCTCACAGCGCGTGCACCGTAGCCGCCCGAAACGCTCTCTTCCCGGAGCGCATTCGTGGCGGCTTTTTCGTGCGCGCGTCCTGCACCAAGCGGAGACGCCAACGTGAATGCACCCCTCGACATGAAGCACGTCTTCCGCGGCGGCGGTGACCAGGAACGCCTCGTCGTGATCGGCAACGGCATGGCCGGGTGCCGCGCGGTCGAGGAGATCCTGGCGCGCGATCCGGCGCGCTACGCAGTAACGATCTTCGGCGCCGAGCCGCGGGTGAACTACAATCGGATTATGCTTTCGCCCGTGCTGTCGGGCGAAAAGGCGTTCGACGAAATCGTGATCAACGACGCGGCGTGGTACGCCGACAACGCGGTGACGCTCGTCTCGGGCGATGCCGTAGTCCACATCGACCGCGCCGCGCGGACCGTGGTGACACGGTCGGGACGGGTCGAGGAATACGACCGCCTGCTGATCGCCACCGGCTCCGATCCGTTCATCATTCCCATACCCGGGCGCGATCTGGCGGGGGTGGTGACGTTCCGCGATCTCGACGATGTCGAGCGAATGCTGAGTGCGGCAGAACGCGGCGGCAGCGCGGTGGTCATCGGTGGCGGCCTGTTGGGGCTCGAGGCGGCACATGGTCTCAGTCTGCGCGGTATGGCAGTGACCGTCATCCACCTGATGCCCACGCTGATGGAGCGTCAGCTCGATGAAGCGGCAGGGTGGCTGCTCAAGGCCGAGCTCGAAAGCCGCGGGCAAACGATCCTGACGGGCGCGGATACCGCCGAAATCCTGGGCGAAGACGGCCACGTCAGCGGAGTCCGGCTCAAGGACGGGCGCGAAATTCCCGCCAGCCTCTTGGTCATGGCGGTTGGCATCCGCCCCGCAACCGCGCTGGCCAAGGCCGCGGGGCTCGAAGTCGAGCGCGGGATCGTGGTCGATGATCACATGGTCACTTCGGACCCCGCGGTGCTGGCGGTGGGCGAATGCGTCCAGCACCGCGGCGCGTGTTATGGCCTCGTCGCGCCGCTGTGGGATATGTGCCGCGCGCTTGCCGACCATGCCTGCGACACGCCGAGCGGATATGCAGGCTCGGTCACTTCGACCAAGCTCAAGGTGTCGGGTATCGACTTGTTCTCGGCCGGAGACTTCTCGGGCGGCGAGGGGTGCGAGGACATCGTCATGCGCGATGCCGCGCGCGGGCTCTACAAACGCGTGGTGGTCAAGGACAACCGGCTGATCGGCGCGGTGCTCTACGGCGATACCGCCGACGGCAACTGGTATTTCGACATGCTCCGCAGCGGTGAGGATATCTCGGCGATCCGCGAAGCGCTCATCTTCGGCCAGGCTTTCGCGTCCGGAGGGACGCAGCTGGACCCTAACGCAGCCGTTGCGGCGCTCTCGGACGGTGCCGAGATTTGCGGCTGCAACGGCGTTTCCAAGGGCCGCGTGGTCGGGTGCATCCTGGGCGGGGCGAACACGCTCGACGCGGTGCGCGCCAGTTGCAAGGCCTCGGCTAGCTGCGGCAGCTGTACCGGGCTGGTCGAAAGCCTGCTCGGCCTGACGCTCGGCGGCGAGGTTGCGCGCACGGTCAAGACCGTGTGCAAATGCACCAGCTTCACCCACGATGACGTGCGCCGGCTGATCGTCGCCAACGCCTTCCGCGCGATACCTCAGGTGATGCAGGAGCTCCACTGGAGCACGCCCGATGGCTGCGCCTCGTGCCGCCCGGCGCTCAACTACTACCTGCTCTGCGCGTTACCCGGCGAATATGTCGACGACCAGAAGAGCCGGTTCGTCAACGAGCGGATGCACGCCAACATTCAGAAGGATGGGACCTATTCGGTGGTCCCGCGGATGTGGGGCGGGCTTACCAACCCGCGAGAATTGCGCGCTATCGCCGACGTGGTGGAGAAGTTCAACGCCCCGATGGTCAAGGTCACCGGCGGCCAGCGGCTCGATATCTTCGGGATCAAGAAGGAGGATCTGCCCGCGGTCTGGGCCGATCTCAATGCCGCGGGGATGGTTTCGGGCCACGCCTATGGCAAGAGCCTGCGTACGGTGAAGACCTGCGTAGGCAGCGAGTGGTGCCGCTTCGGCACGCAGGATTCCACCGGGCTGGGCGTGCAGATCGAGCAGATGACCTGGGGCAGCTGGATGCCGCACAAGTTCAAGATCGCGGTGTCGGGATGCCCGCGCAACTGCGCCGAGGCGACGATCAAGGACTTCGGGATCATCTGCGTCGACAGCGGCTATGAGCTCCATGTCGGCGGCAATGGCGGGATAAAGGTCCGGGTCACCGATGTCCTCGGCAAGGTCGAGACCGAGGCACAGGCAATGGAACTGTGCGCGGCGTTCATCCAGCTCTACCGCGAAAAGGCACACTATCTCGAACGCACCGCACCGTGGATCGAGCGGATCGGGCTCGAGGCGGTGAAGGCCGGATTGTTCGACGATGCCGGCGCAGTCGCGGCGCTGGCGGCGCGGTTCGCCTATTCGCAAAGCTTCATGCAGGACGACCCCTGGGCCAAGCGCGCCGCGGGCGAGGACGCCGAGCTCCACCAGCACCTCGGCGAATTCCGGCCGTTTCCCGCGCCTGATCTTGAGTTACCGGCCGTGCTGGAGCCGGCGGCATGACCGGTGAATGGCTCGACATCGGCGCGATCACCCAAATCGCCCCGGGCAATGCGCGGACGCTGCCGGTGCAGGGCGGCGACGAGATCGCAGTGTTCCACACGCTCGACAACCAGTTCTATGCGCTGGTCAACAAGTGCCCGCACAAGGCCGGGCCGCTCAGCCAGGGGATCGTCCACGGCACCGTGGTCACCTGCCCGCTACACAACTGGAACATCTCGCTCAAGACCGGCGAAGCGCTCGGCGGCGGCCCCGACGAACTTGGGGCCTGCGTCCCGACGATCCCCCTGCGAGTCGATGCCGGGCGGATCTATCTGCTGCGCGCGGCGGTAGTCGGGAAGACGGCGGCGTGAGGATGTACGGCCTTGCTGCCCTCCCTTTCAGGGGAGGGGCTGGGGCCGGTCCGCCCGTGCTCCACTCGTGCAGATCGACAGGCCCCGCCCCAACCCCTCCCCTGAAGGGGAGGGGCTAGTGCGCGTGATCCGCACCACTTGCGCTTACTGCGGCGTCGGCTGCGGGATCGAGGCGAGGGTCACCGGGCCGCGCTCGGTCACGATCAAGGGCGACGCGGCGCACCCCGCCAACTTCGGCAAGCTCTGCTCCAAGGGCATCCACCTGGGCGAAACCGTCGGGCTCGAGGGTCGCCTGCTCCATCCCGCGATCGGCGAGCAGCGGGTTTCGTGGGACGACGCGCTCGATGAAACCGCCGCGCGGATGCGCGCCTGCATCGCCGAGCACGGTCCCGACAGCGTCGCGTTCTATGTCTCGGGCCAGCTCCTCACCGAGGACTACTACGCTGCCAACAAGCTGATGAAGGGCTTCGTCGGCAGCGCCAATATCGATACCAATTCGCGGCTGTGCATGGCCAGTGCGGTCGCTGCGCAGGTCCGCGCGTTCGGTGAGGACGTGGTGCCGTGCAGCTACGACGATCTCGATGCGGCCGACCTGATCCTGCTTGTCGGCTCGAACACCGCGTGGTGCCATCCGGTGATCTGGCAGCGG
>JANXSP010000019.1 GCA_025356575.1 Novosphingobium sp.
GGGGCAGGCCACGCTGGTTCTGGGCCAGGCGGGAGATGCCGCGCTCTCACTGGTCGCGCGCAGCGGTGCGGCATTGGCGGCGGCGCCGCAACCGGTGAGCGCCAGCTTTTCACCTTCGCTCCAATGGCTCCGCGTGATCGCCGGATCGGCCGAAGCGGCCCGGATCGTCCGCAGCACCGATGGCGCGCTCACGGCGCAGCCGCTGCGGCTGACGCCCGGCACCGTCCTGTCCCGCGATGCACTGGAACAGGCGCTGCAGTTTCGGGCGATTCCCGGAACCCTGGTCACGCTTGTGCTCAATCGGCGCGATTGCCGCGTCGATGTCGCGCGCGAATACGCGCTGGCCGATGGGTCGCTGGTCCGCCAGTCGGCATGCCATCCGCGCGACAGCCGCCACGAACTGATGGCGGCGCTGCTCGGGCGGATGGAGCGGCGGGACGCGGCGCCGACGCTGGCCGCGCTGGCAATTTCCCAGACCGCGGGCCGCGCCGCTGAACCGCTACGCTGGCAAGCGCTGCGCGAGGCGCTCACGCTCGATACCCGCGCCGGGTTTGCCGCCTTGTCCGCGCTGGCCGAGACGCGCGGCGATCCGCTGGCGAGCGCGGCGCAAGCCTTGCGCGCGCAGCTCGTGGCCGCGCACCCCGCGCTGGAGGAGCTTGCACCATGCCCCGCGTGATCGCCTGCGCCGAGGCCGAGGCGACCAGCCTGGCGCAATGCGTCGCCGATATCGCGGACTTCGGGCTAGACCCGCGTGACCCCGCGAGCGTCGATCACGCCGGGCGCGCACTGGCGCGGCTCGGCAACAACCGCGATTTTCTTGGCGATCTGATGCTGGGGGAGCTCGCCGCGCGCAGCCGCGACGAAGGCCCGGAGGGCGCCGAAGCCTATGGCCCGCAAGTGCTGATGCTGTCGCGCCCGGCGGACAACTTCTTCATCCGGGCGAACATCTGGCCCGGCGCTGGCGACCACGCGCTGCGTGCCAGCGGCCGCGCCGCGTTCCAGTACGATCTGCCGCACGATCACAACTTCCACTTCGTCACGCTGGGCTACTTCGGGCCCGGCTACTGGAGCGATTATTACGAATACGATTATGCCGAGGTTGCCGGGTGGACGGGCGAGCCCGCGGACTTGCGCTTCCACGAACGTTCGCGTCTGGCGCAGGGCAAGGTCATGCACTACCGCGCGCACCGCGACGTCCATCTCCAGCTCCCGGCCGACAGCCTCTCGGTCTCGCTCAACGTCATGCACACCGGCGGGGCGCAGGGCTGGCTCGACCAGTACCGCTTCGATCTTGGCACAAAGCGCATCGCGGGAATGCTCGGGCGCGGATCGAGCGAAGCCTTCCTGCGGATCGCGGTGGGGCTGGGCGGGGCCGAAGCCGCGGACCTTGCGCACCGCTTCGGGCAAAGCCACCCGAGCGACCGGCTGCGGCTTTGCGCGTGGGATGCGCTGGCCGATGCCCAAGCCGATGCGGGCGCACGCGATGTGCTGTGGGCGCGGGCCGAGCGAGCGGGAAGCGTGCTGGTAGCGCGCGAAGCGGCTGCCCGGCGTGCGTTGCTGAGCGCCTAGAACCCGCCGCCCGCCAGCGTATCGATCGCCGCCTGGAGGATCACCGCCGCCGCCGCCGCGTCGATCCGCTCGGCCCGGCGGGCGCGGCTGATGTCCTGCGCGATCAGCCCGGCTTCGGCGCTCTGGGTCGACCAGCGTTCGTCCCACAGCAGGATCGGCAGTCCGAGCGGGGCAAGGTTGGCGGCATAGGCGCGGCTCGCCTGGACCCGCGGTCCCGCGCTGCCATCCATGTTGAGCGGGAGCCCGATGACGATCCCCGCCGCGCCGCGGGCCGCGATCAGCGCGGCAAGCACCGCCTTGTCCGCGGTGAACTTGCCGCGCGGCAGGGTCTTGCCAGGCGAGGCGAAGCGCCAGCCTGCGTCGCACAGCGCGGTGCCGATGGTCTTGGTCCCCAGATCGAGCGCGAGGAGGACTCCGCCGCCAGGCAGCGCGGCGCGAAACTCGAGCGCCGAATCGGTAATCAGCGCGCAGCTCCGGGCGGGGCGGGCTTGCCCCATGCGGCGTCGCGACGGTTGAAATCGGCGCGCAGGTTGGACCAGTACAGCGCGTAGTCGTAGATGTGATAATTGCCGATCGGCAGCACGAATGGCCCCATGTCCGGACCCTCGCCAATCCGCAGGGTGTCGTCGGGCGCGCATGTCGCCCCCACCAGACCGGGCTTCAGCGCGGCGTGCTCCATCTTGAGGTCGGGCACCGTTGCGCCGAGGTTGGCGGAGGGCGGAGCGCTGCCGCCGATACCCCCGGTGAGCGGATTCGAGCACAGGAATCGCGCGCCCGGGCGATTCTCGCCCTGCGTGACATGGCGATAGGCCGCGCGCATCACTGCCGGATCGCCCACATCGGTGAACGACATATAGCTGACGATGCAGCCCGCCTGATCGGGAGCGGTGCAGGCGGGCAGGCCGAGCGCGGGAAGCTCGGCCGACAGCTCGACCGGCCAGCCGATCACGTACGCCGCGATCACCCGCCGCGCGAGCGGGGTGCCCGCGATGCGGTCGGCCAGCAGGCGCTTGAGGTGGAAACTGCCCTGGCTATGCCCGGCAAGCACGATCGGCTGATCTGCCGGGGTCGCGGCGAGGAACGCGTCGAACGCTTCGAGGACATCGCGGTAGGCGAGATCGAGCGCGGCCTTGCCATCGGCGCGGTCGGTGAAGAACGCGCCGACCGTCGCCTGGCGGTAGCGCGGGACCCACACCGCGGCCTGGTTGAACGCGCTGGCCATCGTCCGCGCAACGACGGTGTCGAGCTGTCCGGAGACCGCATCGTCGGTCGGCCCGTTCCAGTGCAGCTTTTCGTAATAGGTCGTGGGATGGATGAAGAACACCGCGGCAGCGATGGGCTTGCCCCGGTCTGCGATGCGGTCGGCGATCCGGTCCGGAAGCCACTGCGCGGGGTTGCTTTCGGCCATGTCCGGACGCGCGATCCACAGCTTGGACGCGGCATAGGCGTTGGCGGCGAGCGCGGGCTGCGGCTTGAACCTGGCGCCGGGGGTAAAGGTGATCCGGCTGAGCTGTTCGGGGTAAAACTGCAGCGCGATCCGTCCGGCGATGAACACCACGATGCAGAACGCCACCAGATAGAGGAATTTGCGCGCCATGCTTCAGCTGCTTTCGTCGGCCGCGCTGCGCGCCGATCGTCGCTCGAGCCAGATCTTGATCATCGCGACCATCGGATCGGCCAGCGCGAGCCCGAGGATCCCGAACGCCGCGCCCATCACCAACTGCGCGCCCAGGACCAGCGCCGGCGCCAGGTCCACGGTCTTGCGTGCGACCATCGGCACGATGATGTTCCCGTCGATAGTCTGGACGGTGATGTACACCGCCACGCAGAACAGTCCCATGTTGGTCCCGCCCGAAAACCCGACGAGGATCATCAGCGTTCCCGATATCGGAGCACCGATGTTGGGCAGGAACGCCAGCAGCCCGGTAAGCAGCCCGAGCAGCGCCGCCATCGGCACTCCGTAAAGCGCCAGCGCGATGCCCGTTGCCACACCCTCGGTGGCCATGCCGAGCAGGCGCCCGGCCAGCAGCCGGCGCAGCGCCTTGCCCATGAGCCCAGCGGTGTCGTGAAAGTGCGCGCGCTCGCTGACCGGCAGCATCCACGCGAGGCCGCGTTCGTAGAGCCGCGGCTCCGTGGCGATGTAGATTCCCAGGACCATGATCAGGAACAGCGTGGTCAGCGCGCCGATCACCCCGCCGACCGCGCGGGTGACCGAGCCGACCCCGCCGAGCGCCTGCTGGGCCAGCCCCTTGGCATCGTCGAGCTTGACGTCGACGCCATGCTTGCCGAGCCAGGCCGCGACGCGGTACGCCTGGGTTTCGATGGTCCCCGGCAGCGCCGCGGCCTGTCCGGCGATCTGGCTCCCGGCGAAATAGATCGTCCAGATCAGGAACAGCGCGGTCAACGCCAGGACGATCCCGACCCGCCACCCGCGCCCGATCTTGAGTACGCGGCCAAGCAACCGCGCGCCGCCATCGATCATCGCCGAAAACACCAGCCCGCCGAAGATCACCAGCAACGGCTGGGCGAGGTAAATCGTTACCCCGACGAATACCGCCAGACCGATCCACACCGCCGCCTTGCGCACTTCCGCGCGGGTGGCGGGGTTGGCGATGTCCGATGGGCCCTGGCGCGTTGCCGGAGCCGCGGATGCCGGGGCTGTGGCGGTGTCCGCAGGTGGGCTGCCGGTGCCGTCAGGCATGACACTGGTGCCGTGAGGCATGCTGCTGCTGGCGGCGGGTGGGCCGGAGCTTTCGGTCGGGCGGGTCCGGCGCACGGTCACCGTGCGGGCGCGGTAACGCGGTCGAGCCGCGGGCGCAGGGTCTCCCAGTGGCGCCCGCTGCGCAGTGCCCCCCACCAGGTCAGCGGGTTCAGCGTCTCGCTTCCATCGAGCGAGAAGGTCAGGAACTCGGCCCGCCCACCGACATCGGCGAGCGGCACCGGCCCGCCCAGCCCGCGCCTAACGGCGGTCTCGCGACTGTCGGCCGAATGGTCGCGGTTGTCGCCCATGAGGAAGACGTGACCCGCGGGCACGGTGATTTCGGGATAATGGTCGAGCGACTGGTCGAGGTGATCGACGATCACGTAGCTTGCGCCATTGGGCATCGTCTCGCGCAGCGCCGGCATCTCGCAAACCTCGCGCCCCGAGGGCAGCCGCGCCTTCAGTCCCGGATACGTGAATTCGTCGCAGGGATCGTTGATATCGATCGGCACTTCGATCGGCGGCTCGACCGCTTGGGGTACGGGCTTGCCGTTGAGCACGATCTGGCCGTTGACCACCGCAATCCGGTCGCCCGGCAGCGCGACCACGCGCTTGATGTAGTCCTCGTCCGAATTGGGCGGGACGACGATCACGATGTCGCCGTATTCGGGGGTCTTGCCCAGCAGGCGGCCGTGCCCGCGCGGGAAAACGTGGAACGAGGCCGAGACCCACGACCACCCGAACGGATACTTCGACACCACCAGCCGGTCGCCGACGAGCAGGTTGGGGACCATCGAGGGCGAAGGGATATAGAACGGCTTGGCGATCAGGCTGTGGAACGCCAGCACCGCCAGCAACATGAGGGCGAGGCCGCGCAATTCGACCAACCAGTCCACCCGGTCGGGGGCGGCGGTGGAGCCTTCGGCGGGATCGCCGGCTGGTTTGGGCGCGGTTTCGTCGGCGTCGGTCATAACGGCCGCGCCTCGATAATCACGAAGGCTTGCGCCCAAGGATGGTCGTCGGTCAGGGTCAGGTGCACCACCGCTTCATGCCCTGCCGGGGTAATCGCCGCAAGCCGGGCTGCGGCGCCGCCGGACAGCGCCAGCGTCGGAGCGCCCGAGGGCAGGTTGACCACGCCGATGTCCTTCATGAACACTCCGGACCTAAACCCCGTACCGACCGCCTTGGAGAACGCCTCCTTGGCCGCGAAGCGCTTGGCCAGCGTTCCGGCCTTGGTGAACGGACGCCGCGCGGCCTTGGCGCGCTCGAGGGGAGTGAACACGCGGTTCTCGAACCGTTCGCCGAACCGGTCGAGCGAAGCCTGGATGCGCGCGATATTGCAGAGGTCGGAGCCGAGCGAGATGATCATCGACACGTTCCTCCCAGGAGCGGGGCGGGGAACCGCCCGCGCGGCGGAGGGTGGAGAGGGTTGGCAGCGCGCACCCCAGCGCGGCGCTGGACCCGGCCGCGGGCCCCCTCCGTCGGTCCTACGGACTGCCACCTCCCCGGTGCGGGGAGGAACCTGTACGCCAGCGCATTTCGAAGGATCATCTGGCCGCATCCATCAGTTCGCGCATCCGCCGCACGGCATCTTCCAGCCCGACGAAGATTGCCTCGCCGACGAGGTAGTGCCCGATGTTGAGCTCGGCGAGCTGGGGAATTGCCGCTACCGCCGCGACATTGTCGTACGTCAGCCCGTGCCCGGCATGCGCTTCGATCCCGTTCTTCACCGCCAGCGCAGCCATGTCGGCGATGCGGCGCAGTTGCGCGGCCTGCATCTCCCCCGAGGCGTGAGCGTATTCGCCGGTGTGAAGTTCGACCACGGGCACGCGCAGGCGCAGCGCGGCTTCGATCTGGCGCGGATCGGGGGCGATGAACAGGCTCACGCGGATGCCCGCGTCGGCCAGCCGGGTCACGATCGGGGCGAGGCGGTTGTGCTGGCCCGCGGCATCGAGCCCGCCTTCGGTGGTGCGCTCTTCGCGCCGTTCGGGGACGATGCACGCGGCGTGGGGTTTGTGGCGCAAGGCGATCTCGACCATCTCGTCGGTCGCAGCCATCTCGAGGTTGAGCGGCAGGTCGGTCGCGGCCTGGATCCGCGCGAGATCCTCGTCGCGGATGTGGCGGCGATCCTCACGCAAATGCGCGGTGATCCCGTCGCCGCCAACGCTTGCGACGATCTGCGCGGCGCGCACCGGATCGGGATGCTCGCCGCCTCTTGCATTGCGGATCGTGGCGACATGATCGATGTTCACGCCCAATCTCAAAGACTGGGGGCGGAGCCGCGACAGGGTGAGCAGCGACGCGGTCATCCGCAGGCCGCCGCGCTTAGCAGATCGTACGCGAACCCGCGGCCCTGCCACACCTCGCCCATCGCAAAGTCGTCCGCGCTGCGATTGGTGAACACGATGACGACCATGTCGTCTTCGGGGAAGATGAAATTGCGCGTCTGAACCCCGCCGATTTCCCCGTCGCGCTGGACGATCCGCTTGGGTGCAGCGCAGCCATTGAGTGTCCCCGGGAAAACCCATTGGCCCAGCGCCTGATAGCTGCGCCCGCCTTCCGGCTGCCACAGTGCCGCCAGCGCGGCAGGCGTCAGAAACGCGCCGGTCAAGAGCGCGCGGTCGAAGTGCAGGACATCGCGCGCGGTGCCGGTCAGCCCGCCGGCTGCGCCGAAGCTGGCCAGTTCGTAGCGCGGCTCGGGCTTGCCGCCGACGAACCCGGGGACCAGCCGCTCGCCCGGTTTGGCCATCGCCATTCCGCGCGGCCAGCGGGGGCGGGGGCCGAGCGCCTGCGCGGCGATGAGGTAATCGCAGTTGTTATACGCGAATTCGGCGCCGGGGGAGGCTGCCTTGGACCGGCAATAGGCCATGTCGGGCGCGGGGCGCTGATAGAACCCGGGGACCCCGTCGAGGCTCACCGCGGTGGCGTCGGGATTGGCCAAGCCGGTGTGATGGGTCAGGAGCTGGCGCAAGGTCGGCATCCTCATACCATCTGCCGCGTCGCTGCCCCCGGCCAGCGGCGCTTCGAGCGCGGCGGGCATGCCGGGCAGATCGCGCAGCAGCAGCGCCGCGGTCACTTGCTTGGAGATCGACGCCAGCCGCCACCGCTGACCGGGCCGGTGGCGCCGGGTCCCGCCGGGAACCAGAGTGCCATAGGCGGTGCTTGACGGGGCCGCGGCACCCTTTGCGACCAGTATTTCGCCGGCCAGGCCATAGCGCGCGGCAACCTGGTCGACGGTCTCCGCCTGTGCTGCGGCAGGAATGGCGACGATCGCTGCGGCGACCAGCAGTCTACGCACCCGCGCGGCTCCCCGGCTTGGCCGCTTCGCTGCTCGCAAGTGCGGGGGGGAGATCGTCGGGCGCGTAGGTCGGGAAGTTGATCGCGATCAGCGGGAAGAACGGCACGCCGAGGTCGACGCTGCCCGCCGAGCGGTCGATCAGCGCGGCGGCGGCAACGACTTCGCCGCCCGCCGCCTCGATCGCGGCGATGGCTTCGCGGCTCGAGAGCCCGGTGGTGATGACGTCCTCGACCATCAGGACCTTGTCGCCGGGATCGAGCGTGAACCCGCGGCGGAGTTCGAAGGAGCCGCCGGGACGTTCGACGAACAGGGCCTCGACCCCCAGCGCGCGGCCCATTTCGTGGCCGATGATGATCCCGCCCATCGCCGGCGAGACCACTTTGGCGATCGTGCGTCGCAGTTCGCGCGGGATTCGCCCGGCCAGCGCCTCGGCCAGCCGGGCGGCGCGGCGCGGATCGGCGAGGACGCGCGCACATTGCAGATAGTGCGCGCTGTGGCGCCCCGAAGAGAGCAGGAAATGGCCTTCGAGCAGCGCCTTGCTGGCGCGGAACTCGGCGAGAACCTCGTCGTCCTGCATGGCTGCTCCGTTCGCCCGGGAAATGTGGATGGGGCGCTTGCTGCGCCGCCAAAAATATCCCCTAGAGGCGCTTGAGACTGCCCGCAAGGCCGCGTATAGGCCGTCCCAAATCCGGCCTAACAGGGGGCGGCAGGGCGCATTCTCGGGGCGTTCGGGCCGTTTGAACACAGCGAAAGCAGCACTGATGAATCTCGGCATGCGGGTCCGTTCGGCGGCCCTTTCCCTGAAAACCATTTCCGCCGTGAAGGCAGCGGCGCTGAGCCTGGCGCTGGCCTTTGCGCCCGCCGCGATCGCGCAAACGCCTGCGGCCAAACCCGCCGCGGCCGCAGTTGCCGCCGCCCCAGCCGTGCCGCTTGCCTCTCCTCCGGTGGTCGCCGGCGCGGTAGCAACCCCCGCCGCAGCCCAGCCCGCCGCACCCCAGCCCGCTGCAGTCCTGCCCGCCGCGCCGCCCCCGGCGATGGTGGTCGCTCCGCTAACACCTGCCCAGCAGGCCCACCTTGCGGTCGCACCGGGCGGATATACGCCGATGAAGCCGACGCTTGGCAAGGGCATGCCCGACCCCGGCGGATGGACCTTCCAGAAGCAATATTCGCCGATCGGCCAGTATGGCCTGTGGTTCCACAACACGATTTTGATCTGGGTCTGCATCGTCATCTCGGTATTCGTGCTGGCGCTGCTGATTTACGTAATGATCCGGTTCCGCGCGTCGGCCAACCCGATCCCGTCGAAAACCAGCCACAACACCACGATCGAAATCGTGTGGACGCTGCTGCCGGTGCTGATCCTGCTCGGCATCGCGATCCCCTCGATCGACATGCTGTCCAAGCAATACAAGGCCGCGCCGGCCAAGTCGCTGACGGTCAAGGCGACGGGCAACCAGTGGTACTGGAGCTACAGCTATCCCGATAATGGCGGGTTCGAGGTCGTTTCGAACATGCTGAGCAAGGACGCTGCGGAGAAAAACGGCGAGCCTGAACAGCTTGCTGCCGACAACCGCATGGTCCTGCCCGTGGGCGAACCGATCCGGCTCCAGACCACCGGCGCCGACGTGATCCATGCTTTCGCGGTGCCCTCGCTGTGGTTCAAGCTCGACGCGGTGCCGGGGCGGATCAACGAGAAGGTCCTGCGGATCAACGAGCCGGGCGTCTATTATGGCCAGTGCTCCGAACTGTGCGGCGCGCGCCACGGCTACATGCCGATCGTGGTCGAGGCGCTGCCGCGCGACAAGTTCAACGCCTGGGTCATGACCCACGCCGATGCCACGATCGACGGCGCGCCCAAGCCGGTGATTGCTGCCGCCGTGGCGCCTGCCGCCGGTGCGGTGCCCGCAGCCGGGACCGCGCCGAAGACCGGCGTGCCGGCCGCAGCCGCGCCGGCTCCACCGGCGGTCGCGGTTGCTCCCGCCGCCGCCAAGCCTGCTGCCTGATTACTCTGTTTTAGCCACAAGGTTCGTATTTCCATGGCCACTACCGCCCCCGCAGCCTTCACCGCCCACGGCGACGAGCACCACGCGGATCATGCCCACGATAATCAGCTGTCGTTCTTCCAGCGCTGGTTTATGTCGACCAACCACAAAGACATCGGCACGCTTTACCTGATCTTCGCGATCTGCGCGGGGATCATCGGCGGCGCGGTGTCGGGGCTGATGCGCGCCGAACTGGCCGAGCCGGGGATCCAATACCTCGGCACCTGGGCGAGCTGGTGGGATGGCAAACCCGCCGAAATGAACACCGCGCTCCACTTGTGGAATGTGCTGATTACCGCGCACGGCCTGATCATGGTGTTCTTCATGGTCATGCCCGCGATGATCGGCGGCTTTGGCAACTGGTTCGTCCCGATCATGATCGGCGCGCCCGACATGGCGTTCCCGCGGATGAACAACATCTCGTTCTGGCTGACCGTGGCCGGGTTCACCTCGCTGATGCTCTCGGCGTTCGTGCCCGGCGATGCGACCGGGCTGGGCGCGGGTACGGGGTGGACGGTCTATGCGCCGCTCTCGACCTCGGGCAGCCAGGGGCCGGCGACCGATTTTGCGATCTTCTCGCTCCACCTTGCCGGCGCGGCCTCGATCATGGGCGCGATCAACTTCATCACCACGATCTTCAACATGCGCGCGCCGGGGATGACGCTGCACAAGATGCCGCTGTTCGTGTGGTCGATCCTGGTCACCGCGTTCCTGCTGCTGCTGGCGCTGCCGGTGCTGGCCGCGGCAATCACGATGCTGATCACCGATCGCAACTTCGGCACTACCTTCTTCGATGCAGCGGGCGGCGGCGATCCGATCCTGTACCAGCATCTGTTCTGGTTCTTCGGCCACCCCGAGGTTTACATCATGATCCTGCCCGGCTTCGGCATGATCAGCCAGATCATCTCGACCTTCAGCCGCAAGCCGGTGTTCGGCTACCTCGGAATGGCCTACGCGATGGTCGCGATCGGCGTGGTCGGGTTCGTCGTGTGGGCGCACCACATGTACACCACCGGGCTCAGCGTAAACACCAAGATGTACTTCACCGCGGCGACGATGGTCATCGCGGTGCCGACGGGCATCAAGATCTTCAGCTGGATCGCAACGATGTGGGGCGGCAGCTTGCGCTTCGCCAGCCCGATGCTGTGGGCGATCGGGTTCATCTTCCTGTTCACCGTCGGCGGGGTGACCGGCGTGGTCCTGGCCAACGGCGGGATCGACGACAACCTGCAGGATACATACTACGTAGTCGGTCACTTCCACTACGTGCTCAGCCTGGGCGCGGTGACCTCGCTGTTCGCGGGGTTCTATTACTGGTTCCCCAAGATGAGCGGACGCTGGCACTCGGAATTCCTGGCCAAGGCGCACTTCTACATTTTCTTCATCGGGGTGAACGTGATCTTCTTCCCGATGCACTTCCTCGGCATCCAAGGCATGCCGCGGCGCTATCCGGACTACACCCCGGCCTACGAGCACTGGAACAAGATCGCGTCCGAATACGGCTATACGATCATGGCATTCTCGATGCTGATCTTCTTCGTCAACATCGGCTATGCGCTGGTCGCGGGGCGCAAGGCGGAAGGCAATTACTGGGGCGAAGGCGCCACGACGCTCGAGTGGACGCTGTCGAGCCCGCCGCCGTTCCATCAGTTCGAAACGCTCCCGGTGATCGAGGACGACGGCCACCATTGAGGTTACTGATCCTCCTCGAGCTTGGCTCGGGGAGGGGACCATGCGCGGCATGGTGGAGGGGTTTGGCGTGCGGGGGGCAGAACCCCCTCCACCATCGCCTGCGGCGACGGCCCACTTCCCCAGGCTAGCTTGGGGAGGAACAAGAATGCCCGAATTCCGCACGATCGAAACCGGCGAAGTCCCGATCCGCGTCGCGGTGGAGGGAACCGGCCCGCTGGTCATCTTCGTCCACGGCTTCCCCGAAAGCTGGTATTCGTGGCGCCACCAGCTTGCGCCGGTTGCCGCCGCCGGGTTCACCGCCGCGGCGATCGATGTCCGCGGCTATGGCGGCTCGGGCAAGCCGCACCCGGCCAGCGCCTATGCGATGGAGCATCTGGTCGCGGACAACGTCGCGGTCGCCCGTGCGCTGTCGCCCGATGCGCCCGCGATCCTGGTCGGACACGATTGGGGCGCGCCGATCGTGTGGAACTCGGCGCTGTCGCGGCCCGACGTGTTTCGCGCCGTCGCCGGGCTGTCGGTGCCGTTCAGCGGGGTGCCCGCGCGGCCGTTCCACGAGATTTTCAAGGAAGCGTTCACCGATCAGGGGCGGTTTTTCTACCAGGCCTATTTCGCCGACGAGGGCGTGGCCGAGGCCGAGGCGGAAGCCGATCCGCGCGATTTCGTGGCGCGGATGATGTATTCGATCAGCGGCGACGTGCCCCCGGGCGATTACTGGACCAAGCCGGTCGGGGCGACGTTCCTCGAAGGGCTGCCCGATCCGCAGCCGGTGCCGTGGCTCAGCGCGGCCGATCTCGATTACTACGCGCGCGAGTTCACGACGTCCGGCTTCCGCGGGCCGCTCAATCGCTACCGCAACCACCAGCGCGATTTCGACTGGGCGCAGACCTATGCCGGCCAGCGGATCGAGCAGCCGAGCCTGTTCATCGGCGGCACCCGCGATCCTGCCACCACGCTGTTCGGCGCAGTCAGCGACCCGGTCGGACTGATGCGGCACTTCGCGCCAAAGGTTGAGGGTCATGTGCTGGAAGGGGTCGGTCACTGGACCCAGCAGGAGCGGCCGGCAGAGATCAATGCGCTGCTCGTGGATTGGCTGGGGCGGCTGTGACCCGACGATGAGCATTCGGTATGATCAACCGACCGTCATCCCCGCGAAAACGAGGACCCAGGGCTGGTCGCGGTGATCTAGCGCCCTGGGTTCCCCGCCCACGCGGGAATGACGAGTGGCTAGTCGCAACCCTCTTCCAACTCCCCCGCGCCGGGCGTATAGGCGCGCCAACCATGACCGCCGCGACCCTTGCCCTCCCTACCGACTGGCGCGATTTCCTGTCGCTGACCAAGCCGCGGGTGATGAGCCTGGTGATCTTCACCGGGCTATGCGGGCTGCTCGCCGCGCCGGTCCGGATCAACCCGGTCATCGGCTTCACCGCGATCCTGTGCATCGCGCTGGGCGCGGGCGGGGCCGCCGCGCTCAATCAATGGTGGGAAGCTGATCTCGACGCGGGGATGAAGCGCACCCAGGCGCGCCCGCTGCCCGCGGGGCGGATGGAACGCGAATCGGCGCGCGACTTCGGCGTTGCGCTATCCGCCGCATCGGTGATCATCATGGGGCTGGCGGTGGGCGTGCTGCCTGCGGCGATCCTGGCGCTGTCGATCGTCTATTACGCGGTGGTCTATACGATCTGGCTCAAGCCGCGGACCCCGCAGAACATCGTCATCGGCGGCGGCGCGGGCGCGTTTCCGCCGCTGATCGGATGGGTCGCGGCCACCGGGCATATCACCGCGATGCCGGTGCTGCTGTTCGCGATCATCTTCATGTGGACCCCGCCGCACTTCTGGGCGCTCGCGCTGTTCGTCCAGACCGATTACGCAAAGGTCGGCATCCCGATGCTGCCGGTGGTGGCGGGCGAGACGGTCACCCGGCGGCACATCCTGGTCTATGCGCTACTGCTGTTTCCGTTGGCGCTGGCGCCGTGGTGGATCGGCGGGACCGGCGCGGTCTATGGCTGGAGCGCGGCACTGTTGAGCGCGGCGTTCGTCGTCCTCTCGGCCCAGGTGGGGCTGCGCCGCAGCGTCCCGGGCGATGCGATGAAGCCCGAAAAGCGCCTCTTCGCCTATTCGATCCTTTACCTGTTCGCGCTGTTCGCGGCGCTCGTTGCCGATCGCTGGATGCTGGGATGAAACCGATGCCGAAAACGAACGATCCGCTCCCTACCGACCCCGAAGCACGCCGCCTTCGCGTCCAGCGCCAGCGCAACGTCGCAATGGCGCTGGTGATGGGCGCGCTGGCGATCCTGTTCTTCGCGATCACCATCGTGAAACTGAAGGTCTAGGGCGATGAACACCGCCGCTTTGACACCCAAACAAGTCGCCAACCGCAACCGCCGCGTCGGGCTTATGGCGGGGGCGATGGCCGTGGCGATGCTCGGCATGGGCTTCGCCGCGGTCCCGTTCTATCGCTGGTTTTGCGCCGCCACCGGCTTCAACGGCACCACCATGCGCGCGACCCTGGCCGAGGCGGCCAAAATCAAGGCGGGCGGGGGAACGATCTCGATCCGCTTCGACGCCAACGTCGATCGCGGAATGGGCTGGGAGTTCAAGCCCGAGAACAACGTCGACACGGTCGAATACGGTGCCCGCGACATGGCCTTTTTCAGCGCCAAGAACCTCACCAACGCCGCGATTACGGGCACCGCCTCGTTCAACGTCGAGCCGGGCAACGTCGGCAAGTATTTCAAGAAGATCCAGTGCTTCTGCTTCACCCAGCAGACCCTCGCTCCGCACGAAGCGGTGCGGATGCCGGTGATCTTCTATGTCGATCCCGCGATCCTCAAGGATCCCGATGCGCGCGACATCGAGGAGATCACGCTGAGCTATACCTTCCACGTCGTGCCGCAATCGCAGCTTCCGGCGAGCCGAATACCCGCAAGCCCGATCCCGGCGAGCGCGATATCGGCCAACTCGCCCGCGCAAATACCCGCAAAGCCACTGGACCGCGTCGCGGCCGCTCGATAAAGCCGCCCGCAACAGCACAATCCGCGCCTTAGCCCAATCGGGGACCTTCGCTCACATGTCCGGCACCAAGAACCACAGCTATCACATCCTGCCGGTCGATCCGTGGCCGTTGATCGGCGCGTTTTCGGCGTTGACGATGACCAGCGGCGGCGTGCTGACCATGCACAAGATGCCGTTCGGCAAGTACGTCCTGCTGTTCGGTTTCTCGATGGTGCTGCTGACGTTCTTCCAGTGGTGGTCGAACGTGATCCGTGAGGCCAAGGCCGGGGATCATACCCCGGTCGTCCAGCTTCACCTGCGCTACGGCATGATCCTGTTCATCGCTTCGGAAGTGATGTTCTTCGTCGGCTGGTTCTGGGCGTTCTTCGACTTTTCGCTGTTCCCCTCGACGATTGCCGAAGTTGTCGGCGGGCAATGGCCGCCCAAGGCGATCGAGGCGGTGATGGACGCTTTCGACCTGCCGCTCCTCAACACGCTGATCCTGCTGTGTTCGGGCACCACGGTGACCTGGGCGCACCACTGCCTGATCCACGGCGACCGTGACGGGCTCAAGAAGGGCCTGTGGGCAACGATCGGGCTGGGCCTGCTGTTCACCAGCATCCAGGCTTACGAATACGCGCACGCGCCGTTCGCGTTCGGCAAGAACACCTATGGCTCCGCGTTCTACATGGCGACGGGGTTCCACGGGTTCCACGTGATCATCGGCACGATCTTCCTCGCGGTCTGCCTCAAGCGGACCTACAACGGCGACTTCACGCCGCGCCAGCACTTCGGCTTCGAAGCCGCGGCGTGGTACTGGCACTTCGTCGACGTGGTCTGGCTGTTCCTGTTCCTGGCGATCTACGTCTGGGGCGGCTGGGGCTACCCCGTCCACTGATGCCCGGTTCCCGCGGGCGCACCATCCTGCCCGGAAGGTGTCCCCGGTGCGCCGCGCCGACGCTGTTCCACGGGCTGCTCCGGTTCGCGCCGAGCTGTTCCAAGTGCGGGCTGGATTTCACCGCGTTCAACGTGGGCGATGGGCCCGCGGCATTCCTCACGTTGATCATCGGCACGCTGGTTACCGCGCTGGCGATCTGGGTCCAGCTTGCCGCGCAGCCGCCGTTCTGGGTGCACATCCTGCTGTGGGTTCCCCTGAGCTTCGCCGCGGTGATCGCCGGTCTGCGGGTGTCGAAGGCGGCGCTGCTCAAGGCCGAGTATCGCCGAAACGCGGGGCAGATCCGCAGCGTCGAGGATGACGCCGCACCATGACCGCGCGGCGTATTCCCGTTGTGGCCACGATGCTGGTCCTGATCGCGGTGGCGACGATGGTCGCGCTGGGGTTCTGGCAACTGCGCCGACTGGCGTGGAAAGAAGCACTGATCGCGAAGTACACCGCGGCCGAGCGCTATTCGTCGCAGGTCCCGTTCCCGCGCTCCGCCGCGGAGCAGGCCGATGCGATGTACCGCTTCTCCACGTTCGATTGCGCGCATGTCGTCAGCCTTTCCGAGCATTCGGGCCGCAGCGCTGCCGACCAGAGCGGCTGGGCCCACGTCGCGACTTGCGATGTCGCGGGGGGCGGCCGGGCGGAGGCGGTACTCGGTTGGTCGCGCGATCCCGCGCCGGTGGCGTGGCCCGGCGGCGCGGTGCGCGGTTTGATCGGGCCCGGGCGCGCCGCACCGCTGCGCGTGGTCGCGGTCCCTCCGCTCGCCGGGCTCGAGGCGATGGCGCATCCCGATCCGCGCGATATTCCCAACAATCACTTCGCCTACGCAGTCCAGTGGTTCCTGTTTGCCGCGACCGCGCTGGTGATCTACGTCATCGCCTTGCGCCGCCGGCTGAGCGCGCGTGACTGAACCGCGAATCTTTGCGCTGGAGACCAACACCGCATCGCTCGTCCTCGAACGGCGCGGCGATGGCAGCGTGGTCTGGCGGCATTTCGGTCTGCGGGCGAACAGCAGCGATATCCCGCCACTCGCCGCCACCCGCACCAGCGCCTCGTTCTCGCTCGACGCGGATATCCCCGCGCAACTCTTCCCCCCCGCCGGGCTGGGGTGGTTCGGACCAGCGGCTATGGACCTGCGCCGAAGTGGCGCGGCCTGCGTGTTCCAGGCGACGGCTGGCGAGGTCCGCGAGGAGCCTGGCGCCCTGACCATCGTCTGGCGCGATGGCATCGCCGGAGTGGAGGCCGAACAGCGGATCGAGATCGGCGCGGGCGGCACGTTCCGGTTCAGCGCGTTGGTCCGCAACGTCGGCGAAGGGCCGCTCGCGGTCGAGGCGCTGGCCAGCGCAGCGTTCCCGCTTCCGGCAACCTCAGCTGCATTGCTGTCATGGCGCGGACGTCACAATGCCGAAATGGCAGAATGCGGCGAGCCGATGCCGCAGCACTCGTGGCGGCGCGAGACCCGGCGCGGGCTGACCGGGCATGGCGGACCGCCCGGAGCCTATGTGCTGGGTGAGGGCGCGACGTATCATGCTGGCGAAGTCCACGCGCTGCAGCTGGCATGGTCGGGCAACGCGCGCCTCGAAATCGAGCGCGGCGACGAGGGCGACTGGTCGGTGAGCGCCGCGGCGGTGCTGGCGCCGGGTGAAGTCGTGCTTGCGCCGGGCGGTACCCACTGCGCGCCGGTTTGTATCGTCGCGGTGTCTGATGCGGGACGTAATGGCGCGGCGGCCGGGTTCCATGCCGCGGTGCGCGCGCTGACCCCTTGGCCGGGAAGCAAAATGCGCCCGCGCCCGGTCCACTTCAACTCGTGGGAAGCGGTCTATTTCGATCACGACGAAGCACGCATCGGCGATCTGGCTGAAGCCGCCGCCGCAGTGGGGGCCGAGCGGTTCATCCTCGACGACGGATGGTTTGCCGGGCGCAGCGGCGACCATGCGGGGCTCGGCGACTGGATCCCCGACCCGGTCAAGTACCCGCGCGGGCTCGCCCCGCTGGCGGGCCGGATCAACGCGCTGGGGATGGAGTTCGGACTGTGGGTCGAACCTGAAATGGTCAATCCCGACAGTGACTTGTATCGCGCCCACCCCGATTGGGCGCTGCATCTGCCCGGCCGCCCGCAGCCGACCGGGCGGGGCCAGCTGGTGCTCGATATGGCGCGGGCCGATGTGCGCGATTACCTGTTCGCCGCGCTCGACACGCTGCTGCGCGAAGCCCCGATCGCCTACCTCAAATGGGACCACAACCGCGATCTCGCCCCCGGCGCCAGCGCGGCGCAAGTGCTTGGAACGTATGACCTCCTGGCCCGCCTGCGCGCCGCACATCGCGCGGTCGAGATCGAAAGCTGCGCGGGCGGGGGCGGGCGGATCGATGCCGGAATCGCGGCCAATACCCACCGCTTCTGGACCAGCGACAACATCGACGCGGTCAGCCGGGTGCCGATCCAGCGCGGTTTCCTCGCGTTCCTCCCGCCCGAGTTGATGGGCGCGCACGTCGGCGCGAGCCCGGCGCACGTCACCGGGCGCAGCCAGAGCCTCGATTTCCGTGCCGCGGTTGCGTTGCCCGGTCACTTCGGGATCGAACTCGACCCGCGCCGGCTCAGCGAGCGGGACCGCGCCAAACTCGCCGGGTGGACCGCGTTTTACAAGAAGTGGCGCAATCTGCTCCACCACAGCACTGTCCATCTTGGCGAAGGCGCGGACGGGCTCGTCTGGCAGGCGCACGACGACGGCAACGAGGCGCTGCTGTTCGCGGTCCGCAGCGACGCCCCGCGCGATCGCCGCCCGCAGCCGCTGCGCCTGCCGTTCGCTGCGGACTTTGGCGCCTGCCGGGTCAGGCTTCTGCGGATCGCGGGAGGATCGCGCGGCTGGCCGAATCACTCCGCGACGTGGTTCGAAGCGCTCAAGGCCGAGGGCGCGGTGCTCGACGGCAGCTGGCTCGCCCGCGCGGGCCTCCCGCTGCCCCCGCTCAAGGCCGAAACCGTGGCCATCTTCCACCTCGCGCGCGAACCCTGAGCGGGACGATCAGCCCGCCGCTGCCAGCGCTTTGCGGGCCAGGAGGATCGCTCCGCTGAGCCCGGCGTCGTCGCCCAGCACCGGGGCCGCGATATAGTCCACCAACCCCGGGTCCAGCCGCGGGTGAACGATGTAGCCCGCCAGTAGCGCCTCGGTCTGCGCGC
>JANXSP010000031.1 GCA_025356575.1 Novosphingobium sp.
TGCCCTCTCTCAATGCGAATTGGGTCGCGCGGCGCACCGGGATCAGCAAGGTACAGCGCACGCCTTGCGTGGCGAAGTCGAGCTCGACCGGATTGCGTAATTCGTGTGCGACGATCTTCTCGATCAGATCGGTACCGAACCCGCGGCGGCGCACCTCCTGCACCGGCGGCCCCCCTGCCTCGGACCACTCGATCCGCGCCAGGGCCGGCGTAACCAGCTCCCACGTCACCGACACCCGCCCTTCGACCGTCGTCAGGGAGCCATATTTGGCTGCATTGGTCGCCAATTCATGCAGTGCAAGCCCAAGCGAAAGTGCGTCGTTCGGCGCCAGTTCGACATCGGGCCCGCGCATCGCGACGAGCTGCGCCCCGCCACCGGCATAAGGCGCCAGTTCGGCCTCGATCACCGCGCGGATCGGGGTCGTGCCCCAGTCGGACTGGGTCAGCAGATCGTGGGTTGCCGACAGCGCCCGGATGCGCCCGGTCAAGCTTTCGACGAAACTGTCGAGATCGACGGCGCGGCGGCGGGTCAGCGAAACGATCGAAAGCACGTTGGCGAGCGTGTTCTTGACCCGGTGGTTAAGCTCGCGGGTCAGCGACGCGCGGATCGCGGCCTGTTCCTCGAATTTGGCGAGATCGCGCCGGTCCTCGATCGCCTGGGTCGTCAGCAAGCGTGCCAGGACCAGCAGCAGCGATGCAACCAGCAGGCCGAACAGCAGTGTCAGCCATGACAGGTCGGTGAGCCCAAACTCGTGCGGAAGATCGAGCCGCAGGATCCAGTGGTGGTTGGCGATGGTCAGCGGCACCGTCAGGCTGCGCCCGGTTCCGTTCGCGATCGGCAATTGGGCCAGCAATCGCTCGGCGCTTTCCTGTCCGTCGTAAATGCGGATGCTGACTTTGCCCGCAAGTTCGGCAGGAATCGAGGCGCGGAGAAATTCGTCCGCCTTGAACGGGCTATAGACATAGCCTTTGACCGCGCGGGTGGAGCTGGCCTGGTAGAACACCGGCATGTAGATGATGAACCCCGGGGCCTTGGTCCCCTCGACTTCCTGCGCCAGGTACAGCTTGCCCGTGGCCGTCGGGCGGGCCGTGTTCCCCGCCTCGGCCATGGCCAGCCGGCGGGTATCGCTGGAAAACATGTCGAAGCCGATCGCGCGGCGATTGCGGACGCTGTCGGGCTCGAGGTACGTCACCGGGACGACGGTCGTCTCCGGGCCTAGGGGCTTGGGCCTGACGGCGTAGGTAGCGCGGCCCGAAGCATGCTGGGCGGCCACGAAGCCGTCGACCTCCGCGCCGGTCAGCCGCGCGGCCCAGCCCATTCCATCGGAGGCACGATAGCCGGAATCGTCGCTGAGCTGCTCGTTGAGCGTGCGAAACTGATCGGCGGTGACCGATCCGGTCATCGTGAACAGCGCCGCGGCAGCGCGGAGGTACGCGGAGTTGGCGTTGGCCCGGCGCTCCATCGCCGAGACGATGGTCGACGAAACCTGATGGAGTTGGGCCTCTGTCTTCTGGGCTTCGGCGCGTTCGATGGCGATGACGCTGAGCGCGGTGACAGCCGCAGCGAGGACGAAAATCCCGATCGGCAGCGCACGCGGAAACAGAACGTACCAGCGATGACGTGCGCCGTGTGCCGGGATCGTTTCGCTTGCCAATCCCTGCACCTTTGCCCGACCCGATCGTGCCGCCGCGAGGCCGCACCGCAATTCCATCCACCCCTGCTGACGCTCGCGCCAGAGGTCTCCGACTAGCACAAACAGAATCGTGTGCATTCGGGAACCACATAACCGCGCTTTCGTTCCTGTTTCACGCGAATTTCCGTGTTGCGCTAGCGTCGATGTTCTTGAAGAGCGTGGTCAGACGGCGGTATAATCGCCAGTGTGCCAAGGACGGTGCGCAAACAGGTGGGGCAAGCACAATGATGACGGTGCAAGAGACGCAATGACTGATAAAAAGGCCAAGAATCTTGTGAGCCATTCTTCCGCGCATGCCGCCAAGCAGGTCAAGCCCGACTGGGCGAACGGTCTGCGCCAGCTCTATGACAACGTCGTCGCCGAGCCATTGCCCGACGCGTTCGCCGATCTGCTGTCCAAGCTCGATTCCAAGACCTGATGCCCGATCCCTCGAGTCCTAATGCCGCGTCGTTCAAGCGCGAGCTCACCGGGGTGATCCCGCACTTGCGCGCATTTGCGCGCGGCCTGTGCGGGCGCGCCGATCTGGCTGACGATCTTGTACAGGAGACCCTGCTCAAGGCCTGGGCCGCGCAGGAACGGTTCGAACCGGGCACGTCGATGCGCGCGTGGACCTTCGTGATCCTGCGCAATGCCTATCTCACCGACATGCGCCGCAACCGGTTCCGCGCCGATTACGATGAGACCGTGGCGGAACGCATCCTGACCGCGCCGCCGGGTCAGGAAGGGCCGATTCATCTGTCCGACATGCACCGCGCGCTGCTGACGCTGCCCGCCGAACGGCGTGAGGCGCTGCTGCTCGTGGGTGCGGGCGGGTTCAGTTACGAGGAAGCGGCGGAAATTTGCGGCTGTGCGGTCGGTACGATCAAGAGCCGGGTCGGCCGCGCGCGCGCCACGTTGAGCGGAATGATCGAGACCGGGTCGTTACCCCGCCGGTCGACCAGCGATGCCGTGGCCCACGTCGCGATCATGCAGGAACTGGACCAGGTTTCCCAAGGCTGAGTCAAATCGCCGATGGGCGGCGCGCAACTTTCCCGCACGCTTTCAGTGCCAAGGGTTGCCAGCCGGGCGGGTGCCGCGCACAAGCACAGCGTCTGTCCGGATTGACCAGCGCATGAACGAATCGAACCTTGCAACCAAGTCCGGCACCGCGCCGGTCTCGGGCACGTCCGCCACCGGCGCGGTCGACGCCGCGGGCGAGAACGCGGCACCTTTCGCCGCGCAGGAAATCCGCCTCGTTTCGGCACTGGTGTTTCTCCTGGGGATCGGGCTGTTCCTGGCGCTGCCGTTCGTTCTTTCGGCCGGATCGCTGATGTTCCTGCCGCTGGTCGCCGCGATCATCCTGACCATCGTCCTCTCGCCGCTGGCTGACAAGCTTTCGAACCTGGGCCTGCCGAACGTCCTCGCTTCGGCGCTCGCGGTGGTGATCTTCATCGCGTTCATCGTGTTCGCGCTGCTGCTGATCCTGCAGCCGGCGCTCGACATGCTCGACCGCGTGCCGGCGATGGCGGCCAAGATCCAGCAGGAGTTCGCGCATCTCAAAGGCAACTTCGCCTGGGTCAACGACATCAACCGCCAGCTTTCGCGGATGACCGGACGCTCAGGCGCGCGGGAAGTCGTGGTCGCCGCGCCCTCGATGATCGAGCAGGTCGCATTTGCTACCCCCGCGGTCGTGATCGAACTGCTGCTGACGCTGCTGATGGCGTTCTTCATGATCGAATCGCGGATCCGCATGCGCCGCCGGCTGCTGCTCGATCGCACTTCGTTCGGGGCCAGCCTCAAGGCCGCGCGGGTTATGCGCGATGTTCAGGACCGGGTCGCGGCCTACATCCTCACCGTGGCGCTGATCAATACCGGGATCGGCATCATCACCGCGCTGGGGGCATGGGCGATGGGGCTCGAGGCGCCGATCATGTGGGGCGGGCTTGCGGCATTGCTCAACTTCCTGCCCTATGTCGGGCCGATGACGATGGTCGCGGTGCTGGCGGTATTCGGGCTTGGCACGGGCGAGGGCCTGCTTGGCGGGGTGCTTCCGGCGGTCGCCTACCTCGGGCTCCACGCGACCGAGAGCAACGCCGTTACCCCCTCGATCCTGGGCGCGCGGTTCACGCTCAACCCGGTGTTGATCCTGCTGTCGATCAGCTACTTCTCATGGATCTGGGGGATGATCGGGGCGCTGCTGTCGATCCCGATCCTGATCACGCTCACCGCGTTGTTCGAACACCTCGGCAAGCCGAACATCGTCGGCTTCCTGTTTGGCGAGGCGTTGTTCCCCTCGTTGCCCGATCTGGCTGTGGCCGAGGACGAGGCGACGACCGTGGCGCATGTTGAAAGCACCGCGGCCGCCGCCTGACCGACCTGCGCCGCGGCTAGGCGGGATAGATCCAGGCGCTGCCGCGCGCGAGGTTCTCCGCGGCGAAATCCCACGCCAGGTGGTCCAGCGCGGCGGCGACATACTTGGGCCGCTCGTTCTTGCGGTCGATGTAATAGGCATGTTCCCAGACATCGATCGTCAGCAGCGGGTTCAGCGTTCCCCCGCCTGCCAGCGTCTCGCCGTCGTGGGTTTCGGTCACCTGCAGCTTGCCGTCCGCGCCGGCCGCGAGCCACGCCCAGCCCGAGCCGAAGTGCCCTTCGGCTTTGGCGCCGAGTTCCTTTTTCAGCGCGTCGAGGGAGCCGAAGCTGGCGTCGATCGCCGCGGCGAGATCGCCCGACGGGCTCTGAGGCGCGGGCGCGAGGCTGAGCCAGTAGAACCCGTGGTTCCACACCTGCGCGGCGTTGTTGAATAACTTGGCATCGCTCCCGCGCGATGCCGCTATGATCGCCTCGATCGGCTCGGCATCGTGCGGCGTGCCCGTTACCGCGGCGTTGACCTTGTCGACATAAGCCTTGTGATGCTTGTCGTGGTGCGTGGTCATCGTGTCCGCCGAGATCGCCGGGGCAAGCGCGTCGTAGGCGTAAGGCAAGGGCATAAGTGCGATGGTCATGGGAGCTGTCCTGTCGGGATCGGGGCGGAGTGTGCCCTCTTAATCCGCCAGCAGCAGCTTGGTTGCCGCGCCCCGGGAATTAACTCGGCGCGACCAACCCTGGGGCGCGCGTGCGCCGGTCGACCGTAGCCGCCAGCGCGACGTCCATCGTCACGTTGCCGACGGTGCGCATGATGTCGGGCAGGACCTCGACCGCGACGAGCAGCGCGAGCGGGCCGACGGGAACACCCATCGCCAGCGCAATCGGCCCGATCGACGAGACGAAGCTGATCGAGCCGGGCAGCGAGGGCGCGCCGAGCGTGGTCAGTAGCGCGACGATCACTCCGCTCGCCAGGATCACCGGGGTCAGTTCGATCCCCGAGAGCCGCGCGACGTAGATCGCCACGGCCAGGTTCATCGCCGGACCCGTGGCACGGAACAGTGCCACCGCCAACGGCAGCACGAATTCGCCGCTCCGCTCGGCCAGCCCGAGCCGGGCGCAGCTGCCGAGCATCGCGGGAACGCTGGCGAGCGAGGACTGGGTAGAAATCGCCACAGCTTGTGCGGGAATCACCGCGCGCGCGAACACCGCCAGCTTCTGCCGCGCGCCGAACACCGCGACCAGATAGGCGCCGATCAGCACGACTCCGCCGATCGAGGCGACCAGCGCGATATAGTGTGCCAGCGCGCCGATCGCGGCCGAACCGCTTGCCGCAGCGACCGCGAACGCCAGGGCGAAGACCCCGATCGGGGCAAGCTTGAGCACCCATCCAATCATCACCATCATCGTCCCGGCCACGCTCTCGAACAGCAGCGACAGCATATCGCGCGGGCGCGCGGGCAGCCGGGTTATCGCCACCGCGAACAGCGCGAAGAACACGATCGTCGGGAGGATCGCGTCGCTCGATGCGGCGGCCAGGACATTTGTCGGGATCAGCGCGGTGATAAATTCGAGCAGCCCGGGGACCTTGGCGGTGGCGCTCGCCGCCAATCCGGCGCGCAGCGCGCCCGCTGCCGCAGCGGGGATCGGGAAAGCATCGAGCAGCCGCGGCATGACCAGCGCCGACATCAGCGTGCCCGTGGTCAGAACCGCGGCGAACATCCCCAGCGTCAGCGCCGCCATCCGCCCGGCCTGCGCCGCCGCGATCGTCCGGGTGATGCCCATGACCAGCAGCGCGACCACGAGCGGGATGATCGTCATCTGCAGCCCGCGCAGCCACAGCCCGCCGATCCACTGCGCCAGCGCGACCGCGCCCGGCTGGCTCTGCCCCACTGCCAGGCCCAGCCCCAGCCCCAGCGCGAGCCCGCCCAGCGTCCACCCGGCAGGAACCCGGACATCGGGCAGTTCGAGGCGGTCGCGCGCCAGCTGCGGTGTGTCATCGGTCATCGCGGGCCCCCGTATTTGTCCCGCGTGACTTTAACGAGGGTCTGCGACATAGCAAATCGCGGGCGATGAAGACCCACGGGGAGAGGCATGGCACGCCAGTTTTTCGGCACCGACGGCATTCGCGGGCGGACCAACGCCGGGGTGATGACCGCGGATATCGCGATGAAGGTCGGCCAGGCCGCAGGGCGCCACTTCCTGCGCGGCGCGCACAAGCACCGCGTCGTGATCGGCAAGGATACGCGGCTTTCGGGCTACATGCTCGAAAGCGCGCTGGTCGCCGGGTTCACCAGCGTGGGGATGGACGTGATCCTGCTGGGGCCGATGCCGACGCCGGCGGTGGCGATGCTCACGCGCGAGATGCGCGCCGATGTGGGTGTGATGATCTCGGCCAGCCACAACCCGTATGAGGACAACGGGATCAAGCTGTTCGGGCCCGACGGGTTCAAGCTGTCCGACGCCGACGAGCTCGCGATCGAGGCCGGGATCGGCGCCGAGCAGACGCTGGCGGCCTCGCCCGACATCGGCCGCGCGCGGCGGATCGACGATGCCCGCGGGCGCTATATCCACGCGGTCAAGGCCTCGCTGCCCGACAACATCCGCCTCGACGGGCTCAAGATCGTGGTCGATTGCGCGCACGGCGCGGCGTACCAGGTCGCACCCTCGGTGATGTGGGAACTTGGCGCCGAGATCGTCACCATCGGGGTCACGCCCAACGGCATCAACATCAACGACCGCGTCGGATCGACGCATCTGGATGCGATCCAGCAGACCGTCGTGGCCGCTGGCGCCGATATCGGCATCGCGCTTGACGGCGATGCCGACCGCCTGATCGTGGTCGACGAGCAGGGCCAAACGGTCGACGGCGATCAAATCATGGCGCTGATCGGCAGCCAGTGGGCGCGCCAGGGCCGGCTGCGCGGCGGCGGGGTGGTCGCCACGGTGATGAGCAACCTCGGGCTCGAACGCTACCTGCACGGGCAGGGGCTCACGCTCGAACGCACCGCGGTAGGCGATCGACACGTGCTCGAGGCCATGCGCAAGCGCGGCTTCAACGTCGGCGGCGAGCAATCGGGGCACATGATCCTGCTCGACCACGCGACGACGGGCGATGGGACGGTGGCGGCGCTCCAGGTGCTCGCCGCGCTGGTCCAGTCGGGCAAGCGCGCTTCCGAATTGCTCCACCTGTTCGACCGCGTGCCGCAACTCCTGCGCAACGTGCGCTTCAGCGGCGGGAAGCCTTTGGACGACGCGCGGGTCAAGGATGCCATCGCCGGGGCCGAAGCCGCGCTGACGGGCAAGGGCCGCCTGGTGATCCGCGCCTCGGGCACCGAACCGCTGATCCGGGTCATGGCCGAGGGCGACGACGCCGGGCTGGTCGAACGCCAGGTCGCGGGCATTTGCGCGGCGGTGGAAGAGGCTGCGAAGTAATGCCGCTGCTCATGCGCCCCGATTGCGAGCGTTGCGGATCGGACTTGGCCGCGGCGGACCCCGGTGCATTCATCTGCAGTTTCGAATGCACGTTCTGCGCGGCCTGCGCCGAGGCGCTCGACGATCGCTGCCCCAATTGCGGCGGCGAATTGTGCGACCGCCCGGCGCGCGCATTGCGCCATCACGCCAAGCATCCGCCTTCGGCCGAGCGCAAGTATACACCGTCATGACTCCCCGCGAAGGCGGGGACATCAAGCCTCACATGACTGCCTCTGCGCCTGATGCCCGCGCCTTCGCGGGGGAGGGAGAGAAATTTTGAAACCGGTTCGCATCCTCGCTATCGCCGGATCGGACAGTTCGGGCGGCGCCGGGATCCAGGCGGACATCAAGACGATCACGATGCTCGGCGGCTATGC
>JANXSP010000057.1 GCA_025356575.1 Novosphingobium sp.
CGCCTCCTGCGCCCGGCGATGGTTGCGGTAGCAAAGGCGGGGTAGTCACCCGGACTCGAAGGGCAGGATGCTCTCGTAGACCGCAAGTGCCGGCGCTCCGCGGACCAACGCGCCGTGCCGCAGCATGAAGGTGTGTTTCACGATCTCGGCTTGCTGTTCGATCCCGTAGCGCGCGAGCGGCCAGCCGGGGCGGACAGCGTAATCATAGCGGCAAAACGGGTGCCGCATGAGTACCAGGTACCACCGCCCCATCCGCTGCGCTTGCCAGACATGGGTCAGTTCGTGGATCAGCAGCGCCTGGTCGTAGATCGAGCCGGTGGAAAAATCGTCGCGGAAAACGCCGCCGGTCGGGTGGAAGTGGATGTGTCCTTGCGGAGCCATGGCCGTGCGGCGCGGCTGCAGCGGGAACCACTTGCGCCGGCGAATCCTGACCCGCGCATAGTCGATCGCAGAGCCGAAGACCGACTGCGCCATCGCGGTTTCACCCTCGGTCAGCGGACGGTCACCGCCGACGGGGCAGGGGACAGGAAGCTCTGCGCTCAGGGTTTGGGGCTTTCGCTCATTCCCGCCATCGGCGCCATTGTCGGCGCACTGCCCGGAGCCTCGAGCGCTGCAGCAACGGTTACTTTATCGCCGCCCTTGAATACCAGGGTGAGTTCCGATTTCCCCCCGGCGCTCGACGACGGGTCGAGATCGAACGCCATGACGTGTTTGCCGCCGGGGGCAAAGTGCACGGCCGCGGTGCGGTCGATCACCGCCGAGGGCAGGGTGTCCATGTGCGCCGCGCCGCCCGCACTGACAGTGTCGTGCATCTCGGTTTTCGCCGCTCCCGCAAGATCGACCGCTTCGAGCACGGCTTGGCCCGTCCCCGTGTAGGCCAGATCGAAATAAATCGCCGCAGGATTGCCCCTGACCGCGGGCAGGATGACGCGCGCGTTGGTCACTGAAACCCCCGGGGTCCCTTCGGGCGCCGCGGGTGCCGGCGCGTGTTGCTGGCACGCCGCCAGCGCCAGTGCCGCCATCGGCGCGAACCTGCCAAAGCTTACAGTCACTGCGTCATCCCGTCCGATTGTGCGTCCTATTCGCTGTCCCCGGTTAGGTCAGCCGCAGACTTGTGCCAACAAAAAGCGCACCTATATCGCCGAGCGAGGGCAAGCACCTCGAGGATCAACGCTTTACGCGCCGCCGATCCGTTCCGCCGCAACCGGGGAACGCATCGCGCGGTGTCTGCCAATTTGATGAAGGAACGGATTACATGGCTAAAGTCATCGGTATCGACCTTGGCACGACCAACAGCTGCGTCGCGGTGATGGACGGCGGCAAGCCGAAGGTTATCGAAAATTCGGAAGGCGCGCGGACCACGCCATCGATCGTCGCGTTCACCAAGGACGGCGAGCGCCTGATCGGACAGCCCGCAAAGCGCCAGGCCGTGACCAACGGCGACAACACGATATTCGCGGTCAAGCGCCTGATCGGCCGCCGCTTCGACGATCCGGTGACCAAGAAGGACACCGAGCTGGTCCCTTACACCATCGTCAAGGGCAAGAACGGCGACGCCTGGGTCAAGGCGGGCGGCGAAGACTATTCGCCCAGCCAGATCAGCGCGTACATCCTGCAGAAGATGAAGGAGACCGCCGAGAGCTATCTGGGCGAAACCGTCACCCAGGCCGTCATTACCGTGCCGGCCTACTTCAACGACGCGCAGCGCCAGGCGACCAAGGACGCCGGGCAGATTGCCGGCCTTGAAGTCCTGCGCATCATCAACGAGCCCACCGCGGCCGCGCTCGCCTATGGCCTCGACAAGAACGACGGCAAGACCATCGCGGTCTACGATCTGGGCGGCGGCACGTTCGACGTCTCGATCCTCGAGATCGGCGACGGCGTGTTCGAAGTGAAGTCGACCAATGGCGATACCTTCCTGGGCGGTGAGGATTTCGACACCCAGATCGTCGAGTATCTCGCCGAGCAGTTCAAGAAGAAGGAGAACATGGATCTCCGCACGGACAAGCTCGCGCTGCAGCGGCTCAAGGAAGCCGCCGAAAAGGCGAAGATCGAGCTGTCGAGCGCGCAGACCACCGAAATCAACCTGCCGTTCATTACCGCTCGCATGGAAGGCGGCGCGACCACTCCGTTGCACCTGGTCGAGACGATCACGCGCTCGGACCTCGAGAAGATGGTCGGCGACCTGATCAAGCGGACGATGGCGCCGTGCCAGAAAGCTTTGGCGGACGCCGGACTCAAGGCCAGCGAGATCGACGAAGTCGTGCTTGTGGGCGGGATGACGCGCATGCCCAAGGTTCGTGACGCGGTGAAGGAGTTCTTCGGCAAGGAACCCCACACCGGCGTCAATCCCGATGAAGTCGTCGCCATGGGCGCGGCGATCCAGGCGGGTGTCCTCCAGGGCGACGTCAAGGATGTACTCCTGCTCGACGTCACCCCGCTGTCGCTCGGCATCGAGACGCTGGGCGGGGTGTTCACCCGGATGATCGATCGCAATACCACGATCCCGACGCGCAAGAGCCAGGTCTATTCGACCGCCGACGACAACCAGCAGGCGGTCACCATCCGCGTCGCCCAGGGCGAACGCGAGATGGCGGCGGACAACAAGATGCTCGGCCAGTTCGACCTCGTTGGCATCCCGCCCGCGCGCCGCGGGGTGCCGCAGATCGAAGTCACGTTCGATATCGACGCCAACGGCATCGTCAACGTCAGCGCCAAGGACAAGGGCACCGGCAAGGAGCAGCAGATCCGCATCCAGGCCTCGGGCGGGCTCAGCGATGCAGACATCGAACAGATGGTCCGCGACGCCGAGCAGTTCGCCGACGAAGACAAGAAGCGCCGCGCCGACGCCGAGGCCAAGAACAACGCCGATAGCCTGGTCCACGCGACCGAGCGCCAGCTCGAGGAGAACGGCGACAAGATCGACGCTTCGCTCAAGTCCGAAATCGAAGCCGCGATTGCCGAGGCCAAGACCGCGATCGAAAGCGGCGATGCCGAGGCGATGACGGCCAAGACCCAGGCGCTGACCGAAGTGGCGATGAAAATGGGCCAGGCAATATACGAGAAGGAGCAGGCCTCGGCCGCTTCGCCGGGCGCCGAGAGCGAGGCGCACGCTGGCGGCGAGAACGTGGTCGATGCCGAATTCTCCGAAGTCGACGAAACCAAGTAAGACGAAGACCAACCCTCTCCCCGGCTGGGGAGAGGGTTGGAGGGGTTGTGTATTGGCGTGTTAATTGTTCTGGTTTTCATCGCTTTCTCAGGAGGATTTAACAATGAGTTTGTTAATTGGGACGACCAAACGTACATAAAACTCAACTATCTCGTCACCAAACCC
>JANXSP010000074.1 GCA_025356575.1 Novosphingobium sp.
GACGCGACCTTCCTGATTGCATTGATCCTCCTGATGACCGGCGCGGGCTTCCTGCGCGGAAACCTCTCGGCGCAGATCAAGTCGCTCTACGCCGATGGCGACAGCCGCGAGATCAACGCCTTCCAATACTACTACTTTGCAGTGAACTTCGGCGCGTTCATTGCCCCGCTCGTCACCAGCACAGTCGCCGCGTTCTATGGCTGGCATGCCGGATTCGGGGTCGCAGGGATCGGCATGCTGATCGGTTTGACGATCTACCTGATCGGCGCACGCCACCTTCCCGCCGATGGCGGACGCCGCGCGGTTGCCGATCCTGCTGCCCCGACGGGCAAACTCGAAGCGCTGCAAAAACGCCGCATCCTCGGACTGCTCCTGTTGTGGCCGGTCAGCGTCGCGTTCTGGACCGCGCAGGCACAGATCTGGAACGTGTACAACGTCTGGGTCCGCGATCATGTGAACATGCGCGTCGGCAGTTTCGATGTCCCGGTGCCCTACCTCCAGTCGCTCGACGGACTGGCGCCGGCGATCTTCATCCCGGTCTCGCTGTGGATGTGGGCGCGAATGGCAAAAGCCGGCCGCGAGCCGGACGAGTTCACCAAGCTGTCGATCGGAGCGATACTGTTCGGCGCGTCGGTGGCGCTGCTCGCGACCGGCCCGCTGTTCGGCAGCGGGCGCGCGCCGATCATGTTGCCGATCATGTTCCACGTCTTCTCGAACTTCGCCGCGGTGTGGTTTGCCGGAGTGATGCTCGCAGTCTTCGCGACCCGCGCACCGGTCCAATGGCGCGGCACGCTGATCGGGGTCAACGCGCTGGCGGTTTCCGCTGCCAGCCTGATCAGCGGGCGCATGGGCAGCATGTACGAGACGATGACGCCGACCGCGTTCTGGCTGCTCAACGCGGCGATCTGCTCGGGCGCGGGGGTCTACCTGCTCTTCACCCGCGGCTTCTACCGCCGGATGCTCGCGCGCGAAAACGCCGAGGACACGATGCCGCTCCCGCCCAAGGAGGAAACCGCGGTGGTCGCGAACTAAAGGATATATTTGCTGAGGTCGGTGTCCCGCGCCAGTCCTTCGAGCCGCTCGGCGACATAAGCCGCGTCGATCGTCAGGGTCTGGCCCTGGCGGTCCTCGGCCTCGAAGCTGGCTTCCTCGAGCAGCTTTTCCATCACCGTCTGCAAGCGGCGCGCGCCGATGTTCTCGACGCTGTCGTTCACTTGCGCCGCGATCCGGGCGATCGCGCGCACCGCATCATCGGTGAACTCGAGCGTGACGTCCTCGGTCGCCAGCAGCGCGCGATATTGCTCGACCAGATTGGCGCGGGTTTCGCCTAGGATGCGGACAAAGTCCTCCTCGGTCAGCGCCTTGAGCTCGACGCGGATCGGCAAGCGGCCCTGGAGTTCGGGGAGCATGTCGCTGGGCTTGGCGATGTGGAACGCGCCGCTGGCGATGAACAATACGTGGTCGGTCTTCATCGGGCCATACTTGGTCGCCACGGTCGTGCCCTCGATCAGCGGGAGCAGGTCGCGCTGGACGCCCTCGCGGCTAACCGAGCCGCCGCGCACGTCCGAAACCGCGATCTTGTCGATCTCGTCGAGGAAGACGATGCCGTTGGTCTCGGCGTTGCGGAGCGCGGCGCGGGCGACGTCGTCCTGGTCCATGCGCTTTTCGCTCTCTTCATCGAGCAGCTTGGTCCACGCCTCGGGCACCTTGAACTTGCGCCGCTTGAGGTTGCTCTTGCCCATCGCCTTGCCCATCATTTCGGACAAGTTGATCATCCCCATGTTGCCGCCCATCCCCGGCATCTCGAAGGGCATGGTCGGCGCGTCCTCGACCTCGATCTCGACCTCGGTGTCGTCCATCGCGTGTTCTTCGATGCGCTTGCGAAAACTTTCACGCGTCGCTTCGCTGGCGCCGTCGCCGACCAGGGCCTTGAGCAGGCGGTCCATCGCGGCCTTGGCCGCAGCTTCGCGCACGGCTTCTCGGCGGCGGTCCTTTTCGAGCCGGATC
Organism: Novosphingobium sp.; assembly: GCA_025356575.1. Taxonomy (GTDB): domain Bacteria; phylum Pseudomonadota; class Alphaproteobacteria; order Sphingomonadales; family Sphingomonadaceae; genus Novosphingobium. The sequence goes on from JANXSP010000074.1 coordinate 2,008, forward strand.
GCTTCTTCGACGAGGTCGCGGGCGATCTGCTCGACATCGCGGCCGACATAGCCGACCTCGGTGAACTTGGTTGCCTCGATCTTGATGAACGGCGCTTCGGCGAGCTTGGCCAAACGGCGGCTGATCTCGGTCTTGCCGCAGCCCGTCGGCCCGATCATGAGGATGTTCTTGGGGGTGACCTCATCGCGCAATTCGGCGGGCAGGCGCTGACGCCGCCAGCGATTGCGCAGCGCGACGGCAACCGCGCGCTTGGCGTCGGCCTGCCCGACGATATGTTCGTCGAGCGCCGCGACGATGGCCTTGGGGGTGAGGTTGTCGATCATGTCAGGGGTTCCGGTCGCGCGAACAGGCGCGGGAGGGGATCAGGCAGAGATTGTCTCGAGCGTCACCCGGTCGTTGGTGAACACGCAGACATCCGCGGCGACCTGCATCGCGCGGCGGGCGATCTTCTCGGGGTCGGTCTCGTAATCGAGCAGTGCGCGCGCCGCGGCGAGCGCATAGTTGCCGCCCGAACCGATCGCCGCGATGCCGCCCTCGGGCTCGAGCACATCGCCGTTGCCCGTCAGCACCAGCATGATCTCGGCATCGGCGACGATCATCAGCGCTTCGAGGTTGCGCAGGTACTTATCGGTGCGCCAGTCCTTGGCAAGCTCGACCGCGGCGCGCATCAACTGGCCCCTGCTGGCCTCGAGCTTCTTTTCGAGCCGCTCGAACAACGTGAAAGCATCGGCAGTCGCTCCGGCGAACCCAGCGATGACTTTCCCGTCAGCGCCCAGCCGGCGGACCTTGCGGGCATTGGGCTTCATCACGGTGTTGCCCATCGAAACCTGGCCGTCGCCGGCGATGACCGTGGTCCCGCCCAGCTTGACGCCGATGATGGTGGTGCCGTGCCACTGAATCAGGCCGTGGCTGGCCCTGCTTTCGTCCATGACGCAGATATATGCACGCGCAGGGCGAGTTCAACTGGCCGCCGCCGCGCCCAGACCGGCTCAGCTGCCGTTGGGCCCGCCGCCCTGCGGGCCGCCGCCTTGGCCGCCGCCGACACCGGGCGCGCCGACGGTGCCGATGTTGCCGAAAAGATCCTCGAGGAACGAGCGGTTGCGGCCCAGCGTCGGGGTCTTGCCGCCGTCCGGATCGAGCCGCACGACCTTCTCCATCCCCGACCGATCGACCGCCACGACGTTACCCGCCGGATCGAACCGGACGCGCAGGATCTGTTGCTGATACGGGCGCGGATTGGTGAACGCGGCCTGGCGGGTATCGGTCGAGATATAGTACCACGAGGGTTCACCGAACAGGCTCACGAACGTTGGCCGGCCCAGCGCGCGTTCGACCGAGAGGCGATTATCGACCCCGGGTTCGACCGATTCGATCAATGCGGTATCGACCAGATAGCCGCGGTGATCGCGGATCGAGCTGCACCCGCCAAGCAAGGCAAGGACCACCGGGACCGCCGCAGCCGCGCGCATCATCCGCCCAAAACCCTGCATGCACGTACTCCGATCTTCACTCTGCCCGCGCGCAAATCTTGCCACGCGGACCTGTAATCCTGTATCGGCGCGAGCCTTAAGGCCCATTGACGATCATCGCAATGGCGCTTGGCGGCGACCGATTTAATCGCCCGTGAACGAAAACGAACGATCCAAGAAAGGTCGCACCGCGCCATGTCGCTGCTTTCCCGCCTGCTCGGCGCCGCCCCCGACGATCGCGCCGCACTGCGCCCGTTGTGGAGCCGCGTCGTTACGATCGCGCGCGAGCCCGAGTGGTATATCCGCGGGGGCATCGCCGATAGCCAGCAAGGCCGCTTCGACGCGGTAACCATGGTCCTTGCGCTAGTCCTCCTGCGAATGGAGAGCACCCCCGCACTGGCCGTGCCGACCGCGCGGCTGACCGAACTGTTCGTCGAGGACATGGACGGTCAGCTGCGCCAGGACGGGGTCGGCGATCTGATCGTGGGCAAGCATATCGGCAAGTTGATGAGCACTTTGGGCGGGCGGATCGGTGCCTACCGCGCGGCGCTGGCGGCGCACGACGATGCCGCGCTGATCGAAGCCGTGCAGCGCAACGTCAGTCTGACCGAGCGCGGCGACGCGGCGGCGGTTGCGGTGCACATGCGCGGTTTGGCTGGGACGCTGGGCGAAACGTCCGACACGGCGCTGTTGGCGGGCGAGATCGTCCGATGAACGGGCTACCCGCGCCCGAGTTCTCGCGGCTTGCCGACGAGCGCCATATTCCCGAGGCGGTTGTCGTCCTCATTGCCTCGCCCGAGGAATGCACGGCGCTCGCGCGGCGCTTCGCGCTGGTGCGGATCGACACGCTCCAGGCCGAACTCGCGCTTCACCGCGAGGGGCGCACAATCCTTGCCAGCGGCCGGCTCGACGCCGCGATCGTCCAGAGCTGCGCCGTCTCGGGCGAGGATTTCCCAGTGCGGATCGCCGAGCCACTGGCATTGCGCTTCGTCACCGCGCAGCCGCATCGTCCCGACGAGGAGGTGGAACTCGCCGCCGACGAGCTCGACGAGATCGAATACGAGGGGACCCAGTTCGACCTGGGCGAGGCCGTTGCCCAAAGCCTGGCACTGGCGATCGATCCGTTCGCGGTCGCACCGGGCGCCGCGCAGTTTCGCAAGAAGGCGGGGTTGATCGGCGCGGGCCAAGCCGGGCCGTTCGCCGCGTTGGCGGCGCTCAAGACGCCCGAGTAACCGTCGCCCCCGCACTGAGCTGGGGAGCCGCTACAGGGGTAGTGCGCCAAACTCAGAACGGGATGTCGTCGTCCAGATCGTCGGCGTAGCCGCCCTTGCTGCCGCCGCCGGCATTCCCGCCGCCGCCTGAGCGCCCGCCGCCGCTGCCGCCCATGTTGCCGCCCGAGCCGCCCTCATTCCAGCCGCCGCTGCTCCGCGCTCCGCCGCCGCTACTACCACCGCCCGAACCGCCACCTGCACCGGGCGCGCCGTCGAGCATGGTCATGACCGAGCCCGGGCCCTGCAGTACGACCTCGGTCGAATAGCGGTCCTGGCCTTGCGCGTCCTGCCACTTGCGCGTGCGCAGCTGGCCCTCGATGTAGATCTTGCTGCCCTTCTTGAGGAAGCGTTCGGCAACCCCGACCAGTCCTTCTGAAAAGATCGCCACAGTGTGCCACTCGGTCCGCTCCTGGCGGTCACCGGTGTTCTTGTCTTTCCACTGCTCGCTCGTCGCGATCCGCAGGTTGCAGACCTTTCCGCCGTTCTGGAACGACTTGACCTCGGGATCGGCGCCGAGGTTGCCGACCAGTATGACCTTGTTGACGCTGCCTGCCATGTCGTTTCGTATCCCTACAATCCCAGCGCAACCGCGCTCCAATATGTGATTCCCGCAGCGATGTAGGCCAGCGCGAACAAGTAGAGCAACATGAACCCCGGCCATTTCCACCCATTCGTTTCGCGGCGGGTGACAGCGATGGTCGAGAGGCACTGCGGGGCGAAGACGAACCATGCCAGGAACGCCAGCGCGGTCGGCAGCGACCACTGTCCGGCGAGCCGGCCCCCCAGCTTCATCGCCTGTTCGGTGTCGTTCTTGGCCGATACCGCGTAACTCGTCGCCAGCGAACTGACCGCGACCTCGCGCGCGGCCATCGCCGGGATCAGCGCCAGCGCGATGTCGCGGTTGAAGCCGATCGGCTCGACCACCACGGCCAGGCCGTTGGCGATATGACCGGCGACCGAGGCGTCGACCTGATCCTGGCCCGCCTCGGCGCGGGGGAAATTGAGCAGCAGCCAAAGCACGATCGTCACGGTGAAGATGATCGTGCCGGCGCGGCGCAGGAAAATCCAGGCGCGCTGGAACAGCCCGAGCGCCAGATCGCGGGGGCGCGGCATCTGGTATTTGGGCAGCTCCATGATGAAGCCCGATGCCGCCCCCTTGGTCACCGATCGGCGCAGGACGAGCGCCACGATCATCGCCGCGACGATCCCGAATACGTAAAGCGCAAACAGGACAAGTCCTTGTAAGCCAACGCCCAATCCCACGCTGCGGCGCGGAATGAAGGCGGCAATGATCAGCCCGTAGACCGGCAGCCTTGCCGAGCAGGTCATCAGCGGCGCAATCAGGATCGTGGTCAGGCGGTCCTTGGGATCGGAGATGCTGCGCGTCGCCATGATCCCCGGAATGGCGCAGGCGAAGCTCGATAGAAGCGGGATGAAACTGCGCCCGGAAAGCCCGACATGGGCCATCATCCGGTCCATCAGGAACGCCGCGCGGGCCATGTAGCCCGATGCCTCCATCGTCAGGATGAAAAAGAACAAGATGACGATTTGGGGAAGAAAAACGACGACAGAGCCGACCCCCGAGAGGATCCCGTCGGTGAGCAGATCGCGCGGCAACCCCGCGGGAAGCGCACCCCGAACAACCGCAGTCAAACGGTCGACCAGCCCTTGCAAGGCGTCGGCAAATGGCGCCGCGCCCGCAAACACGGCCTGGAAGACCACGAACAGCAGCGCGAACAGGATCAGTGGGCCCAGCCATGGGTGGAGGAACACCCGATCGAGCCGCGAGTGCAGCCGGTGGCGCTTGGTCTCGCTCAGGATCGCGGCATCGGCGATGGCGTGCGCGGTCACCCGGCGCTCGGTCATGTCGACGTGGGGGCGGTGGTGTTCGGGTGGACGCGCCTGGGCTTCGGCGATCGCAGCGACAAGCTGGTCGAGCCCGCGGCGGCGCACCGCCACGGTCGCGACCACCGGCACGCCGAGCGCGGTTTCGAGCGCGGCGGGGTCGATCGTCAGGCCATCGCGTTCGGCCAGATCGATCATGTTGAGCGCGACCACACAAGGACGGCCCAGCGCGATCACTTCCTGCGCGAAGACCAGATGCTGTTCGAGGTTCGAGGCATCGAGCACGATCACCAGCACTTGCGGCGCGGCCTCGCCCGAAAGTTCGCCAAGTATCGCCTTGCGGGTGACGACCTCGTCGGGGCTGACCGCATCGAGCGCATAGCTGCCGGGCAGGTCGAGCAGTTCGACCGGCTCGCCCGAAGGCAGGATCAGCCGCCCGGCCTTGCGCTCGACCGTGACGCCGGGGTAGTTGGCGATCTTCTGGCGCGCGCCGGTAAGCGCGTTGAACAGCGCGCTTTTGCCCGCGTTGGGATTGCCGACCAGCGCGGCAGTGCGCAGTCTGGTCATCGCCCGGTCCGCGGCATCCTACGCCGGCTCGACTTGCATCGCGCGGGCGTGGACCCGGCGCAAAGCCACGGTCATCCGTCCGATTTCGAGCGCGATCGGGTCCGCCCCGCCGAGCACCCCGCGATGCGCGACCGCGACTCGCGCGCCGTTATCGACGCCGAGCGCGCGCAGCCGATGCGCCTCCTCGGGCACCAGCGCGGTCCAGTCGATCGCGACGATCCGCGCCGACTCGCCGATGGGAAGAAGATCGAGGGTCACTGAGCCGCCGTGGCAGAGGCCGCGCACTTTTGCAACTGGTTCGCATTAACAAACACGCGTTCGATTACATCGTGCGCTTTGCTGCGAAGTTCTCCCCACTACCGCGCCGGGTAGCGCAACCTTCCCAGCAGCCGCATCATGCTAAACCGCTCGTCGCTCGGCTTGAGAAGCCGCGCCTTGGCTTTTTCGAACCGCATGATCCCGTCGATCCGGCGGGCGAGGAAGGCGCGGGTATCGGCCTTGCCCGCGCTGGTATCGTCCACCAGCACCGCCAGCGTGGCGGCATAAACCCCGCCGAGGATCGTGCGCTTGGTATAGTGGTTGTAATCGGTGGCCGTATCGCCGGCGAGCCGCCACATCGTGTCTGCGCTCGACCAGCCGAGCCGCAGCGCGGTGGGCGCGTTCTGCGGCATCGCCATGATCGCCAGCGCGCGGCGCAGCGCTTCTTCCTGCCCGCGCACGGCGTCGATGCGAAATTCGACGAGACGGCGGATGCGTTCGCGGATCGGCAGCGCGGCGATGGTCTCGGCGGGCAAGGCCGCGGCCATATCGGCATTGATCCGCGCGATCCACGCCGCGATCCGGTCCATCGCCCCGCCCGGAAAGGCGAGCCGCGCCACCCCGGGGGACACGCCCAGGGTCTGCGCCGCGCTTTGCGTCGCGGCATCGCCCCAGCCATCGAACACCGCCGCATCGGCCAGCGCAGGGGCCAGCGCCAGACGCAGTTCGTCGAGCGTCATGTCGGCTGCGGCAGGCTTTGCCGCGGCACGTTGCGCCGTCAGGCTATCCGCCATCAAAGCGTCGGCCCATAGGACCGGGCAGTGCCCCGCGCCGCCCTGGGCCGCGCACTGGTCGTAATCTCCTGAACCAGCGCACCTTTCGCGCCATCGAGCTTCGCGTAATCGCGCGCCGAGCGGCCCGAGTTGTCGTTGCGATCGGGATCGGCGCCGGCGATCAACAACGCGCGCATCATTCCCAGCGAACGGCTGTGGACTGCGCCGATCAGCGGGGTCTCGCCCGTCGCATTGGGTTCATCGACATGCGCGCCCTTGGCGATCAGCAACTGTACGCCTTCGATGAAGCCGAGGTTGGTGGCGACCACCAGCGGGGTCGCCCCGGCACCGTCGCGCAAGTTCACGTTGGCTCCGCGGTCGATGAGGAACGCCATCCAGGTCACGTCGCGGCGCTTGGTAACGATATGCAGCGCGGTTTCGCCGGTCGATCCATCGCGGCTGTTGACGATCGTCGTGCCCGGTTCGGCGAGCGCGGCGGTGACCTCGGTGCCCTTTTTCTCGCGGACATCCTGCAGGAACTTGTATCCCGCGGAGAACTGCGCCTGCGCGGGGGCCGCAATGCCCGCAACCGTCAGGATCATGCCCAAGCTCAGAGCCAAGCCAAACGCGCGCCCCGACGATTTCGAACCCGATCTGCCCACCCGTAGATTCTCCATGCGATCTGAGACGACACCGACCCGGTGCCCTGCGAAGGCTCCCTGCCCGGGCTCCCTTGCGCATCGCGGTTTAGCAGAGCATGAACCGCCGCGCCATGATCAAGGCCAGCTTCCTTACTCCGTTTGCGCTGCTTGCGCTCGCCCTTGGCGGGTGCCGGGCCGCTGCCCCCGCCGCGCCGCAGCGCCCCCCACTCGAAGGCGCAACCATCGGCGGACAGTTCACGCTTGTCGACAAGACCGGCGCGGCGGTGCGGTGGAGCGATTTCGCCGGGAAATACCGCATCGTCTACTTCGGCTATACGTTCTGTCCCGATGCCTGCCCGCTCGACGTGGGCGTACTGATGCGCGGGTTCGCCGCGTTCGACCGTGCCCATCCCGATCTCGGCGCGCGCGTCCGACCGCTGTTCATCTCGATCGACCCCGAGCGCGATACTCCCGCCAAAGTCGGCGAATTCGCCGCGGCGTTTTCCCCCCGGCTGATCGGCTTGACCGGAACCCCGGCGCAAGTCGCGATCGCGGCCAAGGCGTTCGCGACATATTACAAGCGCGGCACCGTGAGCGCGGGCGGCTATTTGATGGATCACAGCCGCACCGCGTTCCTGATGGATCCCGCGGGCAAGCCGATTGCGCTGCTGCCGATCGATGCCGGCCCCGCCGCGGTAAGCGCCGAACTGGTCAAATGGGTCCATTGACCCCGCAGGCCACGCGGTTCTGGGAAAAGCCGCTGGCCGCGCTCGACAAGGCCGAATGGGAAGCGCTGTGCGACGGCTGCGGCCAGTGCTGCCTGCACAAGGTCGAGGATGCCGACAGCGGCGAGGTGCTGCCGACCAACGTCGCGTGCAAGCTGCTGGACCTCGGCACCGCGCAGTGCAGCGACTACCCCAACCGCAAGAAATTCGTCCCCGATTGCCTGCGCCTGACCCCGCGCCTGGCCGGGACGCTCGCGTGGCTACCCGAAACCTGCGCCTATCGCCTGCGCGCGCACGGGGAGCCGCTGCCCGAATGGCATTATCTGATCACCGGCGATCGTGACGCGCTGCGCCGCGCCGGAGTCTCGGCGATCGGCAAAGTCATTCCCGAGGCCGCGGCGGGCCCGCTCGAGAACCATATCCAGTGGGCCCCGGGCGATGAGCGTGCGGAATGGGATACACAAGTGGTCGAGGACCGCGGGCGGTGATCGGCTGGCTCGAGCGGGCTACGATCCGGCCCAACCGCGATCCGGTGCTCGAGCTCGGCGGGCAGGTCTTGCCGGTGGTCATCCGGCGGCTGGCGAACGCCAAGCGGATGACCCTCCGGCTCGCGCCCGATGGCAGCGCGGTCCGGGTCACCCTGCCCCAGTGGGGGCGCACGGCCGACGCGCTCGAATTTGCAGGATCGCGGCGCGATTGGCTCGAACGCCAGCTGGCCGCGGTCGTCCCCGCGCCGGTGCTCGTAGATGGCACCGCGCTGACGTTTCGCGGCGAAGTGCTGAGAATCCGGCACATGCCGACCGCGCCGCGCCGGCCGCGGATCGAGGATGCGGCGCTGGTGATCGGCGGCCCGGCATTGGGGCTCGACAAGCGTCTGCAGCGCTGGCTGGAAGGCGAATCGCGGCGCCTGCTCGGCGAAGACCTGGCCGAATATTGCGCCATCGCCGGGCGGCCCCAGCCCCCGCTCGCGCTCAGCCGCGCGCAGCGGCGCTGGGGTTCGTGCGCGCATGACGGGACGATCCGCATCAATTGGCGATTGGTGATGGCGCCCGATCTGGTCCGCCGCTCGGTCGTGGCGCACGAGGTCGCGCACCTTGCGCATTTCGATCATAGCACCGCGTTCCACCGGGAACTTTCGCGGCTGTTCGAGGGTGAAGTCTCCGCCGCCAACAGCTGGTTGCGGCGCCACGGTCGCGCGCTCTACGCGCCGTTCGGCTGAGCGGCCGGGGCGGATCGCAGCGCGCCTCGCTGGTCTTGCGCGCTAAGCGTCGATGAACCGCGCCGCCCGGTTCCGCCGCGCCGCGCAATCTGGCACAGGGGCGGCGATGACCACGGCCCCGCTCCCCGACATTCTTCCCGCGACGCTCCCCGATACGCGCGAGATGCTGCACGCCACGTTCGGTTTCGCGGATTTTCGCGGAGTTCAGGAAGGAGTGGTCGAACGCACGCTGGCAGGTGAATCGACCCTGGCGGTGATGCCCACGGGCGCGGGCAAATCGCTGTGCTACCAACTCCCCGCGGTGATGCTGCGCGGCACCTGCGTGGTCGTCTCGCCGCTGATCGCGCTGATGCACGACCAGCTCCGCAGCGCGCAGGTCAACGGCATCCGCGCCGCATCGCTGACCTCGGCGGATAGCGACGAAGCGCGTGAGGCGGCGATCGATGCGTTCCGCGCCGGGGAGCTCGACCTGCTTTACGTCGCACCCGAGCGCGCCAGCCAGGCGCATTTCCGCGCCCTGCTGAATACCGCCCCGGTCGCGCTGTTCGCAATCGACGAGGCGCACTGCGTTTCCGAATGGGGCCACGATTTCCGCCCCGACTACCGCCTGCTGCGCCCGCTGATGGACGCGTTCCCCGCGGTTCCCCGGCTGGCGCTGACGGCCACCGCCGACGCGCGCACCCGCGCCGATATCCTGTCCCAGCTGGGGATCGAGCACGCCGTGGTCGCGGGGTTCGACCGGCCCAACATCCGCTACGCGATCCGCCACCGCGATACGGCCACGCGCCAGATCGCCGACCTGATGCGCGAGATGCCGGGCCCCGGGATCGTCTACGCCCCGACCCGGCGCAAGGTCGAGGACCTTGCCGAAAAGCTCGCCGCCGTGACCGGGCGAAGCGTGCTACCCTACCACGCCGGGCTCGCGCCCGAAGTCCGCGCCCGCAACCAGGCTGCGTTCGTCGCGAGCGAAGACATGGTGATCGTCGCCACCGTCGCCTTCGGGATGGGGATCGACAAGCCCGACGTGCGCTTCGTCGCGCACGCCGGAATCCCCAAGTCGATCGAGGGCTATTACCAGGAAACCGGGCGCGCCGGGCGCGACGGGGATCCCGCGCTGGCGGTGATGCTGTGGGCCGCGGGCGACTTCGCGCTCGCCCGCCAGCGGCTCGAGGAAGTGGGCGAGGCGCGCCGCGGCGACGAGCGCGCGCGGCTCGATGCGCTGGCGGCGCTGGTCGAGACCGCCGCGTGCCGCCGCGCTCTGCTGCTGCGCCATTTCGGCGAGGACCCGCCCGCGACATGCGGCAACTGCGATAACTGCCTCGACGCGCCCGGCGTGGTCGATGCCACCGAGCTGGCGCGCAAGCTGCTCTCGGCCGCTTACCGCACCGGGCAGAGCTTCGGGCTCGGGCATCTGGAAAAAGTGCTCACCGGGGTCGCCGACGAGCGGGTGACCGCGCGCGGGCACGACAGCCTGAGTGTGTTCGGGCTGGTCGGCCCCGACGAGGCGCCGCTGCTCAAGCCGCTGGCGCGCGCATTGCAGGCGCGCGGGACACTGGTTTCGACCGAGCACGGCGGACTGGCACTGGCGGGCGATGCGCGGGACATCCTCAAGGGCGAGGCTGCGGTGATGATCGCGCTGCCCGCGCGCAGCGAACGCCGCGGTCGCAAGGGCAAGAGCGGCGGCGCGACCAATCCGCTCGGCGATCCGCTGTTCGAGGCACTGCGCGCGCTGCGCCGCGAACTCGCCGCCGAGGCCGGGCTTCCGCCATACGTGATCTTTCACGACGCGACCTTGCGCGAGATGGCGCTCCGCCGTCCCGCCGACCGGCGCGCGTTCGGGGAGATTGCGGGGGTGGGAGCCAGGAAGCTCGACGCGTACGGCGATGCGTTTCTGGGAGTGATCAAACAGCACTGACGCCCGTAATTCCGCGCACGCGGGAACCCGGAGTGCTAGGTCAAGGCGTTCCGCCGGTGCGGAACGGTTGGTGGAACGGGCTGCGAATTGCCGATGCGCGCGATATCGCTTGACCTCCTCCCAAACCCCGCTAAATATGATATCATCTTTATATCAGACGGGGGACTCACATGACCGATCCAGCCAAACCGCACAACCAGATGACATCGAGCCACGAGAAAACCGCGTGGAGCACCAGCGGCTATCTCATGCTCCTGCTGTTTCTCGCGCTGCTCGCGTTCAATGTCTGGCGGATCCTGAGCCTGGCCGCGAGCAACCCGGACGACCGCTCGGTCCTGATGTTTCTCACCGGGACCGGGCTCAGCATCCTCGTCACCGTGCTGATCCTCAGCGGGTTCTACATGATCCAGCCCAACCAGGCCGCAGCGATCACGCTGTTCGGATCGTACCGGGGCAGCGACCGCAACACCGGTCTGCGCTGGGTGTGGCCGTGGATGGGCAAGACCAAGATCTCGGTCCGCGCCAACAACCTGATTTCGGACAAGATCAAGGTCAACGACCTGCGCGGCAACCCGATCGAGATGGCCGCACAGGTGGTCTGGCGCGTAGTCGATACCGCACAGGCACTTTACGATGTCGACGACTACAAGGCGTTCGTGATGGTCCAGATCGAGGCTGCGGTGCGCACGATCGGATCACGCTATCCCTACGACGATTTCGCCCATGCCGAGATCACCTTGCGCGGCAACCATGACCAGGTTGGCGCCGAACTGCGCAACGAACTGATCGCACGGTTGAGCCTGGCGGGAATCACGGTCGACGAGTGCGGCTTCACGCATCTGGCCTATGCCCAGGAAATCGCCGGGGCGATGCTCCGCCGCCAGCAGGCCGAAGCGGTCGTCGCCGCGCGCAAGACTTTGGTCGAAGGCGCGGTCGGGATGGTCGAGATGGCGCTCAGCCTGCTCAGCGAGAAGAACGTGGTCGAACTCGACGACGAGCGCCGCGCGGCAATGGTCTCCAACCTGATGGTCGTGCTGTGCGGAGAGCGCGATACTCAGCCCGTCGTCAACGCCGGGTCGCTGTACCAGTAAGCTGGACTGGTAACGTGACCGGCCCCGCCAAGAAGGCATTCCCCCTGCGGCTTGACCCAGCGCTGTTCGCGGCGCTGGAGCGGGCCGCGGCGAACGACCTGCGCTCGGTCAATGCGCAAGTCGAATGCCTGCTGCGCGAGGCGCTGGGGCGGCGCGGGGTGAAGGTCGAGCGCAGCGCTGCGCCCAAGCGGGGGCGCCCGCCCAAAGACGAAGTAGCGAGGGGCGAAGCGGCCAAGGACGAAGTAGCCAGGGACGAAGCACCATGAATAAACTTTCCCCTCCCGCTGCGCCGAGCCGCGCTCCGCGCCTGCTGGTCACCATGATCGTGATCGGCCTGCTGGCAGTCGCGACCCTGTACCTGGTGCCGCTCGAAGCGCTGCTGCCCCCCAAATTGCACGTTCCGCGGATCATGTTGCTGATCCAGCCCGCGGTGTTGACCGTGATCTTTGCCGCCTTGGGCTGGTGGTGCCTGCCGCGGACCGGGCTCGGCGCGCCGGTAATCTCGGCGGCGCTGGCGGGTGAGAACTGGGCCGCGCCGCTCCTCCGCGCGCTGCCCGCGGCCTTTGCCGTCGCAGCCGCCACCGCGATCATCCTCGTCATCTACGGCCGCTCGACGCAAGGCACCGCCACGACCATCCCGCAGCTCGACATCCCGCTGATTGCGCGGCTCGGCTATGGCGGAGTGGGCGAGGAAATCATCGCCCGCTGGGGTATCCTGACCGGGCTCATGGCGCTGGGTCTGCGTCTGCGGCAGCAACAGAATGCCGCGTTCTGGATCGCCAACACTATCGCCGCGCTGTTGTTCGCGATCGGCCACTTCGGCGTGCTGTTCGCCACCGTCGCGCACCCGTCGGCCATGCTGATGGGCGCGGTCGTGATCGGCAACGCGGTTCCGGCGCTGGGCTTCGGCTGGCTCTACCGCCGGTTCGGGATCGAAAGCGCGATGATCGCGCACGGCGGCGCGCACACGCTGTTCTGCGCCGCCGCCGTGCTGGGGTTGGCCGCGTGGTAACGTTGCCAAAATCGGAAAGGGAAAACATGACCGATGACGACGCCGACATCTGGTTCGAACAGCGGCGCAAAGGCTTTGGTGCCGGGATGCCGATCGTGTGGCAGGGCTGGGTGTTGCTCATCGGCTTTGTCGCGGTCACTTTGACCGGAGCGGCGCTGCTGACGCATGTCGGCCCCGGCCCGCGCGCCGCGCTGATTGCGGTGCTGGTCATCGCTGCCGCGGCATTCGTCATGCTGGCCATGCGCCACACCCGCGGCGGGTGGCGCTGGCGTTGGGGCGGCGACTGAAGCCGGGTTTGGCGGGCGTTAACCATTCGCGATTAGCCTGACGGGATGACCCAGACCGTCCCCGATTCGCCAAGCCTGCGATCCGCGCATTTGACCAGGATCGCGCTGATTGTCGCCGCCGCCGCGCTGCTCGCGATACCGGCCGGGGCGCTGTTCGCGCAAAACGGTTCGGCGCCGTACACGGTGGTCGAGACCGGACAGGACTACGCCCGGCTCCAGGATGCGGTCGACGCCATCGGCGCCGGCATGGGCACGATCCGCATCGCCGCCGGGCGCCGCGCCGATTGCGCGGTGCAGACCGCGGGCGATGTCTTCTTCACCACCGACGCCCCCGGACAGGCGGTGTTCGATGGGACCGCGTGCGAAGGCAAGGCCGCATTGGTCCTGCGCGGGCGCAGCGCCAAGGTCGCCGGGCTGGTTTTCGCCAACATCGCGGTCGGCGATGGCAACGGCGCGGGCATCCGCCTCGAACACGGGGATCTCGCGGTCGGCCAGTCTTGGTTCCGCGACAGCCAGCAGGGCATTCTTACTGCCGACGACCCCGCCGGCACGATCACGATCGACAAATCGACCTTCACCCGGCTCGGCACCTGCGCCTTTTCCAGCGGCTGCGCGCACTCGGTTTATACTGGCGATTACGGCGCGGTGACCGTCACCCGCAGCCGGTTCGAGGCCGGTCGCGGCGGGCATTACTTCAAGAGCCGCGCGGCACGCGTCGCGATCCTCGCTTCGAGCTTCGACGATTCGGCGGGCAAGGCGACCAACTACATGATTGACCTTTGCGCCGGCGCGACCGGGCGGATCGCGGACAACTGGTTCGTTCAGGGCCGCGACAAGGAGAACTATTCGGCGTTCATCGCGGTGGCCGCCGAGAGCCGCTCGCATCCCTCGGCAGGACTGGCGGTCGATGGCAACGTCGCCCGCTTCGCGCCGGGGATCGACCGTCAAAGCGTGTTTGTCGCCGACTGGTCGGGCGAACCGCTGGCAATCGGCGCCAACACGCTGGGCACCGGGCTCAAGCGCTTCGAGAAGCGCTGAACCTGGCCAGTGCGTCCCTGCGAAGGCGGGGACTTCAGGCGATAGTTCCATCCCCGCCGCCCGAGGCCCCGGCCTTCGCGGGGGCGCGGAACCGAAGTGCCTGCCGGACGCTTTCTCCCGCAAAGGAGCGCTAAACATGGCAGGCGGCTGGACGCGCGATGGCGCGGTGCAGGATCAGATCGACGATACGGTGAAGGACGCAGTCCTCGGTGCCCGCGCAAGAATGCCTGCGGGCGAGAGCCTAGAGCACTGCGAGGACTGCGGCGAGTCGATCCCCGAACGCCGCCGCACCGCACTGGCCGGGGTGCGCACCTGCGTGCCCTGCCAGTCCGAACGCGACCGCGACATCGTCCACACCACGATCAACCGGCGCGGCTCGAAGGACAGCCAGCTGCGCTAGACCAAGTGGCTTAAAGCAAATGACCTGAGCGGTCACGCTTGGTGCCAAGATACCGCGCATTGTGCGGGTTGGCGGGGAGCACATGCGGGACGCGTTCGCTGACGGTTACGCCCGCGTGCGCCAGCGCCGCCACTTTGGCTGGGTTGTTGGTCATCAGGCGCACCGCGCGCACTCCGAGCAGGTCCAGCATCCGTGCCGCCACCCCGAAATCGCGGGCCTCGTTCGGCAGGCCGAGACGCTCGTTGGCATCGACGGTGTCGAACCCCTGATCCTGCAGCGCATAGGCGCGCAGCTTGTTGATCAGGCCGATCCCGCGGCCTTCCTGGCGCAGATAGAGCAATACGCCCCACCCGCCGCGTTCGGCCTCATCGGCCATTGCCGCCAGCGCGGCATCGAGCTGCGGTCCGCAATCGCACTTGAGGCTGCCGAGGACGTCCCCGGTCAGGCATTCCGAGTGAAGCCGGACCAGCGGCGCGCGATCTCCATCGGGCGCGCCGATGACCAGCGCAACGTGTTCGCGCAGATCGTCGGCCGCGCGAAACGCCACGATTTCGGCGGCGGAGTTGGCGGTGATCGGCAGATGCGCGCGCGCCGCGATGGTGAGGTTGGCGGTGTCGCGGAACGCGGAGAGATCGCTGCTGGCCACGGCGACGGGCGCGCTTGCTCCCGCGGGCGCCACGAGAAACGCAGGGAGAATTCCCGCCAGCCGCGCCAGTTCCATCGCCGCGCGCGCTGGTTCTGGCCAGCCCAGCGGCTCGGCGCGAAACGGGCCTTTCAGCGGGTAGCGCAAATCGAGCGCAGGATCGGCCAGCGCCCGTGCCGCCGCAAGATCGAAGCCGTCCGCGCCGCGGATCAGCACCGGCGCCTCGGGCACCGCGGCCTCGCGCTGGTTGGCGAGCTTGAGCGTGACCGCGCGCGCCGCCGAGATCAGCATGGTGGGCGCGCGCAGCCCCGCCCCGAACCCGGTTTCGGCAGGCACCAGGGCCAGCCCGTCGACCGCAATGGCCCAGCCGTGACGCAGCGCGTCGAGCACCTGCGCGACACGGCGCGTGGCAGTTTCGCTCACAATTCGAACTTGGTGATCAGCGGAACGTGATCGGATGGCTGCTCCCACCGCCGCGTTTCCTCGACGATGCGGTGCGACCGCGCCTGGCGGGCCAGCGCGGGCGAGGCCCACATATGATCGAGCCGGCGCCCGCGATCCTTCTCGCGCCAGAACGAGCGGTAACTCCACCACGAATAATTGCGCTCGGGCGCGGAAATGAATTCGCGGCCAAGGTCGGCCCAGCCGTGCGCATCGCGCAGCTCGCCGAGCACCGCGACTTCCTCGGGCGTGTGGCTGACGACCTTGAGCAGCGCCTTATGATCGTAGACGTCGCAATCGAGTGGGGCGACGTTGAAATCACCCACGAGCAGCGTCGGCCGGTCGAGCGCGTCGGCCCAGCGGGTCATCCGCGCGAGGAAATCGAGCTTCTGGCCAAACTTGGCATTGACGCTGCGATCGGGAACATCGCCGCCCGCGGGGATATAGACGTTCTCGACCACGATCCCCTGCCCCGCGCCGCCAACTTCGACCCCGACGTGCCGCGCCTCGCCGTTATTCTGCCAATCGTGGCGCGACACTTCCTTGAGCGGCAGGCGGCTAACCGTGGCGACGCCGTGGTAGCCCTTCTGGCCGTGCACCACGCGGTGGACATACCCCGCCGCCTCGAACGCAGCGTGGGGAAAGTGCGCCTCGAGCGTCTTGATCTCCTGCAGGCACAGCACATCCGGCGCCTGCTCGGCGAGCACGCGCACCACCTGATCGATCCGCAACCGCACCGAATTGACGTTCCATGTTGCGACCGAGATCATGCACGCCGCTTACGGATAGCCGCTATTCTTGGCGAGGGGTTTTGGGAGACCGGCCTTTGTGGCGAGCAAATCCGGGGGAGGAGCGCGCGAGAACGGTGCTGGCCGATAACCGCTGCGCAGCGGCCTTGATGGCCGTGAGCACCGGAAGCGCAGGCCGAGGCCGTCCGCAGACGTCCAGGCGCCAATTTTAAAGAAAAACCCTCGTCCCGGGGGCATTGGGACGAGGGTTCCTTTGTGCGTTCGTCACGCTGTAACAAGCCGGCCTACGGAAGGCTGAGGCAACAGGGGGGAAACCCGCCTCCAGCCGTCTTGTCGAAGACCGGTATAGCGGATTCTGCTTGCTCCCGGGTGAACAAAATCGCCGGAATTGTCGCGGTTTGTCGCATCCGCGCCACGCCCTGCGGCGACCTGCCCCGGACCATCGACGAGCGGCAAGGACGGATTAACGCTTCCCGGTCGATCGCGGATCGGTGTAGCGAAATGCATTGTCGGCAACCGCGACGCCGTATTGATGATTGCTCAACCGGATGGTCGTGCGCTGGTTCTGCGAATCGAGCGCGACCCAGCTCGACAGCTGGAGCCCGCCCGGCGCCGCCGCGTTGCGTACGAAGATCAGCGTAATGACTCCGTATTCGGGATGCCCGCGATCACGAACCTCGATACTGACGACGCCCGGATCGGTCACCGGCTGGAGCGTGCCGAAGCGCCCAACATCGCGGTTGGGATCGAGCAGCGCGCCGAGCGGCGAGTTCTTGATCGGCCAACGCTGGACCTGGCGCACGCCGTAATCGATCATGGTGAGCGCGTTGCCATCGGCCACGATCAGGAGCGGCACGCTGCGTTCGTACTGGAAGCGGATGCGCCCGGGACGCTTGAGCGTCAGCACCCCCGAAACCCGCTGGCCGCTGCGATCGGTCTGGACGAAATCGGCGCGCATCGTCGAAATGCCGCGCAGCGCGCCGACCGCGCGGGCGAGATCGCCCGACGGGGCCTGAGCTGCGGCGGGGGTGACAGGGGCAAGCGCCAGTGGCGCGATCACCAACGTCATCGCGGCCAGGGCGGCGGCAGTCTTGCGGAAATTCGAGATGGTATGGGTCATGCCCGACGCTTAGCGGCGCGGCATTGAACTTGCCATGAACCTGTGCGAGCGCGGCCTGCGAGGCGGCTTACTTGATCTTGGCTTCCTTGAACTCGACATGCTTGCGCACGACCGGATCGTACTTGCGGAAGGTCATCTTCTCGGTCGTGTTGCGCGGGTTCTTCTTGGTGACATAGAAGAACCCGGTATCGGCAGTCGACACGAGGCGGATCTTGACGGTTGCTGGCTTCGCCATGGCGGTATCCTGAAACTTTCACGCGCCCCGCAGTTGGCGGAAGCGTCGGCTGGAAAATGGAAAAGAGCGGCACGCGCGGCACCGCCCTCTCAAGCTGGCGGGCCTTGATCGAATCCGCCTCCCGAGTCAACCGTCGAACGGTTTCAGGGGCTCGATCACGCCGAACTGCTCGGTGACCGGTTCGTGACCCAGGGCGGGAAGTTTGCTGGTCGTGTCGGGCACCGCGGTATCGGGCATCCGGTCGAGCAGATCGCGGATCAGGGTCAGCCGCCCGATCTTCTGGTCGTTGAAATCGACCAGCGTCCACGGCGCGTTCTTGGTACTGGTGGCCTTGAGCATGGCTTCACGCGCGGCGGTGTATTCTTCGTACTTGTGTCGCGCGGCATCGTCGATCGACGTTATCTTCCAGCGCTTCAGCGGATCCGCATGGCGTTCGGCAAAGCGCTCTTCCTGTTTGTCCTGATCGCAGGTCAGCCAATACTTGAACAGCAGGATACCGTCGTCGGTGAGCAGCTTCTCGAACGTCGGCGCGGCCTTGAGGAACGCGCTTACCTGGTCCGTGCTCGCAAAGCCCATGACTTGTTCGACCCCGGCGCGGTTGTACCAGCTGCGATCGAACAGCGCGATCTCGCCCTTGCCCGGCAAGTGCGCGATGTAGCGCTGGAAATACCATTGCCCGGTTTCATATTCGCTCGGCTTGGCCAGTGCGACGACCTTGCACTGGCGCGGGTTGAGGTGGTCGGACACTGCCTGGATAGCGCCGCCCTTGCCCGCGGTATCGCGCCCTTCGAACAGGATCACGACGCGCGCGCCGCTGACAGCCACCCAGCGCGCCATCGCCACGAGTTCCGCATCCAGTTCGGCGAGCTGCTTTTCGAATTTCTTGCGTTTGAGCTTGGCCATCTCGGCTCCTGTCGGTTTCGCGCAAACGCTTATGCGGGCGCCCACGCGAGTCCAGCGAATTGCGGGGCGGGTTCCGCGATGATACGGTTACGTCTGCAACCATGACGACACCCGCGCCTCTCCCCCCGATCGCCGATTACACCGCGCTGCCCGAAGCCGACGGCGCGCTGTTTTCCGCGCCGCTCAAACGCCCCGACCATGTCGGCGAGGACTGGCTCGAACCGCGCCAGCGCGATTATGGCGGCGACGACCATGCAATCTGGGACGCGCTGTATGCGCGCCAGATGGATGTCCTTCCCGGCCGCGCGGCGAGCGCGTTCCTGGCGGGCACGCAAAAGCTCGCGCTCGGCCGCGGCGGAGTGCCCGAGTTTGCGCGGCTGAGCCATGAACTCGGCGGATTGACGGGGTGGAGCGTCGTGCCCGTGCCGATGCTGATCCCCGATCACGTATTCTTCTGGCACCTTGCCAACCGGCGCTTTCCAGCCGGCAACTTCATCCGCACGCGCGAGACCTTCGACTATATCCAGGAGCCCGACGTGTTCCACGACGTGTTTGGCCACGTCCCGATGCTCGCCGATCCGGTCTATGCCGATTACATGCAGGAATACGGCCGCGCCGGGTGGAAGGCGATGCGCTACAACCGGCTGAAGGCGCTTGGCGCGCTGTACTGGTACACGGTCGAATTCGGGCTGATAATGGAAGAAGCGGGCCTGCGCGCGTACGGCGCGGGCATCCTCTCGGGCCCAACCGAGGCGGTATTCGCCACGCAGGCCGCATCGCCCAACCGGATATTCCTCAATGTCGACCGGGTGATGCGCACCGATTACGTGATCGACGATCTTCAGCCGACTTACTTCGTGATCGAGAGTTTCGAGGACCTCTACCGCCAGACGGTCGAGCGCGATTTCGATTCGCTGTACGGGCGGCTCGGGCCGGGCTTCACCTATGCCAACTCGGCGGTGATCGATATCGACAACGTCCTGAGCCGGGGCACGCAGGAATATCTGCTGCGCGGCGGGCGCGGATCGGGCGCGGCGGCGGTTTGAGCACCAAAAAGGCCGGCAATCCCGCAGGACTGCCGGCCTTATGTGACCCGTTAGGATCGCGCCGGGCAAAACCCGACGGCTGATTACATTTTCTTGGCTTTGGCATCCATCGCGTCGGCCTTGGCATCGCCCGAAGCGCGGATCGCGTCCGACTTGGCGTCGAGCGACTTTTCTGCCGCGGTGTCCTTGCCATCGGTGACGGGATCGGCGGCATCGGCCTGCGAGGCAACGGCGTCTGCCTTGGCGTCGGTCGTCGAGCGGACGGCGTCAGCGGCTGCCTCCTCCTGGTTCGCGGGCTTGCTGTCGCAGGCGGCGAGGCTCAGGCCCACTGCCGCAATCGAGGCGAGCATGGCGCCCTTCACAAAAGTCTTCATGATTTCAGTCCTTCTTGCAAATGGAGGGCACGGTGCAGACCGCGCCCTCCGATGTTGGATACGCGTGAGCTGGTTTAGCGAACCGACCCGCGACGAACCAGATTGACGATCGCGAGAAGCACGACCGCGCCCAGGAATGAAACCACCAGCGAACTGGCGCTGTAGTCACCGGCCATGATGTTGCCGCCGCCGATCATCGGGTTGATGATGAAGCCGGCAAGCAGTGCGCCGACAATGCCGACCACGACGTTGAGCAGTACGCCCTGCTGGCCGTCGGTGCGCATGACCATGCTGGCGAGCCAGCCGAGAATGCCACCGATGATGATAAGAATGATAATACCCATGCTGAGATCCTCTTCGTTGTGTCGAGGTTCAGAAAACGCAGCGCGCCATTTGGTTCCATATCTGCGATGAACCGAGCTTTCCGGCTCCGATCAGCGCCCCAGCAAAAGCGCCGCGGCGAGCGATCCGGCAACGATCCGGTACCAGGCGAACGGTGCAAAACCGCGGCGCGAGATGAACGCGACGAACGCCTTGATCACGACCAGCGCTACTACGAAGGCGACGACGAAGCCGATCCCGATTTCCCGCCAGCCGACCGGTCCCGCACCCGCGGCAAGCGCCGCTCGGTTACCCCACAGCTCGAGCGCAGAGGCGCCGAGCATCGTCGGCACCGCGAGGAAGAAACTGAACTCGGCGGCGGTCCGCCGTTCGATCCCCATCAGCATTGCGCCCATGATCGTCGCACCCGAGCGGCTGACCCCGGGGATCATCGCGATACACTGGAACAAGCCGACGCCGATTGCCTGGCGCGCGGGCAGCTGGCCGATCCCGGTCGGCGGGCCCGGCTTGGCAATCCGCTCGATCGCCAGGATCGCGAAACCGCCAAGCACCAGCGCGATCGCCACCGTCAGCGGGCTGCCAAGCAGGACGTCGATATATTTCTTGAGCGCGAAGCCGAGGACCGCCGAGGGCAGGAACGCCAGCAGCAAGTTCCGCACGAACGCGACGCTGTGGCTCTGCAACTTCAGCAGCCCCATCCCCACCGCCCAGAAGGTGCGCCAGTATTGAACCACCACCGCAAGGATCGCGCCGAGCTGGATCACCACGTTGAACACCTTCCACTGCTCGGCATTGTAGCCAAGCAGTTCCGAGGCGAGGATCAAGTGCCCGGTGGAGGACACCGGAATGAATTCGGTCACCCCTTCGACAACGCCGAGGAGGATTGCGGTGAGGGTCAGGTCCATGGCGCGGTGATGGCGCGCGAACGGGGCAAGTCAACCGGGACCTGCCTCGCGCGCGCATTTTTCACCGGGCGATTACCACACCCGCACCCGTTGCGCCGGTGGCAGGTAGTTGCTGTCGCCCGGCTTTACCCCGAACGCCGCGTACCACGGATCGAAATTGCGCAGGACCAGATTGATCCGCGCCGCTTCGGGCGAGTGCGGATCGGTTGCCATGATCTGGCGCATGAACGCCTCGCGCGCCTTGTCGCGGAAGGTCTGCGCGTACGAGATGAAGAACCGCTGATCGCCGGTCAGCCCGTCGATCACCGGAGCTTCCTTGCCGTTCAGCGCGAGGTGATAGGCACGGTAGGCCATCGACAGGCCGCCCAGATCGGCAAGGTTTTCACCCAGCGTCAGCTTGCCGTTAAGGCAGGTCTTGCCGTCGTCGTAGGGGCAGAAGTGGTCGTACTGGACCGCGAGCCGGTTGCCGAGCGCATCGAACGCGCGGCGATCGGCCGGGGTCCACCAGTTGGCGAGACGGCCCTTGTCATCATAGTGCGATCCGTTGTCGTCGAACCCATGGCCGATCTCGTGACCGATGGTGGCGCCGATCCCGCCGTAATTGACCGCCAGGTCGGCGGTGGGGCTGAAATTCGGCGCCTGGAGATACGCCGCGGGGAAAACGATCTCGTTGGCTGTCGGCTGGTTGTAGGCGTTGACCGTTTGCGGGGTCATCAGCCACTTGGTCTTGTCGACCGGGTTGGCCAGATCGTGGAGTTCGTCCTCCCAGTCCCACCGCGCGGTTGCAATCTGGTTGTCGAGCGCGGCGCCGGGCTTGATCACCAGGGTATCGTACGTCTTGAATGTGTCGGGGTAGCCGATCTTGACCGTGGTCGCATCGAGCTTGATCAGCGCCTTGGCCTTGGTCGCGGGACTCATCCAGGTGAGGTCGTTGATGTTCAACGCCAGCGCACGGCGCAAGTTGGCGACCAGGTCGACCATCGCGGCCTTGCTCGACGCGGGGAAATAGCGCTCGACGTAAACCTTGCCGATTGCCTCGCCCATCTGCCCCTGCACGTTGCCGAGCGCGCGGCGCCAGCGATCGCGCTGAACGGCCTGTCCTTGCAGAAACGTGCCGAAAAACGCGAACCGTGCGGCGTCGACATCGCTCGGCAGAACCGCGGCATTCCCGTTGATGAAATGCGCCGCCATCCACGCCTGCCAGTTGGCCAGGGGTTCGTGATCGATCAATTGGAGCAACGCGGGAACCCCGCCGCCCAGCTTGGCGAGATCGGCAGGCGTCAATCCCAGCCGCGCGGCCTTGGCCGGATCGGGGAGGAGGTTGCCGACGATGAAGTTCTGCTGGCCGGACAACTGGCTTGCCGCCAGAAACCGGTCGAGTGGGAAATTCCCGGTCAGCGCCAGCAGACCCGCGCGGTCCACCGGGTTGGTAGTCAATTCGGAATTGCGCGACAGCGTGCGGTCCCAGTCGATCTGCGCCAGCTTGTGTTCCAGCGCATAGACCACCTCGGCGCTCGTTGCCGGATCGGTATAACCGGCCTTGCCCAGGATGAACGTCAGGTAGGCCTTGTACTTGGTCCGCATTTCCAGATTGCGGGGGTTGTCGACGAGGTAATTGTCACGGTCGGGAAGGCCGTAACCGCCGGTGCTGACGAACAACGTGTTGCGCGACGGCTCGGTCGGATCGTTGGATACCCCGATGGCGATCGGCGACGGGAACCCGGGCGCGGCGAACAGATCGGCGAGACCGGCTTCATCCTTCACCGCATAAATCCGCTGAAGGTACGGCTGGGCGGGGGCCATACCGGCGGCATTGATCGCCGCGGTATCGACGAACGCGCGGTAGCTGTCGCCGACCTTTTGCGCGAGCGATCCTGCGGGAGGCGTGCCTTCAGCAAGTTCGTCGACGATCGAGCGCACCTGACGCTCGGCAGTAAGCGACAGATTGCGGGTGACGCCATAGGACACGTACTGCGCCGGAATCTCGGTCGTGCGCAGCCACTTGCCGTTGACGTAGGCGTTGAAGTCGTCGCCCGGCTTCACCGCCGGATCGAGATCGGAAACCGCGAAACCCCAGCCCGGGAACGTCAGCGGAACGGGATCGGTGGCGGCGACCGGAAGTGTCGCGGCGGCTTGCACCGGAGCGGCAGTCTGCGCCCCGGCCGAAGGGGCAATGGCCAGGCCGAGCGGAGCGGCGGCAAGAAACAGAAGCGATTTTAGGCGCATGCGAATGGAAACCCCTGACAAGAATATGCGCAGTCAGGCGATTTTCGCCCACCGCGATCCGGTTGTTAAGACACTGGAATCGCTTGCCCGAAGATGAACGGGCGCGACTTGCGGCAGCGCAAACTGCCTGCGGGTGGAACGCTCAGCCGCTCGGCGTATCGAACTGCAGTTCGGCGAGCCGGGCGTAAAGCCCGCCGGCGCGGGTGAGGACATCGTGGGTACCCTCCTCGACGATCCGGCCCTCGTTCATCACGATGATCCGATCCGCCTGGCGCACGGTGGCGAGGCGGTGGGCGATGACCAGCGTCGTGCGCGTCTGCATCAGGCGGTCGAGCGCGTCCTGGACCAGCCGCTCGCTCTCGGCGTCGAGCGCCGAAGTCGCTTCGTCGAGCAGCAAGATCGGCACGTCGCGCAGCAGCGCGCGGGCGATGGCGATGCGCTGGCGCTGTCCGCCCGACAGCCGCGCCCCCGCTTCGCCCAGAAAGGTCTCGAGCCCGTCGGGCAGCGCGCGCAGGAATTCTTCGGCGTTGGCGGCGCGGGCGGCGTCCCAGATCGCCTCGTCGTTGGCTTCCCAGTTGCCGTAGCGCAGGTTGTCGCGCGCGCTGGCCGCGAACAGCACCCCGTCCTGCGGGACCAGCGCCATCCGGCGGCGGATTTCCGCCGGATCCGCCGCGGGCAGCGGCACCCCGTCGAGCTTGATCGTGCCGGCTTGCGGATCGTAGAACCGCTCGGCAAGCTGGAACAAGGTCGACTTGCCGGCCCCCGATGGCCCGACGATGGCGACAGTTTCGCCCGGTTCGACCTTGAGCGTGAAGTCCGCCAGCGCAGCCTGTTCGAGCCGGGTGGGATAGCGGAAAGTCACGTTCTCGAAACTGATCTGCCCGCGCGGCGGGGTCGGCAGCGCCATGGGGCGCGCGGGCGGCGCAATTGCCGGGCGTTCGCTGAGCAGTTCGGCCAGGCGGCTGGCAGCACCCGCGCCGCGCAGGAGATCGCCGTAGACTTCGGTGAGCGCGCCGAACGCGCCCGCGACCAGCCCGCCGGTAAGCACGAACGCGG
>JANXSP010000116.1 GCA_025356575.1 Novosphingobium sp.
GGTTGGCGGGATGACCAACCGTTGGGTCGATTTGACCACCCCGACACCGTTCGTCCTGAGCGCGTCGAAGGACTTTACTTGCTATTGGGTTGCGGCTCAGCCTCACGGAGCTGAACAGTTCTGCGACAGGCTCATCACGCACGGACTTGGGAGGAGCCCCCTTTGATGACCCCGTTTACCGCCGACCTGATCGGCTTCGCGGGAAGTTTCACGCTGGTCGCGGCATACATCTACAGCAACGTCGCAAGGCCGGTGAGTATGGCGGTTTTCAACCTGCTCAACCTGGTCGGCGCCGCGCTGCTCGCGGTCTCGCTCACCGTGAACTACAACCTGCCGACGCTGGTCCTCGAATTCGTGTGGATGGGGATCGCGCTGTACGGGCTCGGCAAGGCCTATCGCGCGCGGCGCGGCGCACCGTGATCATCGCCGTCGATGGACCCACTGCCTCGGGCAAAGGAACCATCGCCAAGGCGCTCGCGGCGCATTTCGGACTGCCGCACCTCGACACCGGGCTGCTCTACCGCGCGGTGGGGCGCCAGGTCGCGCTGACCAACGGCGATCCGGACGTCGCGGCCGATGCGATCGCCGCATGTGCCTTCGACGAAGCACTGCTCGACGATCCCGAACTGCGCTCCGAAGCAAGCGGAGGGTTTGCCAGCCGCGTTTCGGTCCACCCCGCGGTGCGCGCCGCGCTGTTCGCGCGCCAGCGGGCGTTCGCCAACCAGCCCGGCGGCGCCGTGCTCGACGGCCGCGATATCGGCACGGTCATCGCGCCCGATGCCGCGGTGAAGCTGTTCGTCGTCGCCAGCGTATCGGCCCGGGCGGAGCGCCGCTTTGCCGAAATGCAGGCCGCAGGGCGCAGCGTGGCGCTGGCCGACATCGCGGCCGATCTCGAAGCCCGCGACGCGCGCGACCGCACCCGCGCGCAGGCGCCGCTGGTGGCCGCCGCCGACGCGGTGCTGCTCGACACCTCCGACCTGCCCCGCGACGCCGCGATCTCCGCCGCCATCGCAATCGCCGAGAGCCGCCGGTGACCCAGCCCTTCCCCGCCCTCACCCTGCGCGAATTCGGCGATGACCTCGCACAGGTTTTCCACGACATCAATGCCGAGTGGATCACCGCGATGTTCCGGCTCGAGGACACGGACCGCGCGGTGCTCGAAAACCCGCGCGCCCGGATCATCGCGCCGGGCGGGACGATCCTGTTCGTTGCCGCGGCGGACCTCGGCGTAATCGGGACATGCGCCCTGCAGCGCACCGGGGACGGCGCTTTCGAGCTGACCAAGATGGGGGTGCGCGAAAGCGCGCGCGGGCGCAAAGCGGGCACATTCCTGCTCGACGCGGTCATCGCCCGCGCCGCCACGCTTGGCGCGCGCACGCTGTATCTGCTGACCAGCTCGCGCTGCGCGCCGGCGATCCACCTCTACGAAAAGGCCGGGTTTCGCCACGATGCGCAGATCATGGCGCAGTACGGCGCGCGCTACGAACGCTGCGACGTTGCCATGCGCTACGCGCCCGGGCCGCCCTAGCTCGGTTTCAGGAACGCGATCGCCAGCAGCGCCTCGGCGGTGGGATAAACCGCTTCGTTCTGGTTGGCGAAGCGTTGCAGTTCGCCCAACCGCGGGGTGAGGCTGCGGAGCATCTTGCCGGCCTGGCGCTGGACCGGGATCGGCAAATCCTTGTCCGCGGCCGCGGTTGCCGCCAGCGCCAAGGTCCAGGGATACCACAGGAACGTGCTGCTTTCCGCCGTGCCGACGTTGCACGCGTCGAGATAGCTTTCCATGTCGTGCGGCTGGTCGTTTTCGGAAATCGACCGGCCCGACAGCGCCGGTCGATACTGATTGGCGACGTTGGCGCGGGTCAACTGGGCCGCGATCATCGCCGCCAATCGCGGATCGCCGCGCAGCACCGGGAACGCCTGCCCCGCTTCTTCCAGCACGAGCAGGGTTTGCGCGGTCAGCCCTGGGTAGTCTCCGGTCGGTGAGCGTTCGAGCGGGTTGGGCCACCATCCGCTCCGCGCACTCTCATCGCGGTACGCGCCCAGCACGAACGCCGCCGCCCGTTTCACGACATCGTCGAACGACGCGATTTCGGCGGGCGAAAACAGCTTGGTCCGCCGCGCTTCGGTGAACGCAGAGATTGCCATGATCGTCGAATAGGTCCGCGCGTTGCGCGGCGAGCGGCACTCGAGGATCGGCGACCATGCGCCCGAGGTCATCTGGGTCTGCGCCAGTTCACCCAGCGCGCGCAACGCGGCTCCATGGATCCGGGCCTTCTCCGGATCGGTCCAGGTCGGCGCCCCGGCCTGCGGGACCAGGCTCATGATCAGGGCGCGGGCACTCCACGCGTTGACTTCGGCAACATCCGAGGCGAGTCCGACCATGTAACCCCAGCCGCCCTTGGCGGTCTGGTTGGCGAGCAGATAACGGATTCCACCGGCAATCTCGGCGGTCGACGCGCGCGCCTGGCGCGATTGTTCGAGCGCAACCAGCGTTTGCGCGGTCGTCCAGGGCTGCGCGACGTCGGAGGAGTCGCTCGTGGAAAAGCGCACGCCCCCCGCGAACGGACCCGAGCTGTATTGCTGGCGAAGCAGATCGTGCGCGAAATTGCGGTCGAGTTCGGCGACTTGCTCGCTGCTATCGCCGCTGCGAAGCGCCAGCACTGTGGTCATGACGGGGATCGTCGCGCCCGTGGCCACGACGATCCAGAACGCCAGCCGCCACAGCCGTTCGCGCTGCGCGATCCAGTTGCGATAGATCAGATAGGCGGCGACCCCGTAAACGATCACTGCCAGCGGTGCGACGATCAGCGTCGCTACGGTGCGCCCGAACGCCAAGGCAAGATCGTCGAGCCATTCGCTGAGCTGGGCGCTGATCCGGTCGATGCCGCTGATAATCGCGGCGGCGTTGGCGATGAACACCGATGCCGCGCCGAACACCGCAAGCCATTCGCCCAGCCGCTTGTTCGCAGAAACCTCCGCCGATGCAGCGTCATTCATGGCTGGCCCCCCGGCGTTCCCTTACGTGCTGCATGCACCGCGGCCAGCGGCGAAGCAACGCCGGGGAGCCGCGTCTACCGCGAATCGGGGATAACCGCGTGGCATCGCGCTGCCTTCGCCATGCCGCCGCGCGCTCCAATCCGCTTGCTTTTACGCGGCTTCCGGCATAAGCGCGCGACCGTTCACCGAGCGTTAGCACGAGGAACCCCCATCGCGGCATTCGGCCCGGCGGGGCGCATCGGCCCTTTTGGCCCGCGGATCGCATGGTGCGGTACGTGGAGAAAGACCGGCGGAACCAACCGCCCGGCCGGAAACATAGCAGCAGGAAACCTGAACCACATGGCATCACTCGCCAACCCCACGCGCGACGATTTCGCCGCGATGCTCGACGAAACGCTGGGCAAGGAAGCCGATGGCGGCTTCGAAGGCCGCGTCGTCAAAGGCACGATCACCGCAATCGAGAACGACAAGGCCGTCATCGACGTCGGCCTCAAGAGCGAAGGCCGCGTTTCGCTGCGCGAATTCGCGATGCCCGGCCAGCCGCACGGGCTTTCGGTCGGCGACGAAGTCGAAGTCTATGTCGACCGTGTGGAAAATTCGGACGGCGAAGCGATGCTCAGCCGCGACCGCGCCCGCCGCGAAGCCGCCTGGGACAAGCTCGAGAGCGAGTTCGGCGAAGGCAAGCGCGTCGAAGGCGTGATCTTCGGCCGCGTCAAGGGTGGTTTCACTGTCGATCTCGACGGTGCCGTAGCGTTCCTTCCGGGCTCGCAGGTCGATATCCGCCCGGTCCGCGACGTGACCCCGCTGATGGACATGCCGCAGCCGTTCCAGATCCTCAAGATGGATCGCCGCCGCGGCAACATCGTGGTCTCGCGCCGCGCCGTGCTGGAAGAAACCCGCGCCGAACAGCGTTCGGGCCTGATCATGAACCTGGCCGAGGGCCAGATCATCGACGGCGTGGTCAAGAACATCACCGATTACGGCGCGTTCGTCGATCTCGGCGGGATCGACGGCCTGCTCCATGTCACCGACATGAGCTACAAGCGCGTCAACCACCCGAGCGAGGTCATCAACATCGGTGACACCGTCAAGGTCCAGATCGTCCGCATCAACCAGGACACCCAGCGCATCAGCCTCGGCATGAAGCAGCTGGAATCGGATCCTTGGGACGGCGTCGCGGCGAAGTACCCGGTCGGTGCCAAGCTCCACGGTGTGGTCACCAACATCACCGAATACGGCGCCTTCGTGGAGCTGGAAGCCGGGATCGAGGGCCTTGTCCACGTTTCCGAAATGAGCTGGACCAAGAAAAACGTCCACCCCGGCAAGATCGTCAGCACTTCGCAGGAAGTCGACGTCATGGTGCTCGAGGTCGATAGCGACAAGCGCCGCATCTCGCTCGGCCTCAAGCAGGCGCAGTCCAATCCCTGGGATGCGTTCGCCGATACCCACCCGGTCGGCACGATCGTCGAGGGCGAAGTAAAGAACGCCACCGAGTTCGGCCTGTTCATCGGGCTCGATGGCGACGTCGACGGCATGGTCCACATGTCCGACATCGCCTGGGGCATCTCGGGCGAGGACGCGCTGGCGCTCCACCGCAAGGGCGAGCAGGTCAAGGCCGTGGTCCTCGACGTCGATGTCGAGAAGGAACGCATCAGCCTCGGCATGAAGCAGCTCGAAAAGGGTGCGCCCACTGCCGGAACCGCAAGTGCCGCCACCGGCGGCGGCCTGCAGCGCGGTCAGGTAGTTACCGTGACCGTGCTCGAAGTGCGCGACGGCGGTCTGGAAGTCCAGGCCGGCGACGACGGCGCGACCGGCTTCGTCAAGCGCAGCGATCTCGGCCGCGACCGCGACGAGCAGCGGCCCGACCGGTTCCAGGTCGGCCAGAAGCTCGACGCGATGGTCACCGGGTTCGATCGTTCGAAAAAGCCCAACTTCTCGGTCAAGGCGCGCCAGCTCGCCGAAGAGAAGGAAGCCGTGGAGCAGTTCGGCTCGTCGGATTCGGGTGCATCGCTCGGCGACATCCTCGGCGCTGCGCTCAAGGCGAAGAAGGACTGATCCTTCCCGCTCAAGGCTAATGGTTCAAAAGCCCGTTCGGAGGAATCCGGGCGGGCTTTTGCTTTGGCACAGGCTGGCGTAGGATGCGGCGATGCTCGAAGTTCACCAGTTCGCCTGCCTGTCCGACAACTACGGGTTCCTCCTCCACGACCCCGCCAGCGGCGACACCGCCTGCATCGACACCCCCGACGCGGCCGCATACCTGCGCGAAGCCGCGGCCAAAGGCTGGACGATCACGCAGATCTGGAACACCCACTGGCACCCCGATCACGCGGGCGGCAACGGCGCGATCAAGGCGGCTACTGGCTGCTCGATCAGCGGCCCGGCGGAAGTCGAGAAGCTCGGCACCGCGCCGGAACGGGTGATCGGCCACGGCGATACGGTGCCCATCGGCGCATTCACCGCGGCGGTGATCGACGTCTCGGGCCACACCAACGGCCACATCGCCTACCACTTGCCCGAGGCGGGAATCGCGTTCGTCGGCGACGCGGTGTTCGCGCTGGGCTGCGGGCGCATGTTCGAAGGCACGCCGCCGCAGTTCTGGGACAGCCTCACCCGGATCAAGGCGCTCCCGCCCGAGACCACGCTGTATTGCGCGCACGAATATACCGCGAGCAACGCCCGCTTTGCGCTCCATGCCGATCCGGACAACGCCGCGCTGCAGGACTACGCCGCAGAGATAACCGCCAAGCGAGCGCGCGGCGAATGGACCGTGCCGACGCGGCTCGACCGCGAACTGGCGACCAACCCGTTCCTGCGCGCCGATAACCCCGCGCTCGCCGCGCGCTGGGGCGGCGGGGATGGTCCGGCTACGTTTGCCGCGCTCAGGGCGGCGAAGGATAATTTCTGACGACCATAATGCCTATCCTCCGGCACTATGGTCATGCCCGCGAATGCGGGGGGGCCGGCCTGCTTGTTTCTTGCGGGCGGCGTTTGCGCGGGATGATGGGTTCGAGCAGGTGAAAGCACTGCAAATCCAAGCCATCTCCGCTGATCTCTCGGGCGCGGCGCTGGTCGACACCCCTCGGCCCGTCCCCTCACCCGGCGAAGCCCTGATCCGCGTCCGCGCGGCTTCGCTCAACTTTCCCGATCTGCTGATGACCCGCGGTGAATACCAGCTCAAGCCGCCGCTGCCGTTCGTGCCGGGGATGGACCTGGCGGGCGAAGTCGTCTCCGCACCCGAAGGAGGCGGACTGACGATCGGCGCGCGGGTCATGGGCGGGGTCCGGCTCGGGGCGATGGCCGAATATGCCTGCGTCCCCGTCAACGCGCTTCGAGCGATCCCCGCGGGCATCGACGATCCTGCCGCTGCCGCGTTCGGCGCGGCCTATAGCACCGCCTACACCGCGCTGGTCGAGATCGGCGGGCTCACCGCGGGCCAATGGGTTCTTGTCCACGGGGCCAGCGGGGGGGTCGGGCTCGCCGCGGTCGACCTGGCGTTGGCACTTGGCGCGCGGGTGATCGCGACGTCCGGTTCGGCGGACAAGTGCGCGGCGCTGGGCGCGCTTTTTCCTGAAGCGCACACCGTGCTCGCCCAAGGCCGCTTCCGCGAACAGGTTGCCGCGCTAACCGGCGGCGCGCTCTGCGATCTGGTCTACGACTCCGTGGGCGGCGACGTGTTCGACGAGAGCACGCGCTGCGTGGCCTTCGGCGGAAAACTGCTGGTGATCGGATTCACCTCGGGGAGGATCGCCGACATTTCCACCAACATTCCGCTGATCAAGGGGTTCGCCGTCGTCGGCGTGCGCGCGGGCGAATATGCGCGGCGCTTCCCCGAGCGCGGGCTGGAGTGCCGCGACGCTGTCCATGGGCTGCTGGCCGAGGGCAAGATCAAGCCGCACATCGACCGCGTGCTGCCACTGGCGCAGTGGCGCGAGGGCTTCAGCGCAATGGCGGAACGGAAGCTCGTCGGGAAAGTGGTGTTCGCGCCCTGAGGGCAACACCAGCAAGGGTCCGCCATCCTGAACTCGTTTCGGGATCTATCGTGCCACAGGTGTTACGCCATTGGGCACGAATTGCCCGCGCGGCTGCGCCTTTGACTGGGCGCGGCGCGCACGGAGGTACGGATCCTGAAACGAGTTCAGGATAACGGGGACGTGAGGATTGGCTGGTTCGGGCGAGCCGGAACCTAAATCCCCGCGATCGCCTCATCGACCAGCCGCGCATCGGC
>JANXSP010000157.1 GCA_025356575.1 Novosphingobium sp.
TGGTCGAGGATTGCCACATGGCCCCGCTGTTCGCGATCGCGCGCGAAGGCGCGGAAATCGCGATCCTCCCGCTCGCGCGGCGGCGCGACTATCTGACCGACCTTGGAAATTTCTACGCGTTCTGGTTTCGCCCGATTCTCAGCGCCGATGGCGGCGCGCTGCTGCCCGCGCTGGCGCGCGATTTGCGGCGTCGTCATGCCCGGATCCAGTTGGCATCGCTGCCGACGGAAGACGGGACGGCCGCGCTGGTTGCCGATGCCTTCCGCGCGAGCGGGTGGCTGGTGTGCGCGGGCGACGACCTGCCCAACCATATCCTCGAAGTCGGTGGCCGCAGTTACGCCGAATACCTCGCTGGGCGGCCAGGCAAGCTGCGCTCGACGATCAAGCGCAAGGCCGGCAAGCTGACCATCGAGCTCATCGACCGATTTGCGGAAGAAGTATGGAATACCTATGAGGATATCTACGCAAATAGCTGGAAACCTGCGGAATTTCAGCCCGAATTTCTGCGCAACTTCGGCAGGCGCGAGGGCGCCGCGGGGCGCCTGAGAATGGGGATTGCACGCGCGGACGGCGTGCCGGTTGCCGCGCAATTGTGGACTGTCGAGTCCGGAACGGCCTACATCCACAAGCTTTCGCATACTGGCGAAAGTGCTGCGCTGTCGCCGGGCACCGTCCTCAGCGCAGCGCTGTTCGAACGGGTTATCGACCACGACCGCGTGTCCCGGATCGACTTCGGCACGGGTGACGACGGGTACAAGCCCGACTGGATGGAGAGCATTCGCCAGCGCGTGGGTTTCGATTTGATCGACCCAAGGCGCCCACGCAACTGGGCCGCCATCGCCAAGCATTCCGTCCGGCGCGCGCGCCGCCGCCTTGCCCTCACGCGCCCCGCTGGCTAGAGCGCGGATGACTGTGAAGCCAGCATTCGAGAGGGTTATGCACCACCATTCCGCCGATCATCAAGAGCACGACAGCGCCGCGCTCGACACGATGCTGCGTGCGATCCTGACCGATGTGCTCGGGCTCAAGCTGGGGCAGGCGGCGGCCTTCACCCCGCAGACCGATTTGTTCGGGGCTTTGCCCGAACTCGATTCGATGGCGGTCGCCGGCCTCCTGACCGAGATCGAGGACCGCGCCGGGATCATCGTCGAGGACGACGAAGTCGATGGTGAGCTGCTCGAAACCTACGGTTCGCTGCTCGCCTTCGTCCGGGCCAAGCGCGCCGGCGCATGATCCTGGAATGATTTCGAACTGGCCCTGCCCGCAGGTCGGCGGCGGCTATAGCGACGAACTGGCGATCGTCTTGGGCGAGGCCCGCCCGCACCGCGTCCTGATCGTTGCACCGCTGTTCGACGAAGCCAACAAGCTTCGCCGGCTGCTCGTGGAAGTCATGCGCAGGCTCGACGGCGCCGGGGTCGGCGCGATGCTGCCCGACATGCCCGGAGTCAACGAAAGCCTGGCGCCGCTCGCCGGACAGACGCTGGCGGGGTGGCAGCACGCCGCGGCGGTGGCCGCCAGCCACTTCGCCGCAACCCACGTCCTCGCGGTCCGCAGCGGCGCGCTGATCGCGCCGCGGCTTCCAGGCTGGCACTATGCCCCGCCGGCTGGCAGCGCGGTTCTCCGCCAGCTTTTGCGCGCGCGGATCGTCGCCGCGCGCGAAGCGGGGCGCGAGGAAACCAGCGAGGCCCTGACCCGCGCCGCCGAGCGCGAGGGGATCGAGCTTGGCGGCTATCCGCTTGGCGCGGCATTGTTCGGCGAACTGCTCGCCGCCGTTTCCGATCACGCCGCGTCCGCGCGCGCGCTGGCCCACACCGACATTGGGGGGACCGCCCCGTGGCTCCGCGCCGAGCCGGGGTTCAGCGCCGAACAGGCCGACGCGCTGGCGGCAACGCTCGTGATGGAACTGCGCGCATGACCCGGCGCCATCTGGTTTTCCCGAGCGGCTGGGCCCGGCTGGTCGGGACGATCGACGAAGCGCCGGGCGCGACCGGGCTGCTGATGGTTTCGGGGGGCAACGAGGTCCGCGCCGGGGCGTGGAACGGCCAGAGCCTGTTCGCCGCGCAGGTTGCCGCCGCCGGGTTTCCCGTCTTCCGCTTCGACCGCGCCGGGATCGGCGACAGCAGCGGCGACAACCGGGGATTTCGCGAAAGCGGCGCCGACATCGCGGCGGCGCTCGCGCGGTTCCGGCGCGAGGCTCCCCAGCTTGAGAAAATCGCCATGTTCGGCAATTGCGACGCGGCCAGTGCGTTGATGCTGGCGGGCGGCGCGGGCGCGGATGCGCTGCTCCTGGCCAATCCGTGGACGATCGAAAACGACACCGCAGAAGCTCCTCCGGCGGTGCTGCGCGCGCATTACCTAAAGCGGCTGACCGACCTGGGCGCGTTGCAGCGGCTGTTGACCGGCCGCATCGCTGTGCACGGGCTTGTTCGCAGTTTGCACGCGCTAGTCCGCCCTGCGCCGCCGCCGAGCACGCTGGCGCAGGAAATGGCGCAAGGATTGGCGCAATACCGCTGGCCGGTCACGTTCCTGCTCGCCGGTCGCGACCGTACCGCGCAGGCATTCGCAGCCCAATGGCCGCGCGGCGATCCGCGCCTGCGGCACTGCCCTGAAGCCTCGCACAGCTTCGTGGAGCCGGCCGCAAAAACCTGGCTGCTTGCACAGACCCTGGCGGTTTTGCGCGGTTAGACCGCGGCGAGCGCCTGTTGTTCGGCAAATTCGCGTGTCGCCAGATAGCGCTCCGCATCGAGGGCTGCCATGCACCCCGTCCCTGCGGCTGTGACCGCCTGGCGATAAATGTGATCCATCACATCGCCGCAGGCAAAGACCCCGGGAATCGCGGTTTTCGGCGTTCCAGGCTCGACCACGATGTAGCCGGTGTCGTCGAATTCGAGCTTGCCCTTGAACAATTCGGTCGCCGGTGCGTGGCCGATCGCGACGAACGCGCCATCGGCGGCGATCTCGGATTTCGCGCCCGAAAGCGTATCGACCAGCGCCACGCCCTTAAGCCCGCCGGCAAACGGATCGCCGATAAAATGGTCGACCTGTTTGTTCCAAACCACTGTAATTGCAGGATGAGCGAACAACCTGTCCTGAAGGATCTTCTCGGCACGGAACGCATCGCGGCGGTGGATTACGGTCACGTCGGGACTATGGTTGGTGAGGTACAGCGCCTCCTCCACCGCGGTATTGCCGCCGCCGATAACCACCACTTTCTTGCCCCGATAGAAGAACCCGTCACAGGTAGCGCAGGCCGAAACACCCTTGCCGCCAAGTTCCATTTCGCCCGGGACGCCAAGCCACTTGGCCTGCGCCCCGGTCGCGATGACCAGCGTTTCGCCCTCGTAAACATCTCCGCCATCGCCGATCGCGCGGAAGGTCGGGCCCGTCAGGTCGACCGAAACGATCGTATCCCACAGCATCCGCGTGCCGACATGTTCGGCCTGCGCCTGCATCTCGGTCATCAGCCACGGTCCCTGGACCACGTCGCGAAAGCCTGGATAGTTCTCGACATCGGTGGTGATCGTCAGTTGCCCGCCGGGCTGCAAGCCCTGAACCACGATCGGCATCATCCCCGCGCGCGCGCCATAGATCGCCGCCGACAGCCCCGCTGGGCCCGAGCCGATAATGAGCATGCGCGTGGTATGGACTGTCATCGAACCCTCCGAAGGCGCGCGAGATAGCGACGCCGCGCGCCGATTGCCAGAGACGGCGGCGCGGTATTCCCCGCCCGACTGCGCGCCTTGACGCCGTCCACCGGGAAGAACAAGGACTTCGCCCATGATCCAGAGCGGCCCAACCTCGAACAGTTTTATCTCGCAGCGGCTGAAGCTGCACTATGTCGATTGGGGCAATCCGGCGGCGCCGCCGCTCATCCTCCAGCACGGCGGGCGCGATCATTGCCGGAGCTGGGACTGGGTGGCGCAGGAACTGGCGGCGGACTGGCACGTCATCGCGCCCGATCTGCGCGGGCATGGCGACAGCGCCTGGGCACCCGACGGCAACTATGAAACCAACAGCTTCGTCTACGATTTCGCGCAGCTCGTTCAGACCCTCGGTTACGACGATGTGACGGTTGTCGCGCATTCGCTCGGCGGCAATATCGCCACGCGGTTTGCCGGGCTCTACCCCGAGAAGGTCCGCAAATTCGTCAATATCGAGGGGCTCGGCCCTTCGCCCAAGATCATCGCGAAGCGCGACGCGGTCGGGTTTGCCAACCGCTTTCGCGATTGGATCGAAGCCAAGCGCAAGGCCGCCGGGCGCACCCCGCGGCGCTATCCGACACTGGAAGCAGCGTTTGCGCGGATGAAGGAGGAGAACACCTTCCTCACCGACGAGCAGGCGCGCCACCTCACCATCCTCGGCGCCAGCCGCAACGAGGACGGAACGTGGAGCTGGAAGTTCGATCCGTACCTCAACGTCTGGCCGTTCAGCGACATCCCCCAGGCCCAGCAAGTCGAGCTGTGGGAAGCCATTACGTGCCCGGTGCTGATGCTCTACGGCGCCAATTCATGGGCTTCCAACCCCGAGACCGACGGGCGCGCAGCACACTGGAAGACCGCGCGCGTGGTCGAGTTCGCCGATGCCGGGCACTGGCTTCACCACGACCAGTATGACCGCTTCATGGCGGAATTGCGCGCGTTTCTTTAGGCTTCGAGGTACGTCGCGCGTAGCCGTTCCTGCGCGCCCGCGTCGATCCCGATCACGTCTGCGAGATAGGCGTCGAGCGAGCCATGGCGTGCTTCGGCCGCGGCGAAGGCGGTTTCCAGATAGGCCGGATCGACCCCCATGAGCACGCGGATGGTGTCGTCGGCGATCGGCCCGCGATGCGCGCGGATCTGGGCCCCCCCGGCGGCGATCCGCGCCTCGATGTTGCCCGCCCGATTGGTCAGAAGATAATCGCCGGCGATGTCGCCGCGCCCGACCCCAAGCGCATGCTGGACCAGCGCCACGGCGAACCCGGTGCGATCCTTGCCCGCGACACAGTGGACCAGGCTTGGCCCCTCGGCGCGCAGCAGCACTTCGAAATAGCAGCGCAGCATCGGTACAAGGTTCGGCCGAAACGCGATGCCCTCGTACAACCGGATCATCGCGGACCGCGCCTCGGCGCTGGTGATGACGCCATCGGCCGCCTCGGTATGGAGCGCGAGCCCGGCGGTTTCCTCGGGATACACGAAGACTTGAGGGTCGAACCCCGACGCTCGGCGGCACGGCTTGGCCTCACGCTCGCTCGGTCCGCGCAGGTCGACCACGGCCGTGATCCCCAGCGCGGCGATCTGCTCCAGATCCGCGGGCGTGCCGTCGCCGTGTTGGGCCGAGCGCCACAGCCAGCCGCGCTTTACCGCGCGTCCGTCCGCGCCGCCATATCCGCCGAAATCGCGGAAATTGTGGACACCGGCCAGCGGCAGGATGCGGGACGCAGCAGGATCGTTCATGCGCGGCGCTTGCCAGCGCGTGACCGCCAGCACAACCGATGAGTGGCGTTGGAGCGACCGGTCGCTTTGCACTTGCGCCGCTCTCCCGCGGGGTTTAACCGAACGATTAAATAACTGACGGGGAATGCGATGTCGCTGCTCTACGACGAGGGCCAGCAAGCTATTGCGACCGAATCGCGCCGCGTGCTCGATGCCCGCAGCGACAAGGCGCGTTTGCTCGGGCTGATCGAGCAGA
Organism: Novosphingobium sp.; assembly: GCA_025356575.1. Classification (GTDB taxonomy): domain Bacteria; phylum Pseudomonadota; class Alphaproteobacteria; order Sphingomonadales; family Sphingomonadaceae; genus Novosphingobium. The sequence goes on from JANXSP010000157.1 coordinate 5,668, forward strand.
CCGGTGTCATCGACACCGCGTGGTGGGACACCGCGCGCGAACAGGGCTGGACCGCGCTGGCCGCGCCCGAAGAGCACGGGGGTCTGGGGCTTGGCCTCGTTGAACTCGGGCTCGTCGCGCAGGCCGCCGGGGCCGCGACTGCCGGCGCCCCGTTCCTGACCGCGGGCTACGGCGTAACCCGCGCGCTGCTCGCGGCCGAAAGCAGCGACACGACCGCGCACTGGCTCGCGGCGCTGGCGAGCGGCGAGGCAACCGGCGCAGTCGCATTTGCCGAGCAGCAGGCACCCCTCCCCCAGCGCCCGCTCGTGCGGTTTGCCGGCGGCAAGCTGAACGGCACCAAACACGGAGTGGTCGGCGGGGCGAAAGCCGACATTGCGCTCGTTCTGGCTCTCAGCGACGAAGGCCCCTGCCTGGTTCTCGCCGAACTCGCGGCGATGACCCCGCCGGCGATCGCCAGCTACGATCCCGCCCGCTGCAGCGCCGATCTCACGTTTGCCGATACGCCCGCCACGTTGCTGTTGAACGGACCGGGCGTCGGCGCCGCCGCGCTCGACATCATGGCGGCAATGGCAGTCGTCACGGCGCACGAGCAAGTCGGCGGGGCCGAGGCGCTGATGGGAATCGCGCGCGACTATGCCCTGACGCGCAAGGCGTTCGGCCAGCCGATCGGTGCTTTCCAATCGATCAAGCACCGCATCGCCGAATTGTACGGTCTGATCGAGATCGCCCGCGCCAACGCGATCGACGCGGCGAGCAAGGACGGCACGCCCGCATTCTTCCGCGCCGCTGCCGCCGCGCGGCTCTCCGCCACCGAGGCCTACGACACCGCGGCGCGCGACTGCGTGCAGATCCATGGCGGGATCGGGGTCACCTGGGAAACCGGGCTCCACCTCCACATGCGCCGTGCGCGCAGCCTGGCGGTGGAACAGGGCAATATGCTGTGGTGGGAAGACCGCTTGGTCACCGATCTCGATGGAGGGCTCGAATGAGCGATCTCGAAGCGTTCCGGACCCGCGGCCACGCGTGGCTCGAAAGTGTCGCTCCGACATTCGGCCGCGACGCCCGCACGGGCTTGAGCGTGGAGGACGATCTGGCGCTGGGCCGGCGCTACCAGGCGGCGAAATTCGACGCCGGGTTTGCGGGGATCAATTGGCCCACCGAGTGGGGCGGCCAGGGCCTCGGCCATCTCGAGAAGATCGCGTTCGATGCCGCGGAAATGAACTTCGGGATGCCCAACGGCTATTTCGGGATCTCGCTAGGGATGCCGATACCCGTGCTCATGCGCTTCGGCAGCGACAAGGCATGGGCCAAGGAACGCGTCCTCGCCGCGCTCAAGGGCGAGGAGATCTGGTGCCAGCTGTTTTCCGAACCATCGGGCGGATCGGACCTCGCCGCGCTGCGAACGCGCGCCGAGCCCGATGGCAACGGCTGGAAGATGACCGGGCAGAAGCTGTGGACCAGCTGGGCGCAGTATTCGGACTATGGCGTGATCGTCGCGCGCACCGATCCCACCGTGCCCAAGCACAAGGGGCTGACGTATTTCTGGGTCGACATGAAAGCGCCCGGGGTCGACGTCCGCCCGATCAAGCTTGCCGGGGGTGACAGCCACGTCAACGAGGTGTTCTTCGACGACGTGAAATTGACCGACGACCAGCGGATGAGCCCGGTCGGCGAAGGCTTCGGGGTCGCGCTGACGACGCTGATGATCGAGCGCTACGTCGCCACCGACAGCGCCGGGTTCGGCCCGCCGATCGAATTGTTCGTCGATCTCGCGCGGGAAGCGGAAATCAACGAGCGACCGGCGATCGAGGATGGCCGGATCCGTTCGGCCATCGCGCGCAACTATGCGATGCGCGCGGGGCTCGAGGCGATAACCCGCCGCGCGATGATGATGATGGAAGCGGGAATGCAGCCCGGCCCCGAAGGCTCGCTCAACAAGCTGGTCGCGGTGCGCAGCCGGCAGAAATTGTCCGAGCTGGCGATGGACCTGGTCGGCACGAGCGATCTCGCGTTCGACCCCCACGCCTCGACCAAGAGCGATTGGGCGACGAGCTGGCTCAACGCACCGACCGGGCGGATCGCCGGGGGTTCGGACGAGACGCTGCTCAACACGATCGCCGAAAAGATCCTCGGTCTGCCGCAGGATCACCGCCCCGACAAAGGCATCCCGTTCAACCAGATACCCGCCTGAGGAATTATCCCATGACCGAAGCCTATATCATCGATGCCGTCCGCACCCCGCGCGGGGTCGGCAAGCCGGGCAAGGGCGCGTTGTCGCACCTTCATCCGCAGCACCTCGCCGCCACCGTGCTCAAGGCAATCAAGGACCGTAACCACCTCGATACCGAAACCGTCGACGATATCGTCTGGTCGACCTCGAGCCAGAACGGGAAGCAGGGCGGCGATCTGGGGCGGATGGCCGCGCTTTCGGCGGGCTATTCGGTCAAGGCCAGCGGCACCACGCTCGACCGCTTCTGCGGCGGCGGGATCAGCTCGGTCAACTTCGCCGCGGCCAGCGTGATGAGCGGGATGGAAGATTGCGTCATTGCCGGCGGGACCGAGATGATGAGCTACACCTCGGCTTTCGCCGCCGAACAGGCCAACGCCGGGATTGCGCCGCGGCTGATGGGTTCGGGCCACGACGCGCTCGACGAGCTCCACCCGCAGTCGCACCAGGGCGTTTGCGGCGATGCCATCGCGACGATGGAGAAAATCCCCCGCCAGGCGCTCGACGATCTGGCGCTGGTCAGCCAGCAGCGCGCCGACCGGGCGATCAAGGAAAACCGGTTCGCCAAGTCGGTCGTCCCGGTGATGAACCCCGATGGCAGCGTCGCGCTCGATCACGAGGAATTCCCGCGTCCAGAGACGACCGCCGAGGGTCTCGCGAGTCTGAAGCCGGCCTTCACCCAGCTCGCCGACTTCGAGATCGGCGGAACCACATTCCGCAAGCAGATCAACCGCGTATACCCCGATCTTGCGATCGAGCATGTCCACCACGCGGGCAACAGCTCGGGCGTGGTCGACGGTGCTGCGGCGATTCTGATCACCTCGAAGGAATACGCCGACAAGAACGGCCTCAAGCCGCGCGCGCGGATCGTCGCGTATGCCAACCAGGGTGACGATCCCACGCTGATGCTCAACGCGCCCGTCCCCGCGGCGAAGAAGGTGCTCGAAAAGGCCGGGCTGACCAAGGACGATATCGACGTCTGGGAAATCAACGAGGCGTTCGCGGTGGTGGCCGAAAAGTTCATCCGCGATCTCGATCTGCCGCGCGAGAAGGTCAACATCAACGGCGGGGCGATGGCGCTGGGCCATCCGATCGGGGCAACCGGGTCGATCCTGATCGGCACCGCGCTCGACGAGCTCGAGCGATCGGGCGGCCGCTACGGGCTGATAACGATGTGCGCGGCAGGCGGGATGGCTCCCGCCATCGTGATCGAGCGGATCTAGGCCGGATCGACGCCCGCCCGAAATCGTCGAACGCGATCTCGGGCGGGCCGCGAGCGGGGCAAGCTTCCGTACGGTGGCGGTGATCTAGCGGAGGCGAAGCGATGCAGCGGCGGCAATTCCTGATGGCTTCGGCCGCGTCGGTTGCCGCTCTGGCGCTCGTCGGCGCGGCGACAGCGCGGCCCGGCCGCAAGCCCAACTTCATCGTCATCCTGTGCGACGATCTCGGCTACGGGGACGTCGGAGCGATGGGCGGGACCACGATCCGCACGCCCAACATCGACCGCATGGCCCGCGGCGGGGTAACGCTCACCGATTTCTACTCGCCCGCGAACATCTGCACCCCGGCGCGCGCGGGCTATCTCACCGGGCGCTATCCGGTGCGTACCGGGCTCGGCTGGCAAGTGATCCAGGCCGGCGACACCCGCGGGTTGCCGCTGAGCGAAGTGACGATTGCCGAAGCGCTCAAGCCCGCGGGTTACACCAGTGCGCTGATCGGCAAGTGGCATCTGGGCCATGTCGCCCCGTTCTGGCCGCCGACGCAGCATGGCTTCGATTTGTTTTTCGGACTGCCTTACAGCCACGACATGCAGCCGCTGTCGCTGTACGCCGACAACGGCCCGGGCGTCGAGCTGACCAAGGAAAATGTCTCTTTTCCGCAGCTTCAGCAGCGTTTCTACGACCGCGCCGAGAAGTTCGTTCACGAAAATGCGGCCAAGCCATTCTTCCTGATGCTGGCGCTGAGCGCGCCGCATTTGCCCAACGATCCCAACCCGGCGTTCCACAACCACTCGGGCGCGGGCGCTTATGGCGATGTGGTCGAGGAGATCGAC
>JANXSP010000015.1 GCA_025356575.1 Novosphingobium sp.
GCCCGAGGTCGAGGCGCTGCGCGATTACGGCGTCGGCGCGCAGATCCTCGCCGAACTCGGCGTCCACGACATGGTCCTCCTGACCAATACGCACCACTCGGTCGTGGGGCTCGAAGGCTACGGCCTCTCGATCGTCGGCGAGAGGCCGTAGCCTTCGAGCCCGACGACCGAATGGTGCGTGTTGGTCAGGAGGATCATGTCGTGGACGCCGAGTTCGGCGAGGATCTGCGCGCCGACGCCGTAATCGCGCAGCGCCTCGACCTCGGGCGCGCCCGCGCCTTTGCCCGCGGCGCGCAGTTCCATGAACTTGCTGACCACGCCCTGCATTGGGCGGTTGATCAGCACGAGCACGCCCGAACCCGCCGCCGCGATCATTTCCATCGAGCCGGACAGCAGCCCGCCGCGCTCGTTTTCCTCGCCAAAGACATCGACGAACATGCTCATCGTGTGCATCCGCACCAGCGTCGGCTGGTCGGGATCGATTCGCCCCTTGACCAGCGCCATCGTCTCTTCGCCGGTCGCCTTGTTGAAGAACGTCGTCGCCGTCCACTCTCCGCCCCAACGGCTGGTGAATCGCAGTTCTGCCCGCTTTACAACGAGATGATCGTGTTTCCTGCGATAGGCGATAAGGTCGCGGATGGTGCCCATCTTGAGATCGTGGAGACGCGCGAACGAGACCAGATCGTCCATCCGCGCCATCGTCCCGTCGTCGCGCATGATCTCGCAGATCACGCCGGAGGGGTTGAGTCCGGCCAGCCGCGAGATATCGACCGACGCTTCGGTATGCCCGGCGCGCACGAGCACTCCGCCATCGCGCGCGACCAGCGGGAAAACGTGCCCGGGGGTAACGATATCGGCCTTGCCCTTCGAAGCATCGATCGCGACCGACACCGTCCGCGCGCGATCGGCCGCGGAAATCCCCGTGGTCACGCCTTCGAGTGCCTCGATCGAGGTGGTGAACGCGGTTTCGTGACGGGTGCCGTTGTGCCGGCTCATCAGCTCGAGCCCGAGCTGTTCGACCCGCGTCTTGGCCAGCGCCAGGCAGATCAGCCCGCGCCCGTGCGTCGCCATGAAGTTGATCGCATCGGGGGTCGCCATCTGTGCCGGGATGATCAGGTCGCCCTCGTTCTCGCGGTCCTCGTCATCGACCAGGATATACATCCGCCCGTTGCGAGCCTCGTCGATGATCTCCTCGATCGGCACAAGCACCGGCGCATCGTCGTTGGCGAACAGGAACCGCTCGAGCTTGCCCAAGGTGTCCGCGGTCGGGTTCCACGCCGGCTCGGTACAGTCGCGCAACGTGTTGGCGTGAAGCCCCGCCGCCCGCGCGATGCCCGCGCGCGACATGCCCCCCTCGGTGACGAGGCGGCGAACTTTTTCGATGAGATGTGTCGACATGATTGCTGGATATCACACTACAATGTGATCGCAAGATATAATCCGCACATTCTAGAACATTTCAACCGCGCGCTTAATTTTGCTTGTTTCGCCGCGGCAAACGGGGTTACGCTGCAGTGTGACCCGGAAAACGGGCGCTTTTGGGTAGGAGAGATACGATGAGGGCCAAGCTCACTTTGCTTGCCGGCGTTTGCGCCGGCGCGATTGCATTCCCCGCATTCGCACAGCAATCCCCGGCGACCACCGCCGCAGAGGACGCGGCAGATGCGCCGATCATCGTCACCGCGACGCTTCGCCAGGCTAATGTCCAGGACATCCCGATCGCGGTGACCGCGGTCGCTCCGGCGCAGCTTGAACGCCAGGGCGTGCAAGACATCAAGAACCTCGCGGCGATCTCGTCGAGCTTCAGCATCCAGTCTTCCCAGACCGAGAGCCAGGGCACTTCGATCCGCATCCGCGGCGTGGGCACCACCGGCAACAACATCGGACTCGAAAGCTCGGTCGGCGTGTTCATCGACGGGGTTTACCAGTCGCGTCCAGGTGTCGCGCTCGGCGATCTGCTCGATCTCGAACGGCTCGAAATCCTCCGCGGTCCGCAAGGCACGCTGTTCGGCCGCAACACTTCGGCTGGCGCGCTCAACATCACGACCAAGCGCCCGAACCTTAACCGCGCCGAAGGCTTCGCCAACGCGAGCTACGGCAACTACAACTTCTTCAACGTCCAGGGCGGGATTTCCGTCCCGATTGCTCCCGGCACCGCGGCGATCCGCGTGTCGGGCGCCTATCGCAAGCGCGATGGCTGGATGACGAGCACGACCGGAGCCAGGAGCAACGACCGCGATCGATATCTCCTGCGCGCCCAGTTTTACGCCGAACCGTCGAGCGACCTTTCGATCCGGATCATCGGCGATTATGCCGACGCCAAGGAAAAGTGCTGCGATGCCATCAACGTGCGCGAGACCGAAGCCGCGGCGACCGGGCTGTTTCAGGCTTACGGACTGCCCAACGACGGCATTTCGGCGACGGGCGACAGCGCGCTCGACAGCATGACGAGCAACTCGCAGGGCTTCACCAACAACCAGAAGCAGTGGGGCGCTTCGGGCGAACTGATCTGGAGCCCTGGCGCCATCAAGATCACCTCGATCACCGCCTACCGCGATTTCAAGGCGCAGTCGCAGCAGGACGATTTCACCTCGCTGCTTACGTATTCGGTCGGGCCGGGCGTGACCAATCCGACCGCGCCGTACAACTACGACAAGATCCGCACCTTTACCCAGGAGCTTCGCCTCCAG
>JANXSP010000017.1 GCA_025356575.1 Novosphingobium sp.
GCCCGAGGTCGAGGCGCTGCGCGATTACGGCGTCGGCGCGCAGATCCTCGCCGAACTCGGCGTCCACGACATGGTCCTCCTGACCAATACGCACCACTCGGTCGTGGGGCTCGAAGGCTACGGCCTCTCGATCGTCGGCGAACGCGCGATCGACGGGACGGCGGGCGAGTAAATGCGCGCATCCCGAGAAGAGGTTGCAGCCCCCAAATACGCGCACATCGAACGCGAACGGCGCTGGCTCGTGGCAACCGAAGCACTGACCCCGGTGGGCGCTTATGTCGCCATCCAGGACCGCTACATCACGGGCACACGCTTGCGACTTCGCGCGATGACCGACAGCGTCACAGGGGATGTCGCCCTGAAACTGACCAAGAAATACGAAGCCGTCGATCCGCGAGCGCGTCCAATAGTCACGGCTTATCTGACTCCATCAGAGTTCGAGATATTTGCATCGATCCCGGCAAAAGTTTTGGCAAAGCGGCGCTATCAGGTCGATGACGCCGGTCGGGACTTCAGCGTCGACGTCTTCACCGGCGGTCTCAGCGGCCTCGTGCTTGCGGAAATCGAATGGCCCGACGATGCCGGCTTGCTCGCCCTCATCGCGCCGCTATGGGCGGGCCGCGAGGTAAGCGACGAAGTTCGCTATCAAGGCGGATCGTTGGCCGCCCTAGGCATTCCTGGAGAGTAAATTTGGCCAAGTTCCTCATCGTTGAAGCACGCTTTTACGAACACCTCAACGACATGCTGATCGCCGGCGCGCGTGCCGCGATCAAGGCGGCGGGGCACACGAGCGAGACGATAACCGTGCCCGGCGCGCTCGAAATCCCCGGGGCGATCTCGCTGGCGAGCGAGAGCGGCGTTTATGACGGGTTCGTTGCCATCGGCGTGGTGATCCGCGGCGAAACGTATCATTTCGAAATCGTCGCGGGCGAAAGCGCGCGCGGGATCATGGCGCTGACGATGGATGGAATTCCTATTGGCAACGGCATCCTGACGGTCGAGGATGAAGCGCAGGCCCTCGTCCGCGCCGACCCCGCGCAGAAGGACAAGGGCGGCGAGGCTGCCAAGGCCGCGCTGGCCCTGCTCGCGCTCAAGGAGAAATTCGGATGACGTCTAACACCGCCGGAAACCCCGCCATCGCCGGAATTCCGCTCGTCCTGGGCGGCAACGTGTTCGGCTGGACCGCGGATCGCGACACCAGCTTCGCGGTGCTCGATGCGTTCTACGCGGCCGGCGGACGGATGATCGACACTGCCGACGTCTATTCGGCCTGGGTTCCCGGGCACAAGGGCGGCGAGAGCGAGGCGGTGCTCGGCGAATGGCTGGAAAGCCGCGGCGTGCGCAGCGATATGCGCATCCACACCAAGACCGGCATGCTCGGCGGCGCCGAATTGTACGGGCCCGAGCGGTTGCTCCAGTCGCTCGACGCCTCGCTCGAACGGCTGCGGACCGATTACGTCGATCTGTATTACGCGCATAAGGATTACCCCGAGCTGCCGATCGCCGACATCGTCGCGGCGTTCGGCGGGGCTGCCAGCGCGGGCAAGGCGCGCGCGCTGGGTGCGTCGAGCTTTGGGGCGGATCGTCTGGGCCAGGCGCTGGACGCTGCCGATGCCGCCGGATCCATGCCGTTTACCGTGCTCCAGAACGAGTTCAACCTGGTGTCGAAGGCCGAATATCCGGCCGATCTGCAGGCGCTGTGCGTAAAGCGCAATATCGCGATGCTGCCGTTCTACGGTCTCGCCAATGGCTTCCTGACGGGCAAGTATCGCAGCGAAGCGGACCTGGGCAAATCGGTGCGCGGCGGACGGATGAAGAAGCTGCTCGTTTCCGGCCAGCCGATGCTGGCGGCGATGGACGCAGTGGCAGCGCAGACCGGAGCGACGCTGGCGCAGATCGCGCTCGCCTGGATCAACGCGCAGCCCGGGATCGGCGCGGCGATCGCCAGCGCGACGAGCGTGAAGCAAGTCCAGGATCTGTGCGGTGTCGCGGGGTTGAAGCTCAGCGCCGAGCAGCTCGAAACCCTCGACCGGGCGGGGTAGCCGACAAACCCTCGCCCCGAGGAGTGCAGTTGCACTCTCACCCCATGTCGAAAAATTCCAGCAGCCCCATCGGCGCGTACGGTCCGATGACGAGCTGTTCGAAAATGCCAGTGCCCGTCTCTCCGGCACTGGTCGTCACGCGGCAGACGATCTGGACGTGGAGGTTGTCGAGCTGGGCGGGTGCGCAGTCGGCGAGCACGATGTCCTCGCGTTCGACCTCGAGCGCGCCGTGGTACAGGCCGTGGCCCCACTTGGGCGAGGTGTAGCCCAGCCCGCGCATCTGGAAGCGCTGCAGCGGCTCGAGCGTCAGGGTGAGCGCGCCTTCGGGTGCCGCGATCGTGAGCGTGGCCGCGCCCGGCCAGCGTGTTCCCGGGGCCAGCGGGGCAGCCATCGCCGCCGCCGGGGTCTCGAACATGTCCGCGGCGCCGGCTGCATCGGGCGCGATCACCGCGCGGGTGTTCCACGCCGCGCCGCCGGTATCGGCGTTGAGGTGGAAAAATACACTGCGCGCGGGGAGGTTGATCGGGGTCCACTGCCAGAAGAACTGCGGCAGTTGCGGCGGGCTGTGCGGCTGGGCATCGCTCGCGCCGATGGGCCGCACCCCCCAGCTCCGGTCGCGGGTTCCGGTGCATTCCAAGCCGACATCCTCGCGCATGCCGTCGACTTCGATCCAGCCGGACCAGCGCCCGTTCTGGGTCATCCGGGTATAGTCCATGAAGGTGCGCGGGCCGATGCGGTGGGTGAAGCGCGGCTCCTCGATCGGAAATGCGCGCCCGGTGAACGTCAGATCGGCCGCAATCCCCTCGCCTTCCACGCGCAGGCGCAAGACCTGGAGTGGCTCGACCACGTCCACCGCGATCGGACCGACGACGAGGTCCATCCGCTCCATACCCAGTTCGCGGCTGGCGTGGAGGCAATGCTGGATCCCGCCGCGGATCACGCAGAAATGCGCGTCGGCGACGTTGAGGTGCGGGTAAATCCCCAGCGCCAGCGCGAAGAACCCGCTGCCATCGGGGGCGTAGCCGTTGAAGAAATAACGGTCGTAGAAATTGCGGTCGGTCCCCGCGAAGGCCACCGGCTCGGGGGTCTGGTGGAGCGGATAGTCATCGCCTTTGGTCAGCATGCACTTGCCTCCAGAACCGCCAGCGCGCCGTGATCGAGCGCCAGTTCGCACGCCCCGGTGGCCATGCTCAGGAACATCGCGTCGCCGCGGTCGGTACGTTCGACGTATGCGGCGCTGAACACCGCGGTGGACACGCCGTGGAGCGCGCCGATGCAGTAGGCGTCCCAGATGGCGGCGCGGGTCGTGGACACGCCGCGGAGAGTCATTTCGGCGCAGTAGAGGTCGAGCAGCGCGCCTTCGTGCGCGCGGCGCAGCGTGCTGCCCACCCCGCAGCCGAGGAAATAGCCGATGTCGGTCAGCCCGCTGCCGGCTTGCGCGGTCTGCCAGTCGAGTACCGCCATCGGCTCGGCCGCGCTGCCGACATCGAACAGCATGTTGTCGAGCCGGTAATCGCCGTGGACCAGGCACGCCGCCGCCGGCGGGGCGCGTCCGAACCATTTGCCGCCGAGCGCCGCCAGCCCCTCGCACACCGCCATCAGTTCGGGGGCGAGCCGGTCGGCATAGCGGTCGCGAAAGACGGCCTGCGCGTTTGGATACATTGCGCCGAGCTGGGCGGAAACTTCCGGCCGCGACGCCAGCCAGGCGCGCTCGAGCAGCGCGGGAGCGGCGGAGGTCGGCGCGTGGAACGCGGCGGCCTGGCGCATCGCCTCTTGCGCGTCGGCCAACGAACACCCGGCAAGCTGGTTGCCGCCGCGCGCGGGCGCAAGATCCTCGAACAGCAGGACGAACGCGGCACCATCCTCGCTGACCTCGGCCAGCAACGGCCGCGGCGCGCGCACCGCAAGATGGGCGGCGAGATCGCGGTAGAACCCGACCTCGGTGCGGTAGAGCCCGAGCATCGCCGCAGTCCCGCGGCTGACCGGATCGGCGGCGGGAAACTTGCCCGCAATGGTCGCCGGGCCGGCTTCGGCGTGGTCGTACGCCAGGGTAAAGCGGACGCTATCGCCGACCTGGCCGGTGCCGATCGGCTGCCATGACAGCGCGGTGACGGCGCCCGCGTCCAGCAATCCGGCATCGCGCAGGACGGCGGTGACGAGCGCGGGGGTGATCGAGTCCGGATGCGCGGGGATCGTCATGCCTCGGGCCGCATCCGCTGGAGGCCCGAGCGCCTGCAGGTCGCTACCAGCTCGCCGTTCTGGTTGTAGGCGCGGTGTGCGAAGGTCACGATCCCCTGCCCCGCGCGCGATTTGCTCGCGCGCAGGTCGAGCACCTCGCTTTCGATCCGCAGCGTATCACCGATGAATACCGGCCTCGGAAAGCGGACCTCGTCCCAGCCCAGGTTGGCGACCGCGGTGCCGTGGGTGGTGTCGTTGACCGAGATTCCCACCATCAGCCCGAGGGTGAAGCACGAGTTGACGATCCGCGTGCCGTATTCGCTCTCGGACTGCATGTACGCCTCGTCGAGGTGAAGCGCGGCGGGATTGTGGGTCATGGTCGAGAACAGGAGATTGTCCGTCTCGGTCACGGTGCGGCGGATCGGATGGTCGAAAGTCTGCCCTAGACGCAACTCGTCGAACCATACTCCCGGCATCGCGCTCTCCCGTTTCGAGGAACCTTATGGCGGCGCGGCAATTCCCGCAACATGAACGGTCCGCTCGAATGGTTCGGCGCGATCGGCGCGATAATCGCCGCAGCGATGATCGCCGCCGACCTCGGGCGTAAGGTTACGGGTTGGGGCTTCGTACTGTTCTGCGTGGTTTCGGTGGCGTGGATCGTCTCGGGCCTCAGTGCCAAGGACGGCCAGCCGATCGCCGTGCAGAACGCCATCCTTCTGCTGATCAACGCCTACGGGGTCTGGCAATTCCTGCTCAGCCGCAAGAAGAAACGCGAGATCGATAAGGCCGAGGAGATCGCCGCCGAGGCCAGGCAGGACGTCGCGGACGAACCCGCGACCTCCTGATCGGGGCCGACGCCAATAGCTACCAGAGGCGCACGCGCTTGTCGGGCGCAAGGTAGAGCTTATCGCCCGGCTTGACCCCGAAGGCATCGTACCAGGCATCGATATTACGCACGGTCAGCGTCCGGTACTCGGCCGGAGCGTGCGCGTTGCCGACGATCTGCGAGCGCTCGGCGGCCTCGCGGGTCTTGTTTGCCCAGCTCTGCGCGAACGAGATGAAGAACCGCTGGTCGCCGGTGAACCCGCCGATAACGGGCAGTTCCCTGCCCCCAAGGCTGGCACGATAGGCATCGTAGGCTGCGGCCAGGCCGGCAACATCGGCGCCGTTTTCGCCCAGTTCGAGCTGGCCGTTGAGGTGGAGATCGGGGAACGGCGCGTAGTTGTCGTACTGCGTTACCAGCGCCTGGCTTTGCGCCTGGAAGTGCGCAAGATCGCTCGCTGTCCACCAGTTGCGCAGCTTGCCCGTGGCGTCGACCGCGGCGCCGCTCGAATCGAAGCTGTGGCTGATCTCGTGACCGATGGTGGCGCCGATCGCGCCGTAGTTGAACGCGGCATCGGCGCGCGGATCGAAATAGGGCTGCTGGAGGATTGCTGCGGGGAAGTTGAGCGCGTTCTGCACCGGCAGGTTCACCGCGTTGACGAGCTGCGGCACCATCCACCACTCGGCGTTGTCCTGCGGCTTGCCCAACTTGGCGAGCTGGTTGGCGGTGGTGTTGCGGATTGCTGCCATGCGGTTGGCATAGGCGCTGGTCGGCCCGACCCGCAGTCCGGTGTACGAAGGCCAGGTATCGGGATAGCCGACGCTGATGACGATGCCCTGGAGCTTGGCCAGCGCCTCGCGCTTGGTCGCCGGCGCCATCAGTCGATCCCGCGGATGCGCTGCGCGAACGCGGCTTTGATCCGCGTCGACATGCCCTGGATTTCGGACTTCGAGGACTGCGGAAAGTACTTGTCCACATAGGCCCGGCCGAGCGCGTAGCCGATATCGCTGTTGAGCGCGGCCAGCGCCCGCTTCTCCCGCGGACGCTGCGCGGTCACGCCCTGCAGCGCGGTTCCGTACAGATTGAAGTGAAGCGTATCGATTGCCGCCGGCAGGACATCGGTATTGGCGTTGAGGCGGTGGAACGCCAGCCAGTCCTTCCAGCTTTCGAGCGGCTCGGACGCGACCAGCGCCGCGATCCCGGTAATCGCGCCGGGGCTATAGGCGTCGAAGGTTTGCTGGTTGCCCAAGTGCGCGGCGGAAAAGAACGCCGGCCAATCGATCCCGGGGGCCTTTGCGGCAAAATCGGCGCGCGTCCACAGCGTGCCGCCGGTGGTGAAGTCGGCGGTATCGGCCTTGCTCGCGTGTGCCGCTGCGATCTTGGTTTCCAGCGCCATGATCCGGTCCGCGCGCGCCGCTGCGTCACCGATGCCCGCGGCAGTCAGGACGTCCGCGATATAGGTTTTGTAGAGCCCGCGCGTGGTCGCCATTTTCGGCGAGGCCGAAAGATAATAGTCGCGGTCGGGCAGCCCGAGGCCGCCCTGGAAGACGTAGGGCACGACCGCGTCGCTCGACAGCGCCTTGGTGATGAACAGCCCGAACAGGTTCTCCGTGCTCATGTCGTTGTTGTTGTTGAACAGGTCGAGATCGGATTCGATCTGGTCGCCGAGCACGCGGGTCAACCCGGCCTTGTCGGTGATCGCGGCGTAGCGATCGAGATCGGGCTGAACCGGCGCGATCCCGGAAGCGTCGATCGCCGGGCGATTGACGTAAGCGCTGTAGTAATCCTTGATCTGAGCTTCGATCGACCCGGGCGCCGGATGGCTGGCAAGGATCTGCGCGAGCAGCGCATTCTGGTTGCGCTCGGTCGCCAGGAACGCGGTGTAGCCCGCGCCGGTGCTGCTGCGATCGGCGGGGATCACGGCCGCGGCCTGCCACTTGCCGTTGGCGTAGAGGTTGAAATCGTCGCCCGGCTTGACCGCAGTGTCCATCGACGCCGGGTTGATCCCCATCGCAGTGCCGCCGCGCGTGGCGGGCGCAGCAGCGTGACGCACCGGCGCATGCGCCGCGTGACGCTTGGCCGGGTGAGCTTGCGCGTCGCCGGCCCCCAGGCCAGCGAGCGCAAGCGCGGTTCCGGCAAGCAGGGCGGCAGACATGTTCGTGCGGTTCATGGGCGATCCTCGGATGTTTTTAGCGCAAGCGGCATGAAGCCGCGATGCTTGCGCTGTAGTGAATGGTTTCAGATGAGACAATCGGTGGGTGCAGCGCTTTTGGGTTACGAGGAGCGGACCGGCCGGCTTGTCGTAAGCAACCCCTCACCCCATCCGCGCAAACGCCCCCAACCCCGCATAGACCGCGGCATCCCCGAGCTCTTCCTCGATCCGGATGAGCTGGTTGTATTTCGCCAGCCGGTCCGAGCGGGCGAGGCTGCCCGTCTTGATCTGGCCACAGTTGGTGGCGACGGCGAGGTCGGCGATGGTCGCGTCTTCGGTTTCGCCCGAGCGGTGGCTCATTACCGCGGTATACCCCGCGCGCTGGGCGACGCTCACTGCCTCGAGGGTTTCGGTCAGCGTGCCGATCTGGTTGACCTTGACCAGCAGCGAATTCGCCAAGCCCTTGCCGATGCCCATCCGCAGGCGTTCGGGGTTGGTCACGAACAGATCGTCGCCGACGAGTTGGACCTTGTGGCCGATCGCGTCGGTCAGCGCTTTCCACCCGGAAAAATCGTCCTCCGCCATGCCGTCTTCGATCGAAGCGATCGGGTAATCGGCACACAGCTTTACGTAATAGTCGGCCATGGCCTCGGGTGCCAGGCTCAGCCCCTCGCCGCTGATTTCGTACTTGCCGTTCTTGAAGAATTCGCTCGCTGCGGGATCGAGCGCGAGCATGATCTCGCTGCCCGGCTTGAACCCGGCCTGTTCGATCGAGCCCATCACGAAGTCGAGCGCGGCGCGCGTGCTGGCCAGGTCGGGTGCGAACCCGCCCTCGTCGCCCACCGCGGTCGCCAGGCCCTTGGCGTGCAGGCCTGCTTTCAGCGTGTGGAAGATCTCCGATCCCCAGCGCACTGCTTCGGCCAGCGTGGGTGCGCCGACCGGCACGATCATGAACTCCTGGAAATCGATCGGATTATCGGCATGTTCGCCGCCGTTGATGATGTTCATCATCGGCACCGGCAGGACATGCGCCGCAACTCCGCCGACATAGCTGTAGAGCGGCAGCCCGCGCGAAGCCGCCGCGGCTTTGGCGACCGCAAGGCTGACCCCGAGGATCGCATTGGCGCCGAGCCGCGACTTGTTGTGCGTGCCGTCCAGCGCAATCATCGCCAGGTCGACATCGCGCTGGTCCTCGGCATCGATCCCCAGCAGCGTGTCCGAAATCTCCCCGTTCACTGCGCGCACCGCGTTCAACACGCCCTTGCCGCCGTACCGCGCCTTGTCGCCGTCGCGAAGCTCGACCGCCTCGTGCGCCCCGGTCGACGCGCCCGACGGGACCGCGGCGCGGCCGAAACTGCCGTCGTCGAGCAGCACGTCGACCTCGACCGTGGGATTGCCGCGGCTGTCGAGAATTTCGCGGGCGTGGAGGTCGATGATCGCGGTCATGTGCTAGGTCCCTCGGGCTATCTCGTCGGGCGCCGCCCTAGTCAGCGGAACCTTGACAGGCAAGGCGCGTTGGATCGACACTCTCTCACGTGACGGGGCGCATCGGCGTGCTCTGGCATTTTCGCCGCGCCCGCCCATATGCACTCGCCAGCCGCCCTCTGCAGGCAAAGGATCACAGACATGGCCGATACCACCCCCACCTCGCGCGCCAAAAAGCCCGCGGCTCCGCGCACGTCTACAGCCAGCGGTTCCGCTGCCACGAAACCGCGCGGCGGTTCGATGGCCGAACCCAAGGCCCGGTTCGGCAAGGCGTTGGAAGAAGCGCGCGCCGGCGTGGTCGCTCTGGGCAAGGAAGCTCAGGATCGCGCGGGAGCGTACCGCGATCAGGTGACCGCCAAGGCCACCGGCACCGGCACCGATTGGGCCGAGGAAGCCAAGAACATCGGCGGACAGGCGCGCGATCGTGCCGCCTCGCTCGCCGCCGACGGCAAGACCAAGGCCAGCGACGCGCTGACCGGCCTGGGCAAGATCATCGCCGACAACGCGGGCGCGCTCGATGACAAGCTCGGCTCGCGCTATGGCGAATATGCACGCACCGCAGCGCGCACGATGACCGAGGCCGGCGCCAAGCTCGATGCCAAGGACCTCAACGCGCTTGGCGACGATGCGCGCGAGATGATCAAGAAAAGCCCGGGTCTCGCGATCGGGGTAGCTGCGGTTGCCGGCTTTCTGCTGGCACGGCTGGCCGGTGGCAGCGGCGGGTCGGACGACTAAGCGCGCGTAGCCGGTTCGATCCGTGAAACACCCAGTGGTGGGCGGCCTTTCGGCAGCATGAGCGAAGAGCCGCCCCCGCTTGTCGGCACGCCCGTGCTGGCGCCGGCCGATCGCTCGCTGGTGGACGATGTCCGCAGCTTGATCGATGATGGCCGCACGCTGGTCGAAGCCGAGCTGGCGTTCCAGAAGTCTCGTGCAGCTTATGCGGGGACCGGGTTCAAGGATATCGCGCTGTACGGCGTCGTGGCCGCAGTGTTCGCGATATTCGCCCTGTTTGCGCTGGTGTTCGGTCTGATCCTCGCCTTGACCCCGCTGGTGACCGCATGGGGTGCGACCGCGATCGTCGTCGGCATCCTTGGCGCGGGCGCGGCATTGTCCGCGCGAATGGCGGCGCGGCGCTGGACGCTTCTCACTGCAACGCTTGGCGAGGATCAGGCCGATGGCTGACCCGGCAGCGCGGCTGCGCGAAGACCGCCTGAACCGCGCGGCGGCGCGCGCGAATTTCGACGGGGCGCTGGTCCAGGTCAAGGCCGACCTGGCGGCGCGCGGCGTCGGCGGACGGGTCGCCGCCACGCTCGGCAACGAAGCGCGCGACGTGTTCGTCCACGGCATCGAAGTCGCCGACGAAAACCGCGGAGTGGTTGGCGGAACCGCGCTGGCACTGGTGCTGTGGTTCGCCCGCGGACCGATTATCGACAATCTCGAACGGCTTCTTGGCAACGACTGAGCCGGCTCACCCGCCCGATCTGGAGTAATTGACATGAGCGACACCACCCCCACCCCCAAAGCGGCTCCTACCAAAGCGGTGGCAAAGCCGTCCCCGAACGCGTCGAAAGCCGAACCGAGCAGCGCGCGGATCAAGGACAAGATCGCCGCCTCGCAGGAACGGCTGAAGCGTGACAGCGCGGCCGCGCCCAAGCCTGCGCCCAAGAAGCCGGCCGCTTCGGCGTCGGACTATTCGGCCAAGCGTACCCCATCGACCTCGCAAGGCCTGCTCGCGACCGCTGCCGAGTATCCGTTTCTGACGATCGTCGGCGGGATTGCCGCAGGCGCGGTGATCGCCTCGCTGCTTCCGCGCGCGTTCTCGAGCAAGCTGGCCAAGCGCTCGGTCGCGCTGGCCAGCGTCGCGGGGGAACTGGGCCTGGTCTATGGCAAGTCCGCGCTCGAAAAAGCCGGTGAGCTCGGCCACGAAGCGCAGGAGCGGATCGGCGATGCGGTGAAATCGCTCGACGAGAACACCGCCGATGCGCGCTCGCGCGCGGGTGAACTGGCGGGCGAAGCGGGCGCGCGGGCCGCCAAGATCGCCGGCGAGGCGTTCACTGCGACCCGCGAAACGAGCAGCAAAGCCGCCGAGACAACCCGCGACCTGGGCCTCGATTTCGCGCGCAAGCTGCTCAAGCTGGTGGTCGACGCGCGCCGCCGCTAGGGAATTGGCGGGCGCCGGGGGTTGCGCGGCGCCGCCCGGTCGCTATGGCGCGGCTGCGTTCACTCTCCCCAGCCAGGCGTCACGATGCAGAAACTCCACCTCGTCATGGGCGGCCGCGTCGCCGATCCGCAAAAAATCGAGTTCACCGAACTCGACAAGCTCGATCTGGTCGGGGTGTTTCCCGATTTTGCGAGCGCCGAGGAAGCATGGCGCAGCAACGCCCAGCGCACGGTCGACGATGCCGAGATGAAATATGTGATCGTGCATTTGCACCGGCTGCTCGATCCCGGACTGGATTAAGCCCAAGGCGGGAACCCAGGGCGCGTACTCCCGCGTAAGCGGGAACCCCAGGCGCTTAGGTCATCGGTTCTCGCGCACGCAAACGATCGCGCCGATCAAATGAACTCGATCTTCTTCACCACATAGAACCGGTCGCCCGAGGGCACGGTGACTTCGATCTCGTGATCGACCTTGCGCCCGATCAACGCGCGCCCCAGCGGGGAATTATAGCTGATCCGGCCGACTTTGGCGTCGGCTTCATATGGGCCGACGATCTGGTATTTCACCGGTTTGTCGTCGTCGTCGCTGAGCGTCACGGTCGCGCCGAAAATGATCCGGTCGCCCGAAAGCGTCGCCGGGTCGATAATCTGCGCGCGGCTGACCCGGTCCTCGAGATCGCCGACCGCGGCTTCGACCTGGCCCTGGCGTTCCTTGGCGGCATGGTACTCTGCATTTTCCGACAGATCGCCGTGGGCGCGAGCTTCCTCGATCGCTTCGACGATCTTGGGCCGCTCGACCCGCAGCGCCTTCAATTCGGTGATCAGGCGTTCATAGCCCTCCGCCAGCATCGGCAGTTTTTCGACAGTCGACGACATCCCTGTTGGTCCTCCTGAGGCCTTCCCGGCCCCGTGTTGCGCTTGCCGCCGCGACAACTGACTTTAGCCGTTCCGCGCGATAAGGCGTCGAAACGGCGGGGTCCGGGTCACACTAGCGGGGCGGCGCGTCGTATCAGTGTTAGGCGGCGTTTGCGCCATAATAGTCTTGAAGCGAGCGCACTTCAAGCTGGCTCCCGGTCAGCGCGGCAATCGCGCCTGCCGCAGCCACCGATGCCGCCGCGGTGGTGAAATACGGCACCCGCCCGGTCAGCGCCGAACCGCGGATCGATTGCGAATCCTTGAGGCTCTGCCAGCCCTCGGTGGTGTTGATGATCAGCGCGATCCCGCCGTCGATGATCCGGTCGACGATGTGCGGGCGCCCTTCGGCGACCTTGTTGACCAGTTCGACCGGAAGCCCCGCCGCTGCGAGGTAACGCTGCGTTCCGCCGGTCGCGATCACGCTGAAGCCCAGCGCGATGAGTTGGCGCACCGCGGGCAGGATGACCGGCTTGTCGCTATCCTTGACCGAGACGAACACGGTCCCCGCCAGCGGCAAGACGAGCCCCGCGCCAAGCTGCGCCTTGGCGAACGCGACCGAAAAATCGCGGTCGAGCCCCATCACTTCGCCCGTGGATTTCATCTCGGGGCTCAGCACCGGATCGACGCCGGGGAAGCGCGCGAACGGGAACACCGCTTCCTTGACCGCGACGTAATCGATCTTGCGGATGATCGCGGGCAAATCGGCGAGCTTTTCGCCCGCCATGATCCGCGCGGCGAACTTGGCGATGGGCTGGCCGATCGCCTTGGCGACGAACGGCACCGTCCGGCTGGCGCGGGGATTGACCTCGATCAGGTACACGTCCCAAGAACCGGCAGACTCCTTGATCGCGAACTGGATGTTCATCAGCCCGACGACGCCGAGCGCCATCGCCAGCAATTCGGCCTGGCGTTCCATTTCGGCGATGATCGCATCGGACAGGCTGTAGGGCGGAAGCGAGCAGGCACTGTCGCCCGAATGGATCCCCGCCTCCTCGATGTGCTGCATCACGCCCGCCACCGTGACCTTTTCGCCGTCGCACAGTGCATCGACATCGCACTCGATCGCGTCGCGCAAGTACTGGTCGATCAGCACCGGGCTGTCGCCCGAAACGTTGACCGCGGTGGCGATGTAATCGTCGAGCTGGGCTTCACTGTCGACGATCTCCATCGCCCGGCCGCCCAGCACATAGCTGGGGCGCATCAGCACCGGATAGCCGATCCGGCTGGCGATCGCCGCGGCTTCGTCGCGGGTGCGGGCGATGCCGTTGCGCGGCTGCCTGAGGCCGAGTTTGGTGACCAGCGCAGCGAACCGCTCGCGGTCTTCGGCCAGGTCGATCGCATCGGGCGAGGTGCCGAGGATCGGGATTCCCGCGTCCTCGAGCGCCTGCGCCAGCTTCAAGGGCGTCTGCCCGCCGAACTGGACGATCACCCCGACCAGCGTCCCCGCCGACTGCTCGACGCGCAGGATCTCGAGCACGTCCTCGCCCGTCAGCGGCTCGAAATAAAGGCGGTCGCTGGTGTCGTAATCGGTGCTCACCGTTTCGGGATTGCAGTTGACCATGATCGTCTCGAAGCCTTGTTCCGCCAGCGCGAAGCAGGCGTGGACGCAGCAATAATCGAACTCGATCCCCTGGCCGATGCGGTTGGGGCCGCCGCCGAGGATGACGATCTTGCGGCGGTCCGAAGGCGCGGCTTCGCACTCAGGCTCACCGAACGACGGCGCCTCGTAGGTCGAGTACATATACGGCGTGATCGCCTCGAACTCGGCGGCGCAGCTGTCGATCCGCTTGTACACCGGATGCACGCCGAGCTTGTGGCGTAGCTGGCACACTTCGGCCTCGCTCGTCGCCCCGGCCATCGCTTTCAGCGCATCGTGGAGCAGGCCCGAGCGGCGCGCCTGGGTCTCGCCCATCCCGCCAGCCACGCCGACCGAGCGCACCGCAAGGGTGGCGAGCCGCTTGTCCGAAAAACCCATCGCCTTGAGTCGGCGCAGACCTGCCGCGTCGTTCGGCAGCCCGTCCTTGTGGATCGCGGCTTCCTCGTCGATGATTTCCGCGATCTGGCGCAGGAACCAAGGGTCGTATGACGTGATCGCGTTCACATCCTCGACGGTGAAGCCCTCGCGGAACGCCTGCGCCACGATCAGCAGCCGGTCGGGGGTCTGGCGGCTGAGCGCGGCAGTCACCGCATCGCGCCCTGCCCCTTCGAGCTCGCGCACACGGTTGAATCCGTCGAGCCCGGTTTCGAGCCCGCGGAGCGCTTTCTGCATCGATTCCTTGAAGCTGCGCCCGATCGCCATCACTTCGCCGACCGATTTCATCGCGGTCGACAGCAGCGGTTCGGCGCCCTTGAACTTCTCGAACGCAAACCGCGGGATCTTGGTGACGACGTAGTCGATGCTCGGCTCGAAGCTCGCCGGGGTCGCGCCGGTGATCTCATTGGTCAGCTCGTCGAGCGTATAGCCGACCGCCAGCTTGGCCGCGACGCGCGCGATCGGGAAGCCGGTGGCCTTGCTAGCCAGCGCCGACGAGCGCGAGACGCGCGGGTTCATCTCGATCACGATCAGGCGGCCGTCCTTGGGGTTGACCGCGAACTGGACGTTCGACCCGCCGGTCTCGACCCCGATCTCGCGCAGGCACGCGATGCTCGCGTTGCGCATGATCTGGTATTCCTTGTCGGTCAGCGTCAGCGCAGGGGCGACGGTGATCGAATCGCCGGTGTGGACCCCCATCGGATCGACGTTCTCGATCGCGCAAACGATGATGCAATTGTCGTTGCGATCGCGCACGACCTCCATCTCGAACTCTTTCCAGCCGAGCAGCGATTCCTCGATGAGGACCTCGTCGGTGGGCGAGGCGTCGATCCCGGTGCGGACGATATGCTCGAACTCGGCGCGGTTGTAGGCGATCCCGCCGCCGGTCCCGCCGAGCGTGAACGAGGGGCGGATGACCGCGGGCAGCCCGGTGCGTTCCAGCACCGCAAACGCCTCGGCCACGGTGTGCGCGATGCCCGAGCGCGCCGATTCGAGCCCGATCTTGCTCATCGCCTCGCGGAACTTCATCCGGTCCTCGGCCTTGTCGATCGCCTCGGCGTCGGCGCCGATCATCTGGACGCCGTACTTGGCCAGCGTGCCATCGTTGAACAGCGCCAGCGCGGTGTTGAGCGCGGTCTGCCCGCCCATCGTCGGGAGCAGCGCCATCACGTCGTTCGGGCGCGCGGCGACTTCCTTGGCGATGATCTTCGCCACGATCTCGGGCGTGATCGGCTCGATATAGG
>JANXSP010000061.1 GCA_025356575.1 Novosphingobium sp.
TTGAACAGCGGCCCGAAGATCATCCGCTCGGCTTCCTTGTCCGGCGCGTGTTCGGGATCGGCGGCAAGCCGGCTGTACTGGTTGTAGATCGGGCTCATCGGCTGGCGGTGCGGCGCCATGTCGGTGAACCCGCCGCGCGACGCCTTGCCCGGCAGCACATCGAGATGCGTGCCCATCGGGAGGTAGCCGTAGACGCGCTCGCCCGCGGCGATCCCGTCGACGTTGGACGCCTCGACCACCGCGTGCCCCCACATCGGGACGATGCCGAAGCCTTCGGGTGCAGGAAAGAAGTTCCAGTACGCCATCTGCTCGCCGAACAGCGCGTAGGTCACGTTGTTGGCGGTGACCGCGAACGTCTCGACCCTGAGCCGCAACGCACCATCGGCGAGCGGGCCAGGCGGGGTATCGACGATCTGCGCGGCGGTCAGATCGGATTTGGCGACGTGGACGGTTCGGACTGTCACTTCTTCGGACTAGCCGTCTGCACGAAGTAGAATTCGCGGTGGGGTGATCCGGGGCATTCTCCGGCCGCTGTACCGGTGCAGTCAGTCCAACTGACGGTTACCACGATACGGTCCGCTGGCGGTTGAAGCTCCCCCCAGAACCGATCGACGTGAAACTCCGACAGAAATCGGCTTTCGTGGCACTGTGGCCGTCGAAACTCCTGATCATAGTTTGGGTCGCCCAGTTTAAACAAGCACGCCGCCTGACCGCCTTCGCCCCAGGCATGGCCGCGCAGTTCGATCACGACGCCTTGCACATACACAACACCGCGTTCGTGCTTTTGACCGGCCATGCAGACCGAAACGGTGCCGTCCTTGGGCGCATTGGGGTCCGGTACGAACCATACTGCGATCGGATGGAGACTGGCTTTGGCAGGATCGGGATCTTCTGCCTGCATGCACTGCTGGCTCAAGCTGGGCACGCTGGAAGGCGGCGGACCCTTTGGCGAACTCGCCGTCGCGGAGGTCGCCAGCGCGGCGAAAGTCAAACCAATCATGTAATGCTCCTGATCAGATTAGACTCGCATCGGCATCAGAACATACAGCGCGGGGCTCTTTTCGTCCTGGCGGATCAGCGTCGGAGCGCCGGCGTCGGCGAGGTGGAGTTCGACCGTATCGCCCTCGATCTGGCCGAGGATGTCCTTGAGGTAGTTGGCGTTGAATCCGATCTCGAACCCGCTCGACTTGTAGTCGGCAGCAATTTCCTCCGCAGCGGTGCCGTTGTCGGGGCTGGTGACCGAGAGTGTAACCTTGTCATCCTCGAGCGCCATCTTGACGGCGCGGGTCTTCTCGGTGGCGATCGTCGCGACGCGGTCGACCCCCTCGTAGAAGCTACGCGGGTCGAGGCGGAGGAGCTTGTCGTTGCCCGTGGGGATCACCCGGCTGTAATCGGGGAAGGTACCGTCGATCAGCTTGCTGGTCAAAACCACACCGTTCTCGCCGCCCAGCGTGAAGCGAACCTTGCTCGCGGACAGATCGATCAGGACGTTCTTGTCGAGCGCCTCTTCGAGCAGCTTGCGCAGTTCGGCGACGCATTTGCGCGGCACGATCACGTCGGGCATTCCCTCGGCGCCGTCGGGACGGGGGATGGTGAAGCGCGCGAGGCGGTGGCCGTCGGTGGCTGCGGCCTTGAGCACCGGACCGCCGGCCTGGGCGTCCTCATCCGCGACATGGAGGAATATCCCGTTGAGGTAATACCGTGTTTCCTCGGTCGAAATCGCGAACCGGGTGCGGTCGATCAACTGCGCAAGCAGCGCGGCGGGCAGTTCGAAGCTGGTCGGCAGATCGCCCTCGACGATCATGGGAAAATCGTCGCGCGGCAATGTCGGCAGCGAAAAGCGGCTGCGCCCGGCCTTGACGGTCATGCGGTTGTCCGCGGTTTCCAGGCTGACCTGGCTGCCATCGGGCAGCTTGCGCGCGATATCGAACAGCAGGTGCGCCGACACCGTGATCGCGCCGGGGCTTTCGACCGAGGCGGCAGGCATCGTTTCGACCACCTGGAGGTCGAGGTCGGTCGCCATCAGGCGCACGGTGCCCTCGCTCGCGGCTTCGATCAGCACGTTCGACAGGATCGGGATGGTGTTGCGCCGTTCGACCACCGATTGGACGTGGGACAGGCAGCGCAGCAGCGTCGCGCGTTCGAGGGTCGCCTTCATTGTATCACCAGTCCCCGTCCAATCTGCGCAGCGCGCGGCCGGAATCGACCGGCGCCATAATTCGGACTATCTCCCTTAACGCGGAGGTCCCGCCGGGCAAGCCAAAGCGGCGTATTTCCGCTACAAATTGGGGATAAAACGCGATTGAGGCACTGCCCCGCGAAAGCTAGCCGAGCATTGCCATCCCGCCGTTGACGTGGATCGTCTGCCCGGTGACATAGGCTGCCTCGCGGCTGGCGAGAAACGCTACCGCAGCGCCGATCTCGTCGCCTTCGCCCATCCGTCCCATCGGGATGCGGGCGTTGAGCGCGTCCTTCTGCGCATCGGGCAGACCGTCGGTCATCGCGGTGCGGATGAACCCGGGGGCCACGCAATTGACCGTGATCCCGCGGCTGGCAAGTTCCTGCGCCAGGCTCTTGGACATCGCGGTTAGCCCGCCCTTGGCCGCGGCGTAGTTGATCTGGCCGGGGTTGCCGGTGGCTCCGACGACGCTGGTGATGGTGATGATCCGCCCGAACCGCGCCTTCATCATCGGCCGCGATGCGGCGCGCATGAGCCGGAATGCGGCTTCGAGGTTCACGCGAATAACCGCATCCCACTCCTCGTCCTTCATTCGCATCGCCAGATTGTCGCGCGTGATCCCGGCATTGTTGACGAGGATATCGAGCTGGCCGAGCGTGTCGATCGCCGCGGGCACCAACTTCTCCACCGCCTCGGCATCGGACAGGTCGCAAGTGATCGCGACGTGATCGACCTTTTGGAGGTGCTGCGGGGTATGCTCGTCAAGCTCATCGCGAAACGCGCGCAGCTTCCCTGCATTGGACCCCGAAATCGCGAGCCGCGCCCCCTGCGAAGCCAGCGCCCGCGCGATCGCGCTGCCGATGCCGCCCGAAGCGCCGGTGACAAGGGCGGTCATTCCGGTGAGGTCGAACATGGTCAAAGCTCCTTCGTCAACGCTTCAATATCGCTCATTGCGACAACGCTCATTGTCGCAACGTCGGGCGCAGTCCGCGTGATCATGGGGGAAAGCACTTTGCCGCCGAGTTCGATGAACGTATCCACGCCCTCGCTGACCATGGCCAGCACGCTTTCGCGCCAGCGGACGCGAGCGGTGACTTGTTCGACCAGCAACCGGGCGATTTCAGCGGGGTCGCTGCTCGGGGCGGCGGTGACGTTGGCGATCAAGCGAACGTGGAGCGCGCGCGGCGGGGTTTTCGCCAGCGCGTCCTCCATCGCGCGCGCGGCGGGTGCCATCAGCGGGCAGTGGAACGGCGCCGAGACCGGCAGCAGCACGCTGCGCTTGATCTCGAAGTCCTTG
Source organism: Novosphingobium sp. (assembly GCA_025356575.1). Lineage (GTDB taxonomy): Bacteria > Pseudomonadota > Alphaproteobacteria > Sphingomonadales > Sphingomonadaceae > Novosphingobium. The sequence goes on from JANXSP010000061.1 coordinate 3,477, forward strand.
ACCAGCGCAATCGCGCGCTCGATCGCGCCGCGGTGACCCGAGATCACAACTTGGCCGGGGTCGTTATCGTTGGCGACGGTGCAGATCTCGCCTTCCGCCGCCGCGTCCGCCAGCACCTGCGCCTTGGCGATATCCGCGCCGAGAAGCGCCGCCATCGCGCCGATGCCCACGGGCACCGCGGCCTGCATCGCCTGGCCGCGCAGCTTGAGCAGCCGCGCGGTGTCGGCGAGCGAAAACGCACCCGCAGCGCACAGCGCGGTGTATTCCCCCAGGCTGTGCCCGGCGACGAACGCGGCCTTGGCGGGGAGCTGGAGTCCGCCCTCCTGCTCGAGCACGCGGAGCACCGCAATGGCATTGGCCATGATCGCGGGCTGGGCGTTTTCGGTAAGTGTCAGCATTTCCTCCGGCCCGTCGCGCATCAGCGCCGAGAGCTTCTGGCCCAGCGCGTCGTCAACTTCTTCGAACACCGCGCGCGCGGCGGGGCTGGCCGCGGCGAGCTCTGCGCCCATGCCGACCTTCTGGCTTCCCTGGCCCGGAAAAACGAATGCTCTCATGATGGTCTCCTCATGAAGCGGCGGTATTAAGCCGCTCCCCGTCCGGCAAGTCCGAACGGCACAATCCTGTTGGCGGCGTCGTGACCGATGTCGGCATGGCCGAGGTAGGCGATTTCGTGCTGCGCGCACCAGAACTGTGCGATTTCCTCGGGCGGGGATCCGAACGCGGGATCGTTGTCGGGCACATCGCTAATCCGGCCGAGCCGCAGCCCGGCGATACCGCCCAAGTGCTGGGTCACGTGAAAGAACAGCCGATCGACCGCGTAAAGGTGCTCGGACACCTCCTCGACGATCACCACGTGCCCGGTCAGGTCGGGCATGAGCGGCGTGCCGGTGAGCATCGCCAGCGTCATCAGGTTGAACGCGGCGACCGGGCGCGTGTCGAGCGAGGGTTCGAGCCCCGAGCAGTCGCCCGCCAAGTAGCCAAGGACGCGGCGGATGGCGTCGTCACCGCCTTCGCGCTTGATATCGGTGGGCATCGGCGCGTGGACAGCGAGGCCGATACCCGCACCGTAGAGCCCGGCAAGAAGGTAGCCCGCGTCCGAATAGCCGAGGTAGGTCTTGGTGCGCGCAGCCGAGCCGAACCCGGCGATCGCGGCTTCGGCGATGCGGTTGGCGCCGTAGCCGCCGCGCGCGAACCACACCGCGCCCACCGCGGGGTCGTTGGCGCATTCGGTGAGCGCGGCGAGGCGCACGGCATCGGAGCCGGCGAAGTGGCCCTCGCGCTCGAAGCATTGCGGGTGGAAGGCAAGGTCGAGCGCGGGAAACTTCGCGGCGATTTCGGCGACACGGACGGCGTCTTCGGCGCGCAAGGGGCTGGACGGGGCGCAGATGGCGATACGCACTCGGTCAGGTCCTTCCCTCGCGCTTGACGGGTTATGTAAGGGTGCGGCGGGTGGCAATGCTGTGTGATCGCGCCAACCTCGCGTCATCCCCGCGAAAGCGGCAATGACGGTTGTGCGTTACTCCGCCGCTTCGAGCATGTCTGCCCGCTGGGGCCCGCGAATCAGGCCGCCGGGGGTGGCGCCGGTCCACTTGCCGTCCTCGAACGTCACCACGCCGCCTTTGATCGTGGCGACATAGCCTTCTGCGCGCTGGAGCAGGCGTTTGCCGCCCGCGGGCAGATCGAACGCCAGCCACGGTTTGCCCAGCTTGACCCGGTCGAAGTCGATGACGTTGAGATCGGCGAGATAGCCCGGCGCGATCACGCCGCGATCGTCGAGTCCATAGAGCCGCGCGGTGTCCCGGCACTGGCGCTGGACCGCGTGTTCCAAGCCGATCCGCCCGCCGCGCCGGCGATCGCGGACCCAGTGTTCGAGCATGAACGTCGGGCTCGCTGCGTCGCAGATCGTCCCGCAGTGCGCCCCGCCGTCGCTCAGCGAGTTGACGGTGTCAGGTGCTTGCTGGAGCGCCTCGAGAAAATCGAGGTTGCCGTCGGCGTAGTTGAGGATCGGGAAGTAGATGAACCCGGCACCTTCGTCCTTCATCAGCAAGTCGTAAGCGTATTCGGCCGGATCGACCCCCGCAGCGGCAGCGCGGGCGAGGATCGATTCCTCGTGCGTCGGCTCGTAATCGAAGCCCGGGTCCATCTCGAACTGGATGAACCAGCCTTCGGAAACCACGCGCAGCAGATCGGCGACGTCGCTCTCGGGATAGACGTTGGCTTCGCCCAGCAGGCGCGCCTTGAACGCCGGATCGCCGAGCCGGGCGTATTGCTCCGCCCACGGCAGCTCGGCGATTTCGGTCCAGGCCGGTTTGAACCGGAAGGGGTGGACCGTGCCGCGCCAAGCCATGACGATGCCCGTCCCGCGCAGCGCGATCTGCGCGACGATGTTGGCGCCCGCGGCATTTTCGCGGCGCATCTCGCTGATCTGCTCGTCGAGCGGCAATTCCTTGGCGATCGACTGGAGCGCGGCAAATGTAACCGGCCGCCCGGTCTCGCGGCTGAGCGCGCCCATCCAGGCAAACTCGTTCCACTCGCGCTTTAGATCGCTCGCCATCTCGAACACGCCGTGGCCGACGCGGCCCATCGCACGCCCGATCACGATCAGTTCCTCGGCCGTAGCGGTGGTGCCGGGCACGAGTTCGCCATCGACCGACTTGTGCAGGATCGTGCGGCTGGTCGAGAACCCGAGCGCGCCCGCGCGAAGTCCATCTTCGACGATTACCGACATTTGCGCGACGTCTTCGGCCGTCGGCACCGCGCCGGGCATCTCGCGGTCGCCCAACACATAAGCGCGGACCGCGCCGTGAGGGACATGCGTCCCGATATCGATGCTGCGCGGCATCGCTTCCAGCGCATCGAGATATTCGGGGAACGACTCCCAGTTCCACTTCATCCCTTCGGCCAGAGCGGTGCCGGGAATATCCTCTACCCCCTCCATCAGGCCGATCAGCCACTGGTGCTTGTCGGGGCGAGCGGGCGCAAACCCGACGCCGCAATTGCCCATCACAACCGTGGTCACGCCGTGCCACGACGAGGGCGCCATCTCCGCGTCCCAGGTTGCCTGGCCATCGTAGTGGGTGTGGATATCGACGAAGCCGGGAGTGACGAGCTTACCCGCCGCGTCGATCTCGCGCGCCGCGTCGCCGTGGACTTTGCCGACCGCGGCGATGAGGCCGTCCTTGACCGCGATATCGCCAGTGAACGCGGGGGCGCCCGTTCCATCGACGATGGTGCCGCCGCGAACGATCAGATCAAACGTAGCCATGGCGAGTCTCTCCGGTGGTATGCGCGGAAGATGTCATTCCGGTGCCACCGTGTCGAGGTTAATCGAACGGTTAAACCGCACCGTCTGCCGCGAGATCCGCATCGGTGCGCGCTGCGATCATCGCCGCGACAACGACAAATTTCTCGCGCGGGGCGCCTTCGCGCGCGGCCAGGTTCTCGGCAGCCTCGATCTTCTTCCAGTCGCGAAAGGTGACCACGTCCAGTCCGCGCGCGGCGGCAAGTTCATCGAACCCAGCGCGGCCCCGGCGGGGATGGCCGCCGCCGGCACTGGCGCCGAGGTCCTCGGCGATGCGTTCGACGATCGCATAGCCATCGGGGCGGTTGGTGCCGATCGTACCCGAGGGGCCGCGACGCGCCCAGCCGACGCAGTAGAGCCCGCGCACGATCCGGCCTTCATCGTTGGCGAAACGGCCCGCGCTCTCATCGAACGGAACGCCGGGGATCGGCGAGGTTTGATAGCCGATGCAGGCGACGACCAGGCTGGCAGGTATGACATAGGTCTCGCCCGTTCCGACTGCGCGACCGCCGTCGAGCCGGGTGCGCTCGACCTCGATCCCGGTCACCGCGCCTTCACCGATCAACGCGCGCGGCGCGGCGAAGAAATCGAAATCGATATCGACGGGCTTGTCGTCGCGGTGCGCCTCGGGGATCGCGGCGAAACTGCGCAGCAGCATCACCGATTTGCGCTGCCCCGGTTCGAGCATCATGTCCTCGCCCTCGTCGGGCAAGTCGGCGGGATTGATCCGCGGACAGGCGCGGGACAGATGCGCAAGTTCACCCAGCTCCTTGGGGGTCATCGCGATCTGATGGGGTCCGCGGCGGCCGAGCACGACAATCTGGGTGATCCGTGAGACGTCCAGCGCGTTCAGCGCATGCCCGACGATGTCGCTGCCCACGAATTCAGCGCGGGTCTTGGCCAGGATTCGCGCGACGTCGAGCGCGACGTTGCCGTTGCCGATGACCACTGCGGTACTGCCCGACAGGTCGGGGTCAAGCCCGGCGAACTGCGGATGACCGTTGTACCAACCCACGAATGCGGCGCTGCCGAACACGTTGCCGAGCGCTTCGCCCGGCAAACCCAAAGTCCGGTCGTGCGGGGCGCCGGTAGCGAGGACTACCGCGTCGTAGAGCGTTTGCAGTTCCTCGATCGAGACATCCTCGCCGATCGTGACATTGCCGACGAAGCGAACGTTATCGGCCAGCGCGACCTTCTCGTACCGCGCCGAAACCGCCTTGATCGACTGATGATCGGGCGCGACCCCGCTGCGGATCAAACCATAAGGGACAGGCAGGCGATCGAATATATCGACGCGAACGTCCTCGCCCCACATCTTTTGCGCGGCTTCGGCAGTGTAGTAGCCGGCGGGCCCCGATCCGATGATCGCGATATGGCGCATCAGGCGGCGGCCCGGGCCTCCACCCTGGCTTCACCAAGAAAGTCGCGGAGCAGCCGCACCGTCTGGGCACTGTGGCTGAGCATGAACAGATGGCCGCCGCCCTCGAACACTTCGAGTCGGCTTCCGGGGATCAGCGAATGCAGCAACTTGCCGTTGATCAGCGGAACGATCTGGTCGTCATCGCCCATCATGATCAGCGTCGGCTTCTTGAGGAACGGCAGCAACGGCACGCTGGTCCAGCCGAGCATCGCCAGCAGCTGATAGACATATCCGCGCGGTGTCGGCGGGGTCAGTCGGCCGATATGCCCGCTCTTTTCGCCGACCATCCCGCCATACAGCGTGGTGAAGTGCTTGGCCATGAAGGCGGCATCGACATAGCGGCGCGGGTTGGCCATTTTGCGCAGCGCGGCAGGGTTTCCGGGGACCATGATCATTCCCGCGGTAGTCGCTGCCAGGACCAGGCGGCGGACGCTTCCGGGATATTGCAAGGCAAAGTTCTGCGCCATCGCACCACCCCAGCTGACCCCCATGACATCCACCCGCGGCGCGTTGAAGCGCTTGAGCAATTGCTTTGCGGTCCAGCTCATCAGCACCGTGTTGTACGGCACGACCGGTTCGGGCGACCCGCCGACGCCGGGCATATCGAACATAATGAACGGACGGTCGGTCAGCGCCTCGGCGAGCGGGGCGACAGCTTCGATATTGGCGCCGATGCCGTTGAAAAAGAGGATGGGCAGGTGCTCGCTCGGCTCATTCCAGCGCCAGCGCGCGACGCGCAGGGTCCGGCCGCCGACGACTTCCATCGAATATTCAGCAGAAGCGGGTTTTACCACGCGGTGATCCTTTACGCTTGTTCGAGCACGTAGAGGCCGGGGGCGGCCTCTTGCGGGGGATACTTTTTCGATCCTAAGGCCTTGGGCGCTGGCTGCTGCTTGCCAGAACGTTTCTGGATCCACGCGATCCAGTAAGGCCACCAACTGCCCGCCACTTCCTCGGTTCCCTGGAGCCATTCTGCGACATCGGCGGGAGGCGGAGCGCCGCTTTTGCTCTTGAAATACTTTGCCTTGGGATTGCCCGGCGGATTGAGGATGGCCTGCATGTGCCCCGCCTGGCTGAGCACGAAGGTCACGTCCTTGGACCCGAACAGTTGGGTCGACCGATAACACGCGCGCCACGGGGTGATGTGGTCGGTAACGCCGCCCAGGATGAATAGGTCGCTGGTGACCTTGCCCAGATCGATCGCGTGACCCGCCATCTCGACCTCGCCGTGTTTGGTAAAGGCGAGCGTATCGAACAGCGTGAGGAAATCGCCCATCAACGCCGCCGAAAGGTTGGTCGCATCGGCGTTCCAGAACAGAACGTCGAACGCCGGCGGGTCGTCGCCCATCAGGTAATTGTTGATGACGTAGTTCCAGATCAGATCGTTGGGCCGCAGCCAGGCGAACCCGCGGGCCAGGCTGTTGCCTTCGATGATCCCCTTCTTGGCAGCACGGCGCTTGGCGAGTTCCATGCCGTGCTTGGACATCAGCGCGCCCGCTTCGATATCGTTCTGCTGGGGGTGGAGCACGCAGACCATGAGGGTCAGCGCGCCCAGCCGGCTATCGCCGTCCGCTGCCAGCTTGCTCGCCAGCAGCGCCGCGGTCTGCCCGCCCGAACACCCTGCCGAAACGTTGACTTTGGCCGAGCCGGTAATCGCCGCAACCGCGTCGATCGCCTCGCGGCAGGAACCGATATAATCGGCCATATCCCAGTGGCCTTCGTCCTTCACCGGGTTCTTCCAGCTGATCGTGAATGTCTGGATGCCGTTGTCGAGCTGGTACTTCACCACCGACTTTTCGGGGCTGAGGTCGTTGATATACATCTTGTTGATCTGCGGCGGGATCGTCAGCTGGGGCACCGCATGGACCGTTTCGGTGGTCGGCGCGTATTGGATCACTTCCATCATCGCGTTGCGATAGATCACGCTGCCTTTCGAAGCGGCGACGTTTTCGCCCAGCTTGAACGGCCGCTTGTCGACCATCGATACCATCGCATTGTTGTGGACCAGATCGTTGTAGGCGTTCTTCAGTCCCTTGATCAGCGACAGCCCGCCGCTGTCGATCAGCCGCTTTTGGGCCATCGGGTTGCCCGCCAGCGTGTTGGTCGGGCTCAGGCTGTCGATGATAATGTTCGTGATGAAATTGGCGCGGTCGCGCTCCATGTCGTCGAGCTCAAGCTCGCTCAACCAGCTGCGCATGCCCTTCTGGACTGCCAGATAATACTGCGCACCTGCTCGGAAGAACGGATTATAGCGCCAGGCGGGGTCCATGAACCGCTTGTCCTTGGCATCGGGTGCGAGATCGGACTTGCCGGTGACGATCTTGACGACATCCTCGCCGAACGCCTGAGCATGCTTGAGCGTCCGCGCGGGCTGGCTGGCGGTTTCGCGGAGCAGAAGCGCGACTGCGCCGACGAAATCTTCGCGGGCGAGACCGACCAGGGGCCCAAGCGCGGTCGTGGATTGCGCCGCTTCGTTCTCCAGCCCCATACCGCCCTTGGCCATGCATCCACCCCGATTTATTGTTATCGCCAGCGAGCATGCACTGGCGCCCCGTCCATTTCAAGCTGCGCGCCCTTCGGCGATAAGCCGGATTGTGGGTTTACCCTTAACCCGATCGCAAGTGTGACTGCCGCATGGCCGCCGCGATGAACCAAGCCGTTGTTCCTGAAGACTCAACGCCACGCCCGGAACGCGCACTTGCCAGTTCCGCGGTCGAAGCCCGCGTCGAGGGCGGCGACGCCGCTGTGCCTGGCGACCAACGCAATTTCCTGCACACCCGTCGCAGCGGCGGTCGGCGCAATTTGACGCTCGCGGAGCATGGGACGCGGCGCGGTGCCGAAAGTCTCGTTGCGCGCGAATGGGCGCGGATAGGGATTCTGTTGCCAGCGTTGACGGCGCTGCTGGGTTTGGCAGCGGGTGCTCTGCCGGGAATTGCACCTGCGATATTCGTGGTGCTGGCGATAGGTATCCTCGCTGCGACCCGGAAGATTGCCGGATGGCTCGATGATCCGCAGTTGGCAGACGAATGGCGACTTGCCAGAGCAGTGGTGCTGGTTTGCCTGCCGATGGTTCTGTTCGGCTTAGGGATCGGCATCTGGACGCGCGCGGATCCGGCGCTGTGGTTTTATGCAATGTCGGCGCTGGTTCCCTGCGCTCTGCTTGCGGGAGCGGTCCACGGCAACCGCATCGTCTTGCGGGTGGCAGCGCAAGTCGCGCTGTGGGTCGGGTTCGCCTGCGCGATCAGTACGATCGCGGCAATTGGCGCCGCAATCGGCGGCACGGCTCTGGTTGCCGCCAGTTACCGCCGCCAGCTCGCTGCCGACACCCGCGCGGCCGAAGAGGCCGAACTCGGCCAGCGAATCCAGAACCGCGCCCAGGAAATCCTCGCCGATTACGAACAGACCGGCCAGGGCTGGTTTTTCGAAACGGACCGCCGCGCCGCGCTCACATATGTCTCGCCGACAGTGGGCCAAGTGCTCGGCCGCGACGCAGCGGGGCTCGTTGGCGCGCTGTTCCAGGACCTGTTCTTCCTCGACGACGGTGGTCAGGAGAGCGAACGGACGCTCGCGTTCCACTTGTCCGCCCGATCGGCCTTTACCGATCTTGCAGTCCGCGCAGCGGTCGCCAGCGAAGAGCGCTGGTGATCGATCAGCGGGCGCCCGCTGTACGACGGGTTCAACAATTTCGTGGGCTTTCGCGGGTGGGGCAGCGATCTCACCGAGAAACGCCGGTCCCAGGAGGATGCCTCGCGGCTTGCGCATTACGATTCGCTGACCGGGCTCTCGAACCGTTTCCAGATGTCGCAATCGCTTGAAAAGGTGCTTGCCGCGCACCGCATCGATCAGCGCGCTTGCGCGGTGTTTTTGCTCGATCTCGATCGGTTCAAGCAAGTCAACGACACGCTCGGCCACCCCGCCGGCGACGCGCTGCTGACCCAGGTGGCGCAGCGGCTCGAACGGACCGTCGATCGCCAGGGCCTGGTCGGCCGGCTGGGCGGTGACGAGTTCCAGGTGATCATCCCCGGTCAGACCCCGCGCGACCAACTCGCCGTCCTCGCCCGCAATGTAATCGAACAGCTCTCGCATCCCTATTCGATCGACGGGCACCGCGTCGTGATCGGCGCGTCGATCGGGATCGCGCTGGCGCCCGGCGATGGCGTCACCAGCGAAGCGTTGATCCGCAACGCCGATCTGGCGCTATACGCGGCCAAGGACCGCGGCCGCGGCCGGCACCATTTCTATGCCGCCGATCTCCACTCGGATGCCCAAGAACGCCGCCAGCTCGAGCAGGACCTGCGCGACGCGCTCGCGCACGGCGAGCTCGAGCTGCATTACCAGCCGGTGGTTCACACCGCGACCGAGCAGATCACCGGGTTCGAGGCGCTGATTCGCTGGAACCACCCGGTCAACGGCCCGATGTCTCCGGCGAAATTCATTCCCGTAGCCGAGGATGCGGGGTTGATCGCGCCGATCGGCGAGTGGGCGCTGCGGACCGCTTGTCACCAGCTCGCCAAATGGCCCGAGCATGTCCGGATCGCGGTTAATGTCTCGGCGCTGCAGTTCGCCAACCCGGCGCTTCCCGCCATCGTCACCCAGGCGCTGGCCCAGGCCCAGGTGCACCCCTCGCGGCTCGAGCTGGAGATTACCGAAAGCGTGTTCCTCAACGAGGACGAAGATACCGAAGCGATGTTCGCCGCGCTCAAGCGGGTCGGCGTGCGGCTCGCGCTCGACGATTTCGGGACCGGCTATTCGTCGCTCGGCTACCTCAAGAAAGCGCCGTTCGACAAGATCAAGATCGACCAGAGCTTCGTCAGCGGGGCGACCCAGCCAGGCAGCCGCAACGGTGCGATCATCTCGTCTATCGTCAACCTGGCCGAAGCACTGGGAATGGAGACGACCGCCGAGGGGGTCGAGACGTTCGACCAGCTCGATCTGGTGCGAATGCTGGGTTGCAGCCATGTCCAGGGATATATCTATGCCCGGGCGATGACTCCGGATGATGCGTCTGCGCACCTTGCCGCGGGCGTCGGCGCGGTGGCGATGGGTCCGCGATCGGCGCGCGCGGTGCGCCAGACGATGCTGCGCAAGGTTCTCGTCGAGCATGGCGGCGATAACTACAACGCCACCATCCGCAACATCTCAGCCACGGGCGCGTTGATCGAAGGGCTCGCCAATGTTCCTCCAGGTACGATTTTCCAGATCATCGTCGGCGACGGCCAGATCGTTACCGGCACGACCCGGTGGTGCCATGAGGACCGCATGGGGGTTGAATTCGCCTATACGATCGACCTCGATTCCGCTGGGCGGATTACGCCCCCCGCGAACGCTGCCGCCGCGGTGCCGCGCCTCCTCAAAACGGGATAGTTTCGTGCGGTAAACTCGCTTGCCGGATTTAGTTTATCTCAACCCATTGGGCCTAATGGCAGGGCGGGGAGGTGAAACCTCACCGATAGCTGGACGATCGATGGCCGGACGTAACCTTCTGTCGCGGATGCGCGGGGCGCCCGTAGGGCAGGCTATCGCCGCACCCATGCGGCCCGACCAGCAGCGTCACGCGCTGATGCTGATGGAGGACTACGAACGATCAGGCCTCGGCTGGTTCTGGTCGACCGACCGCGATGGGCTCGTCACGTACTTGTCGCCGTGGGCGGCCGAGCGCCTCGGCAAGAGCCCCGAACAACTGATGGGCGCACAATTTTATGCGCTCTTCGCGCCCGACCGCGACCGCGAAGACACGGCCGAACGCACCTTGCCGCTCATCCTGAGCGCGCACAAAACCTTCGCCGATCGCGCTGTCAAGGTCGAACACGGCGATACGGCGATGTGGTGGGCAATATCCGGGCGTCCCCAATTCGACAAGGCAGGCCAATTTTCCGGTTACCGCGGCAACGGCGCAGACGTAACCGCCAGCCGCCGCACGCACCTCGATGCTTCGCGGCTGGCGATGTACGATTCGCTGACTGGACTCGCAAATCGCCACCGCATGGCCCAGCGGCTCGACGCGACGATCACCGCCTACCGCGTTTCAAAACGTTCCTGCGCCGTGATGATGCTCGATCTCGACCGGTTCAAACAAGTCAACGACACGCTCGGCCATCCGGTTGGCGACGAACTGCTCAAGCAGGTCGCTCAGCGATTGCACCAGGCGATCGAGCACACCTGCGAGATCGGGCGGCTCGGCGGTGATGAATTCCAGGTCATACTCCCCGACATCGATGATCGCGGCAAGCTGGGCGATATCGCGCGGTCGATCATCTCGATGATTTCGCAGCCTTATCAGATCGGCGGCGACCGGTGCATTATCGGCGCCTCGGTCGGCATCGCGATCGCGCCATATGATGGGATCAGCTGCGATGAGGTCGTTCGCAGCGCCGATCTTGCCCTGTACGCCGCCAAGGGCGGAGGCCGTGGCACCTTCCGGTTCTATTCTAGCGATCTTCAGGACGCCGCGGAACAGCGCCGCCAACTCGAGGACGATTTGCGCGACGCGCTCCAGCGAGGCGAGATTTCCCTTGCCTACCAGCCCATCGTCTCGGCCGCGAACGACACCGTCGTCGGGCTGGAAGCGGTGATGCGGTGGAGCCACCCCGAATACGGTGTGCTCTCGCCCGACCTGTTCATTCCGATCGCCGAGGATTCCAAACTGATCCTTGGGCTGGGCGAATGGGCAATGCGCCGTGCCTGCGAAGAAGTGCAAAGGCTGCCGGGAAACCTGCGGGTGGCGGTCAACGTCTCGCCAACCCAGTTTGCCAATCCCGGCTTTCCCGCGGTGGTCGCCTCGGTGCTAGCCAGCAGTAGGATCGACCCGGACCGGCTCGAACTCGAACTGACCGAAAGCGTATTCCTCCACGAAAGCGACTCCAACGAGCGGACGTTCGCAGACCTCAAGCAGCTCGGCGTGCGTCTGGCTCTCGACGATTTCGGGACGGGCTATGCCTCGCTCGGCTATTTGCGCAAGGCACCGTTCGACAAGATCAAGATTGACAAGACCTTCATCAACGGCGCTACCGATCCGTCCACGCGCAATGCCGCAATCATCACTGCGATCGTCAGCCTGACCGACGCCCTCGACCTCGAGACCACCGCCGAGGGAGTAGAGGCGATGGATGAGCTTGAGCTGCTCCGCAAACTCGGGGTGAAGACGATCCAGGGCTTTCTGTATTCGCCGCCATTGCCCTTTAATGAGATCAGCGCGGCGATGAGCGCGAACGAATGGGTCATTGCGCCCTCGGGTCCAACGCATCAACGCTCTGGGCGTCGCACGATTTTCCGCAAGGTCGGGGTGATCCACGAGGACTTTCGTTACGAAGTGACGATGCGGAACATATCGCGCAGCGGCACGATGATCGAGGGGCTGGTCGATATCCCGCTCGATACGCAATTCGTCGTGGACTTCGGCGAGGGCCAGCTGGCCATCGGGATCGTCCGGCGCTCGCAGGGATCGGTCCAGGGGCTGAGCTTCGAAGTGCCGCTGGTCGACGACGGCGCGGGCGGGCTGTGCACTCGCCACCGGGTCTCGCCCTACTCACTTGCGGCGGCAGGTATGCCGCTGGCCGCGCTGCCGCCGGGCAATTATCCGCTGCACCCGCAGGCCGGCGGCGGGGAAGGAGGGGGCGGCGCGAAGTTCGTCCTCCCCAAGTTCGGCACCGCGCCTGAAAAATCGCGCGGCCGCGCCGCCTGAGCGCGGGGCTCCATCCGCTTCTGAGACGCGCTACTGACAGCGCTGGCTTGCGCGGCTAAGGGCGAGCGGTTCGCCGAATTGGCCCAACCGCAAAGCATCCGATGACCGATCTCTCCCTGATCCGCAATTTCAGCATCATTGCCCATATCGACCATGGCAAGTCCACGCTCGCCGACCGGCTGATCCAGTTCACCGGCGGGCTGAGCGAGCGCGAGATGAGCGCGCAAGTGCTTGATAACATGGACATCGAGAAAGAGCGCGGGATCACGATCAAGGCGCAGACCGTCCGCCTCACCTACCCCGCCAACGACGGCCGCACCTACCAGCTCAACCTCATGGACACCCCCGGCCACGTCGACTTCGCCTACGAGGTCAGCCGCAGCCTCGCCGCGTGCGAGGGCGCGCTGCTGGTGGTCGACGCCGCGCAGGGGGTCGAGGCGCAGACGCTCGCCAACGTCTACCAGTCAATCGAGCACGACCATGTCATCGTGCC
>JANXSP010000101.1 GCA_025356575.1 Novosphingobium sp.
CGCCCGCGCGATCGTCGCCGAGCGGACCCGCGGCGGCCCGTTCACCGACATGATCGACTTCGCCCAGCGCGTCGGTCCGCTCGCCGCGGTCGATTTCGAGGATGCCTCGGTCAAGTTCGGCAGCCAGACGCTGCTGGTCAAGCGCGGCGGCGATCCAAAAGCCCCCGGCTTCAGGATGGGCCGCGGGACCAGCGATTTCAGCCTGTTCGGCACGGCGCACAGCTATATCGGGCACGTCACGCTGCTGCGCTGAACGAAAGCCCCGGCGCAGTTCAGGCGCCGATCAAAAGCGCCCGGGTAGCCTCCGCAACGTCGCTCTGGCGCATCAGGCTTTCGCCGACAAGGAACGTGCGGACTCCGGCATGGGCGAGGCGCTGGCAATCGGCGTGGCTGGCTATGCCGCTTTCGCCGACCAGCAGCGCGCCCGCCGGAGCGAGCGGCGCAAGCTGCTCGGTGGTCGCAAGATCGACCACGAAGGTCTTGAGATTGCGGTTGTTTATGCCGATCAGCCGCGATTGGAGCAGCGCCGCGCGGGCCATTTCGGCGGCGTCGTGGACTTCGACCAGCACGTCCATCCCGCGTTCGAGCGCCGCCGCCTCGATCTCGCGCATCGCCCCGTCGTCGAGCGCGGCGACGATGATCAGGACCGCATCGGCCCCGATTGCGCGGGCCTCGGCAACTTGCCACGGATCGACCATGAAGTCCTTGCGCAGCACGGGCAGATCGCAGGCGGCGCGCGCGGCGATGAGGTAGTCCTCGTGGCCCTGGAAATACGGTGCGTCGGTTAGCACGGAGAGGCACGCGGCACCACCGGCGGCATAGGCGCGGGCGTGATCGGCTGGATGAAAATCGCTGCGGATCAAACCCTTGGACGGCGAAGCTTTCTTTATTTCCGCGATCAACGCGAAACCCGCCGCGCGCTTGGCCTCGAGCGCCCGGCGGAACCCGCGCGGCGCAGACTGGCGCGCGGCCAGCGCATCGAGGTCGCCGAGGCTCAGCACCGCCTTGCGCGCGGCGACCTCGTTGCGCTTGGTCGCGCAGATTTCGGCGAGCTTGTCGGTCATTGCGGGCCCATATCTCAGCGTGTCGCCGCGATCCAGCAATCGAGCAGGGTGTTGGCCAGCCCCTTGTCGAGCGTCTCTGCGGCCTCCTCGACCCCCTCGTGCCAATCGGAGACTTCGCCTGCGACCATCAGCGCGGCGGCGCTGTTGAAGAGCACCGCATCGCGGTATGCGCCGCGCTCGCCCTGGAGCAACGCGCGCAGCGCGGCGGCGTTGTAGGTCGCGTCGCCGCCGCGGATGTCGTTGACCGGTGCGGCGGGGAGCCCGGCGTCGGCTGCACTCATCCGGTGCATCGTGTAATCATGCCCGGCGACCTCGGCGACTTCGTTGCCGCCCGCCAGGCTCAGTTCGTCGAGCCCTTCGTCGCCCGAGACGATCATCGAGCGTGCGGTGCCCAGGCTGGCCAGCGCGGCGGCGTAGATCGGCACGTAAGCGGGCCGCGCGATCCCGATCAGTTGATGCGCGACCCGCGCCGGGTTGGCGAGCGGGCCCATCAGGTTGAAGATCGTGCGCTGGCCGATCGCGCGGCGGATCGGCTGGATTCGCGCCATCGCCGGGTGGTGGTTGCCCGCGAACAGGAAGCAGATGCCGAGGTCGCCGAGCGTATCGCGCGCGGTTTCGCCCAGCCTGGCCAGGTTCAGCCCGAGCACCTCGAGTGTGTCCGCCGCGCCCGCTTTGGACGAAGCGGCGCGGTTGCCGTGCTTGGCCACGGGCACGCCGCTGGCGGCGACGACCAGCGACACCGCGGTCGAGACGTTGAGCGTGTGATGCCCGTCGCCGCCGGTGCCGCAGACGTCGATGGCGCCGGGCGGCGCGTCGACCGGGATCAGCCGCGCGCGCATCGCGCGGGCCGCGCCGGCGATTTCCCCGGCGGTTTCGCCGCGCGCGGACAAAGCCACAAGGAAGGCGGCGATCGCCTCGTCGCCAACCGTTCCGTCGAGCACTGCGGCAAACGCGGCTTCGGCCTCGGCCTCGTCCAGCGGCGTCGTGACGTCAGGCAGAACCGCGCTCATCCGCGGGTTTCGGGCATCTTGGGTTCTACCGCGGCAAGGCGCAGGAAGTTGGCGAGCAGCGCATGGCCGTGCTCGGTCGCAATGCTTTCGGGGTGGAACTGGACCCCGTGAATCGGCAGATGCGCGTGGCGGAAGCCCATGACATGCGCGTCGCCAGTCGAATTTTGGGGCGCGGTGGCATTGACGATCAGCGTATCGGGCACGTTCTCGACCACCAGGCTGTGATAGCGGGTCGCGGCGAACGGCGAGGGCAGGCCGGCGAACACCCCGCTGCCATCGTGGCTGACGGGCGAGGTCTTGCCGTGCATCAATCCGCCGCGCACGACTTGCCCGCCAAAATGCTGCCCGATCGCCTGATGGCCGAGGCACACTCCGAGCAAGGGCACGCCCGCATCGGCACAGGCGGCGACCAGATCGAGACTGACCCCGGCCTCGTTCGGGGTGCACGGGCCGGGCGAGATCAGGAACCCGGTGGCCCCGCTCGACAGCGCCTGCCCGGCAGAAATAGCATCGTTGCGCACGACCTCGACCGCCGCGCCCATCTCCATCAGGTAATGGACCAGGTTCCAGGTGAAGCTGTCGTAATTGTCGATGACCAGGATCATGGAGCGCCCGATAGAGCGGGACTGGCGGTTTTGCCAGCGCGGGCTAAGCTGGCGCGATGATCATCCACTTGCCCATCGTCGAAAACCGCATCGCCCAGTTCGCGGCGCGGTTCGAACGCCAGCCCGTCGGCGGGATCGTCTGGTTCAAGAACGACTGGAGCGGCGGCCTGCCGGTGAGCGAGGCCGAGATGAACGACCTCATCGCGCGCCACGCCGCGATCCTCCACCGCGCGCAGCGAGCGATGCGGTGGTGGCTGCCGATCGCGGTCGTGCTGATCATCGCGCTGGTCGTCGCGACGGGCGGCGAGGTCTCGAACTGGTGGGGCGGGGCGGTGTTCGTGCTGCCGCTGCCGTGGGTGTTCTACCAATGGTGGCGCGCGCACCGTTTGCCCGTCACGCTGACTCAAGGGCGCCGTCCGATCGCCCCGGCGCGCGGGCTGATCGAAGGTGCGGGCGCGCGGCTCGCGGCGCTGCCGCTGATGATCCCGCTGGCGATGATCGTGATCGGGACGCTGCTGCTGGTCCAGCTGTGGCGCGCCGTCCACCTCGCTTCCGAGCCGCTGTCGACGGGGATCGGGTTCGGGGTGATCGTGTTCGGCCTGGGGATCCTCGGGATCAGGGTTTCGCGGCGCTAGGCAAAAGGGTTACTGCCCGAACGTTGGTTCGCCCGCCACGCGCACCGCTTCGCGCGCCGCGGCGAAAAGTGCGCCGGCCTTCGCTTCGCATTCGCGCTGTTCGGACGCCGGGTCGCTGTCGGCGACGATCCCCGCGCCCGCCTGGACGTGGAGCATGCCGTCCTTGACGATGCCGGTCCGCAACACGATGCAGCTGTCGATCGAGCCGTCGGGCGCGAAATAGCCGACCCCGCCGGCATAGGCCCCGCGGGTTTCGCCCTCCAGCTCGGCGATGATCTGGCAGGCCCGGACCTTGGGCGCGCCGCTGACGGTGCCCGCGGGGAAGCCCGCAAATACCG
>JANXSP010000125.1 GCA_025356575.1 Novosphingobium sp.
GGAGGTGCGCAACAAAGGCATGTGGGGCAAGTCGGGCTATATCGCCGGGCGCATCCTTTCGCTGCGAATGGGTGATCGCCAAGTGCGGCTCAGCGGCACGTTCGACGACAAGGGCATCACCGGCACGGGGGGCGTCGTCGCTGCAGCTGTTTTGTTACCACTCGCGGGCTTTGTCACAACCGGGACCAGTGCGCACATTCCGACCGGCTCAGCGGTGAAAGGCTTCCTCGACGAGGATATTGTGTTCCAGACTGTTCAGGCCACATCGGCACCTGTGATAATCACAATTCCGACCGCAGCACCGACGCCAGTGGTGTCACCGACCCCTGCGCACTGAGTCTCTTGGTCGGTGGTCGCTTAGCCGGCGGCTAATGAACGCGCAGTCGATCCGTGGCGCTTACAGCCAATGCCTTAGTGGCTACTGGCCGAGACAGGTCGCCCTAGCAGCTGTTCTATTGGGGAGCGATTATGGGAACACGAGCCTCTAGCTTGAAAAAGTATTGTAAAATCAAGGAATAATGGCGGACAGGGTGGGATTCGAACCCACGGTGGACTCTCGCCCACGGCGGTTTTCAAGACCGCTGCAATCGACCACTCTGCCACCTGTCCGGGTGAGGGCTGCGGCTAACGCGATCGCTGCGGTTTGTCGATCAAGCTTTGCAGCCGGGCGCGGGCTGTGGCAGTTTGGCCGGTGATGAACCTGTTCAAACCAATGCGAAACCTGCTGGCCCTGGCGCTTACCGTCGCGGCGTTTTCGCCGATCGCGGTGGTTACCGCACAAATCCCGCAAGACGGCGACTTCCAGGGCTACCTTCAGGTGCTCGCTGCGCGCGCGCGCGCCGAGGGTGTCAGCGAGGCGACGATCGTCCGCTATACCGACGGTCTGACGCCGAACCCGCGCGTGGTCGAACTCGATCGCAGCCAGCCGGGGGCATCGGCGACCACTTCGGCCCCGGCGTTCGAACCTTACCGCCGCGCGCATGTCGATGCGGACCGGATCGCGCGCGGCCGGGCCAAAGCCGCCGCGGTTGCCGGGATCGCCCCCGCGATCGAGGCGCGCTACGGCGTCCCGGCCAAGATCCTGCTGTCGATCTGGGGGCACGAGACCAACTTCGGCAGCTACACCGGCGACTTCGATCTCGCTCGCTCGCTCGCCACGCTGGCCTACGAGGGGCGGCGCCGCGATCTGTTCGCGGGGGAATTCATCGCGCTGCTCAAGATTGCGGACCGCGGCATCCCGCGCGAACGCCTGACGGGCAGCTGGGCGGGGGCGTTCGGCAACCCGCAGTTCCTCCCCAGCGTCTACCTGCGCGTCGCCGCCGATGGCGACGGCAACGGTACCCGCGATATCTGGACGAGCAACGCCGACACCCTGGCGTCCATCGCCAACTACTTTCGCGATGCCGGCTGGCGCCCTGGCCAGCCGTGGGGAGTGGCGGCGAACGTGCCTGAGGGCTTCGATCGCTCCGCTGTCGCCTCGCGCCTCAATTCGCCCGTCTGCCCGCGCGTCCATGCGCGCCACGCGGTGTGGCGCACGGTCGCCGAATGGCGCGCGATGGGGGTAACGCCGCAAGGTTATATTGGCGATTCGGTGCTCGCGAGCCTGATCGAACCCGATGGCCCGGGGCGCACCGCGTATCTCTTAACCGGGAATTATCGGGTTATCCTCGATTATAACTGCTCGAATTATTATGCCCTCTCGGTGGGATTGCTTGCAGATGAAATCTATCGCTAGCCGCACGGCGCCGTTGCTGCTGCTTTCGCTCGTCGCGGCCTGTGGGGGACTGGGCGGGGGCGGGGGCGCCGGCAGTACCGTACGTCCCGCCGCAATCGCCGACCTGCCGCAATCGGGCCCGGCTGCGGACTATCCGATGGTCTTGGGCGATGCCTATCAGGTCGGCGGGGTAACCTACACCCCTGTCGACAAGCTCAATTACGATATCGCCGGATATGCCGCGGTGGGCAGCGAGGGCGGGGCAGGGGTCTCGGTCGCCGAGCGGGTCCTGCCGATGCCGAGTTACGTCGAAGTGACCGACCTGGCCTCGCGCCGGACGATCCTGGCGCGGGTCGAGCGGCGCGGTCCGATGACGGGGAGCAACGTGATCGAACTGTCGCCGGGCGCCGCAGCGCAGCTTGGGCTCGGCGCCGATGCGCGCGTTCCGGTGCGCGTTCGCCGGGTCAACCCGCCCGAGAACGAGCGCGCCCAGCTGCGCGTGGGCGGGCGCGCGCCCGAACGCATCGAAACGCCCGCCGCGCTCGCCGCGGTATTGCTACGGCGCATCCCCGGGGCTGCACCGGCAGCCGTAATACCGCCCGCGGCGGCGGCGGCCGCGAGCGTGGCCCCGGCGCCCAAGGCGGCGGCATCGCCCACACCGCGCAGCCAGCGCCCGGTCGCCGCAGCCACCCCAGTTACCCCGGCCGTACCGAAAGCGCCGCGCACGGTGATTACGCCCACGCCGCGCCCGGTCATCGCGTCAACGCCGCGCCCGGTCGCCGCGCCTACGCCGCGCCCGCACGCCAGCGCAGCGCCAAAGCCCGCGTCCCAAAACGTGCCGCGCGCCGCCGCAACGATTGCCCCACAGGCAGGGACCTTCGTTGTCCAGGTCGGCGCGTTTTCGACCCGCGCGCGCGCCGATACGGCCGCCCACCAGGTCGGCGGCAGCGTCAGTGCCGCCGGACACTTGTTCCGCGTCCGCAGCGGACCGTTCACAACCCGCGCCGGCGCCGATGCCGCGCTGGCGAAGGCGAAGGGCGCCGGGTATAGCGATGCCCGAATCCAGCGCGCCGACTGATCCGACCACCACCCGGCCGGTCGCGCCTGCTGCGGGTGACTAAGGACCGGGCTTGAAACGATTTAGCTTAGCGTTTGCGGCGGGGCTGAGCGCGCCGCTGCTGGCGCAAACGGTAACCCCGCTCGCGCCTGCTGCGATCACAGCACCCGCGCAGCCGCTCGCCGCCGAGGCACCGATCGCGCTGCTCACCGATCTCGGTTCGGGCCAGGTGCTGTTTTCGCGCGATCCCAACCGCCGCTTCGTCCCCGCCTCGATCACCAAGGTTATGACCGCCTACGTCGCCTTCGATCTGCTGGCGCATCGCAAACTGGTGCCCAACCAGCGCCTGACGATGAGCGATGGCGCCTTCAAGGAATGGGCCAACAAGGGCTCGACGATGTTTCTCGCGCGCGGCAGCCAGCCCACGGTGCAGGAATTGCTGATGGGGATCACCACGGTTTCCGCCAACGATGGCTGCATCGTGCTGGCCGAAGGCGCCGCCGGATCGGTCGCCAACTGGGTCGCGCTGATGAATGCGCAGGCCCGCGCGCTGGGGATGAAGGACAGCCATTTCGGCACCCCCAACGGTTGGCCCGACAACGGCGCGACCTATGTCTCGGCGCACGACCTGACGCTGCTCGCCCGCGCCATCCTGACACGGTATCCGCAGTATTATCACCACTTTTTCGGTCACCCGCAGATGACCTGGAACGGGATCACCCAGCCCAACCACGATCCGACGCTGGGGGTGATCCCCGGTGCCGACGGGATGAAAACCGGGTTCACCAACCAGGCCGGTTATGGCTTCCTCGGATCGGCGATGCGCGGCGGGCGGCGGCTGGTGATGGTCGTTGCCGGGGTCGCTACGGGTAAGGCCCGGCGCCGCGCCGCGCAGGAACTGATCGAGTGGGGCTTTGCCGCGTGGGACAGCCGCCGCCTGTATGACGAAGGCGCGCTGGTCGGCGAAGCCCGCGTCCAGGGCGGCGACGCGCGCCGGGTCGGGCTCGTCGCTCCGCACGCGCTGTTCGTTGCCCTGCCCGGCGCGGGGACGGGCAAGATTGCGGAGGCGCCGCGCCTGCGCGTGCTCTACGATGGCCCGGTCGCCGCGCCGATCATCAAGGGCGCGGAAATCGCCCGCCTCGAAGTGCGCATCGGCAACGCTCCGCCCCACAGCCTGCCGCTGGTTGCCGCCAGTGCGGTGGGCGAAGCGGGGCCGCTGGACCGCCTCATCAACGGGCTGGGCGGCCTGTTATGACACTTCCTTCATGACCCCGCGCGGCACTTTCATCGCTTTCGAAGGGGGCGAGGGCACGGGTAAATCGACCCAGGCGCGGCTGCTTGCCGAGGCGCTCGCCGCGCGCGGGATCGACGCACTGGTGACGCGCGAGCCCGGGGGCACCCCGGGCGCCGAGGCGATCCGCGCGCTCCTCCTCGATGGCCCGCAGTGGGGCCCGCAAGCCGAAGCACTGCTGTTCGCGGCCGCGCGCGCCGATCATGTCGCCCGCGCGATCCTCCCCGCGCTCGAGGCCGGGCGCTGGGTGGTCTGCGATCGCTTCGTCGATTCGAGCCGCGCCTACCAGGGCGGCGCCGGGGCGCTGGGCGACACCGCGATCATGGACCTCCATATGATCGGCAGCCTGGGCCTGATCCCCGATCGCACGATCCTTATGGAAGTGGACGCGGATGTCGCGGCAGCGCGCCTGGCCGCACGCGATTGTGGCCGCGCCGACAACATCGCCGGGCGCGGCGAAGCCTATCACGCCGCGGTTGCCGCAGCGTTCGTGCGGTTTGCCGAGGCCGATCCGCAAAGCTTCGTCCGCATCGACGGCAACGGCACCGCTGCCCAGGCGCACGGCGCCGTCCTCGCGGCGGTCGAACCGTTTATCGCGGCGCGGGCATGAGCTTGCTCGGCCACGCCGATGCCTGGGCCGAGTGGCGCGCGGCGATGGCCTCGCAGCGGATGCACCACGCATGGATCCTGGCGGGCAAGCGCGGCATCGGCAAGGGCACCTTTGCGCGCGCGGCCGCCGCCGCACTGGTCGCGGAGCCCGGATCGCACCAGCCCGCTGCCGCCAATCACCCGGACATATACGTCCTCGAACCGCTCCCCGCGACCGAGGACGACGAGAAGAAACGCCAGGACGGCAAACCCTATCAGCTCAAGCGCAACATCACGATCGATCAGGTTCGGCGGATGCAGCAGCGGCTGGTAACGCGGCCCACGCTGGGTGCGCGCCGGGCGATTGTGATCGATCCGATCGACGATCTGGAAAAGAGCGCGGTCAATGCCCTGCTCAAGAGCCTCGAAGAGCCGCCCATCGGCACGACGTTCGTGCTCGTCGCGCATCGCCCGGGACGTCTGATCGCAACGGTCCGCTCGCGCTGCCGGATGCTCCGGTTCGCCCCGCTCGGCGATGATGCGGTCGATGCGATCCTGCGCGAGGAAGCCCCGGCAGCCGACGCGGCGGCGCGCGCCGCCGCCATTGCCGCCGCGGCCGGATCGCCCGGCGCGGCGCTGAGCTATATCGAGCGCGATCTCGCCCCGCTCCACGCGCTGATGCGGCGCGTGGTCCGCGAAGGGGATGCCTCGTTCGCGCTGCGCGGTGCGCTGGCCGAGGCGATCGGTGTCCGCCCCGACCGCGAACGCCAGCTTGCCGCGATCGACCTCGCGCGCGGTGTCATGGCCGCCGAAGCTGCCGCGTTGGCGCCCGCTCGCCAATCCGCAGCGATCGAAGCCCACGCCGCGCTAGTGCGCCTCGCCGCCCAGGCTCCGAGCGCAAATTTCGACGCCGGGCTGCTGGTCATGGAAATTGGCGGGTTGCTGGCCTCTGCCGCGCTGCCTAGAGATGCGGCTGCCTGAACCCCGGGCCCGCCGAAACAGAAAGTTTTCCCGCCCCGATGGGTGATCCTTATTATATCACCACCGCGATCAGCTATCCCAACGGCAAGCCGCACATCGGCCACGCCTACGAAGCGATCGCCGCCGATGTGATCGCGCGGTATCAGCGCGCCAACGGCCGCGACGTGCGGTTTCAGACCGGGACCGACGAGCACGGCCTCAAGATGTTTCAGAAGGCGCGCGATCTGGGCGTCACCCCGCAGGCGCTTTCGGACGAGATGTCGAGCCTGTTCATCGATATGTGCGACAAACTCAATGTGTCGTACGATGTTTTCCAGCGCACCAGCAGTCCCGCGCATCACGCCGCCAGCCAGGAACTGTGGCGGCGCATGGAAGCGAGCGGCGATCTTTATCTCGACCGTTACGAGGGATGGTATTCGGTCCGCGACGAAGCCTATTACGACGACAGCGAACTGACGCCGGGCGAGGGGGACGATAGGCTCTCGCCCCAGGGCACCCCGGTCGAATGGACGGTCGAGGAAAGCTGGTTTTTCCGCCTCTCGCGCTATGCCGAACCGCTGCTCGCGCTCTACCACGACAATCCGCAATGGCTCCAGCCGGATAGCCGCCGCAACGAAGTCCTGCGGTTCATCGAAGGCGGGCT
>JANXSP010000174.1 GCA_025356575.1 Novosphingobium sp.
GACGCCAAACTCCGCAGAGACCCCCGCGAGCGCAATGAACCCGACGCCCGTCGCGACCGACTGATTGTAACCGAGGAGGTAGAGCAGCCAGACCCCCCCGGTCAGCGCGAACGGCAGCGTAACCATGATGAGCAGTGCTTCATCCCAGCGCCGGAATGTTGCATAAAGCAGTGCGAAGATGATGAGCAACGTTGCCGGCACGACGATCTTGAGGCGCTGCGTTGCCCGTTGGAGAAACTCGAATTGGCCGGTGTAAGCAACGCTGATCCCCGGCGGCAGCTTGACCTTTTGCGCCACTGCCCTTTGCAGGTCGCCGACGATTTCGGTCAGCGCGCGGCCTCGCCCGTCGATATAGACCCATGTTGCCGGGCGGCCATTTTCGCTCCGCAACATCGGCGGGCCGCTGGTGATGTGGACATCGGCCACCGTTCCCAGCGTGATTTGTTGGCGCGAGGGCGTGAGTACCGGCAAGTTGATGATGTCATCCACGCTGTCGCGGATTTCACGCGGGTAGCGCACGCTGATCGGATAGCGGGCCAGCCCTTCGACGGTTTGCCCGACCACTTCCCCGCCGATCGCGCCGGACACCACCGCTTGCACGTCGGCTACGTTAAGGCCGTAGCGCGCCGCCGCTGCGCGATTGATGGCGACATCGATATAGCGACCTCCCGAAAGCCGTTCCGCAAGAGCCGAACTGATTTCGGGCACGGTTTTGGCCACCGCTTCGATTTGCCGCGCGGTGCGATCGATGTCCTCGAGATTCGCGCCCGAGACTTTGATGCCGATCGGACTTTTGATGCCGGTGGCCAGCATGTCGATCCGGTTGCGGATCGGGGGTATCCAGAAATTGGCAAGGCCCGGAACTTTGACCGTCCTGTCCAGCTCGTCGATCAGCTTGGCCGGGGTCATGCCGCTGCGCCACGCACTCTTCGGCTTGAAGCGGATCGTGGTCTCGAACATTTCGAGAGGAGCCGGATCAGTAGCCGTGTCTGCACGGCCCGCCTTGCCGAACACGCTTTCCACTTCAGGAACGGTCTTGATAAGCCTGTCCGTTAGCTGGAGCAGCGCCGATGCCTTGGCGGTGGAGATCCCCGGCAGTGCCGAGGGCATGAAGAGCAAGTCGCCTTCGTTCATTTGGGGCATGAACTCGCCGCCTGTCTGGCTGATCGGCCACAGGCTGGAGGCGAACACCAGCCCCGCGATCAGCAGCGCGGCTTTGGGCTTGGCCAGCACCCAGTCGAGCGCGGGACGGTAGACGCGGGTAAGGGACCGGTTGATTGGGTTGCTCTCTTCACTCGGAATCCGCCCCCGAATCAGCCATCCCATCAGAACCGGGATCAGAGTGATCGACAGGAGCGCGGCCCCGGCCATGGCATAGGTTTTGGTGAAGGCCAGCGGCGCGAACAGCCGGCCTTCTTGACCTTGCAGGGAGAAGATCGGGATGAACGAAAAGGTGATGATCAGCAGGCTGAGGAATAGTGCCGGGCCGACCTCGGCCGCTGCATCGGTAACGACGCGCCAGCGTTCCGCGTTTTCGAGCTCCTTGTCCGGATTGTCATGCCCCCATCGTTCGAGATGTTTGTGAGCGTTCTCAATCATTACAACTGCTGCATCGACCATGGCGCCGATGGCGATAGCGAGCCCGCCAAGTGACATGATGTTGGCGTTAATCCCCTGGATTCGCATCGCGACAAACGCAATCAAGATACCGAGCGGTAGCGTCAGGATCGCGACCAGCGCCGAGCGCGCGTGCCAAAGAAACAGCCCGCAAACGAGCGCGACAATCACGAACTCCTCGAGCAGCTTGCCGGTCAGGTTCTCAACCGCGCGGTCGATGAGTCCAGAGCGATCGTAAGTCGTGACGATCTCCACGCCGGGCGGAAGACTGGCTTTGAGTTCGGACAGCTTGTTGCGCACGCCTTCGATGACTTCGCGGGCATTCTTGCCCTGGCGCATGACGATGACGCCGCCGGCTACTTCACCTTGCCCGTTCAACTCGGCAATCCCGCGTCGCATCTCGGGTCCGACCTGAACCGACGCCACATCGCCCAGGAGCACCGGGATCCCGCCTGCAGCGGTCCGGATCGGAACCGCGCGGAAGTCATCGAGTGTCTTGAGGTAGCCAGTGG
>JANXSP010000176.1 GCA_025356575.1 Novosphingobium sp.
TAACAAGAGCGCGGGCGGCGACCGTGCGCAAGCGCGCGGGCGCCGGCCTGCGCGGAACCTTTCACCCGGTCCATCCGTAACCTGTGCGGGACCGCCGCTGCCGGCGTGCTCCCGAACGGGGACAATTCGATCATGCGCACACCTGCTGCACTTCTCTTCGCCGGCGCGTTGCTGTTCGCCGCGGCGCCCGTCGCCGCGCGCGACCAGGCCGCTCCCCGCCCCGCCGCCACCGCCGATCCTGCGCATCCGGTGACCGAAAACCGCGTCACCGCGACGGATGTCGCAGCCACCCCGGTCAGCGATCTCAATCTCAGGAAGACTCAGATTCCCGCGCTGCTGACCGCGGCGCAGGACGATCCCTACTCGGTCAGCGGGCTGCGTCGGTGCGGCGATATTTCGGCCGCGATCGCGCATCTCGACGCCGCGCTGGGTGACGACCTCGACATGCACCGCGCCACCGGTTCGTCGATGTCCCCGGGCAGCGTAGCGCAGGAAGTCGTCGCCAACTTCATCCCGTTCCGCGGCGTGATCCGCGAGCTTTCGGGCGCCAACGACCAGGACCGCAAGATGCGCGACGCGGTGTTTGCCGGCGGCGCGCGGCGCGGTTTCCTCAAGGGCCTGGGGCTCAGCCGCGGCTGCCCTTACCCGGCGCGGCCCGCGCCCGCGGCACTCGTCGCCCGGCAGGCACTAGCCGCTCCGGCGCACAGCGCGCGCCCGGCCGCGCGCGTCGGCCCTAACCGCAAGGTCCGCTATGCCGCGCAGCCGGTGGTCCAAGGCGCACACTAGAGCTGGTGCCGCGCCGCAAGCCGGGTAGAAGCGCGGCATGCGGCTGAGCGATTGCCATAACGTCGATGATTTCCGCCGGCTCGCGAAAGCGCGTCTGCCGTGGCCGGTGTTCGACTATATCGATGGTGCCGCCGATGACGAGGCGACCAAGGCGCGCAACACCGCTGCGTTCGGCGATGTCGATCTGGTCCCAGATGTGCTCGCCGGGGTGGCCGAGATCGACACCTCGATCATGCTCATGGGCCGCGAAAGCGCGCTGCCACTGATGCTGTCGCCCACCGCGCTCCAGCGCGTGTTTCACTGGCAGGGCGAACGCGCAGTGGCCCGCGCGGCGGAGAAGTTCGGAGTATGGTTCGGCATATCGAGCCTGGCGACGGTCAGCATCGAGGACATCGGCGCACTGGTTTCGAGTCCCAAGCTGTTCCAGCTCTACGTCCACAAGGACAAGGGCCTCAACGCCAGCATGATCGAACGCTGCCGGGCGGCGAAGTTCGACGCGCTAGCGCTGACGGTCGACACGATCGTTTCGGGCAAGCGCGAACGCTGCCTGCGGTCGGGGTTCACCACCCCGCCCCGGTACACCGCCGCCAACCTGCTCGGCTATGCGATGAAGCCGCGCTGGGGCCTCGACTATGTCTTTCGCGAGAAATTCGGCCTGCCCAACCTCGACGGCCATGTTAGCGAAGGCACCGGCAAGGCCGTCTCGATCGCCGAATACTTCAACACGATGCTCGACACGTCGATGGACTGGGACACCGCCGCGCGGATCCGCCAGGACTGGGGCGGCACGTTCTGCCTCAAGGGCGTGATGAGCGCCGGCGACGCACGCCGCGCGGTCGAGATCGGCGCCGACGCGATCATGATCAGCAACCACGGCGGGCGGCAATTGGATGGCAGCCGCGCGCCGTTCGACCAGCTCGCCGAGATCGTCGACGCGGTCGGCGGCGAAATCGAGATTATCTGCGACGGCGGGGTCCGTCGCGGCACGCATGTGCTCAAGGCGCTGGCGCAAGGCGCGACCGCGGCTTCGGGCGGGCGGCTGTATCTCTATGCGCTGGCCGCTGCTGGCCAAGCCGGGGTGGAGCGCGTGCTCGGGCTGCTCAAGGACGAGATCGAGCGCGACATGCGGTTGATGGGCGTAACGCATATCGACCAATTGACGCGTGACCGGCTGCGCTCACGCTAGCAACGCGCGCCCAGGTTCATTCACCGGCACGCCTCGCCGAACCGGCCCGCGATCGCTTCCTGAAGTTGCTCCAACCGATAGGGCTTGCGCACCACGGGCATTCCTTCGAGCGGGTCGTGCGTCTCCCCGGCGAAACCGGTCACGTAAATCACCTCGAGATCGGGCAATGCCGACTTGGCCAGCCGCGCCAGCGTCCAGCCGTCCATCCCGGGCATGCGGATATCGGTGACGAGCAAATCGAAGCATGCGCCAATGCCGATCAATTCCGCCGCCTCGTCGCCGCTGGCAGCCGCGGTTACCGTATAGCCGAGTTCGGTCAGTTCTTCTTCGGCTAGAAATCGGATCAGCGCTTCATCTTCGACCAGTAGAATACGGATCATATTTTCTCCCTGGATTGACCGGCGCGGGCCGCGCGCGGCAACAATAGACGAACGGTCGTGCCCCTGCCCAGTGTTGATTCGATGAGCATCTTGCCCCCAAGCTGCTCGGCCACGCCATAGACCTGGCTCAATCCCAGGCCCGTTCCCTGGCCGAGTGGCTTCGTGGTGTAAAACGGCTCGGTCGCCCGTTCGAGCGTTTTTGCGTCCATCCCCGTGCCATTATCGCTGACGAGCAAGGTGATCGTGTCGGGATCGTCGGCAGGGGTAATCGCCATCCGCACGCGGCCACCATCGGGCATCGCGTCGCGCGCGTTGATCGCCAGGTTGAGCAGGGCGCTGTCGAGTTGCGGGCCATCGGCGACAATTGTGTCGTCGCCCTGCGCCGGATCGATCACGAGCGCGATCTCGGTACCCAGCGCGCCCCTGATCAGCGGCGCGATCCGCTCGAGCAGTTCGTTCAGGCTGAGCTCGCGCGGGTTCAGCGGCTGACGACGCGCGAAGGTCAGCAGCTGGTCGGTGAGCCCCGCCGCGCGCTCGGTGCCGCTGAGCGCCTGGGCAAGCGCCCGCTCCACGCCGTCCTCGCCGCGCGCCGCCTTGCGCTGGGCACGTTCGATATTCCCGGTGATGACCTGGAGCAGGTTGTTGAAATCGTGCGCGACCCCGCCGGTGAGCCGGCCCAAAGCCTCGAGCTTCTGGGACTGGCGAAGCATTTCCTCGGTCCGCTCGCGCTCCTGCGCCTCGACGACAAGCCGTTCGTTGACCGCGCGCAGTTGCGACGGCGAGGGCAGCGCGATCAGCTTGGGCAGCAGCGGCAGCATGAGCAGCGCGGTCGCGATCGAGGCCAGCGCGGTCACGACCTTCACCGCTGCCTCGACCCCGTAGGCCGGGACCCACAGCACATAGATGCTGAGCAGGTGCGTGGTCCCGCACGCCAGGATGAACGTCGCGAACAGCGCCACCATCCACCCGAACTCGATGTCGCGGCGCGCCTGGAGCAGCCGCCATAGCACCAGCGGGATCGAAAAGTAGGCCAGCGCGATCACCGCATCGGCGGCAACGTGCGTCCAGATCAGCCGCGGGTCCCACAGCAGGCAATAGCCGTGCGGGGGAAGCCCGCGCATCCCCAGAAATCCGTTCAACCAGTCCAACACGCTGCACGCTCCTCAAGATCGCGCAGACCCGGCCGGTTGCTGCCCGATTCCATGACATTCGGAGCGTCGAATTATGCGGAGCCGGGAGGCTTCGTCAATAAACCCGCTTCTTCGGCTTGATGTACGCCACATCGTCGGTGAGCGTGTATTCGTGGACCGGGCGATAATCGATCCGCACCGCGCCGCCTTTGCCGCCCCAGCCGTCGAACCACGCGGCGGTGTGTTTCATCCACTCGGCATCGTTGCGATCGGGGAAATCCTCGTGCGCATGCGCGCCGCGGCTTTCCTGGCGGTTGGCCGCGCCGTGGACGGTGACGGTGGCCTGCGCGATCAGGTTGTCGAGCTCCATCGTCTCGATCAGGTCGGAGTTCCAGATCAGGCTCTTGTCGCTGACGTGGACGTCCTGCATCCGCGCATAGGTCTTGGTGAGCTGGGCCTTGCCCTCGTCGAGCAAAGCGGTGTCGCGGAACACCGCGCAGTGCTTTTGCATCGTGCGCTGCATTTCCAAGCGGATCTGCGCGGTCGGCGATCCGCCCTGGGCATGGCGGAAGTGGTCGAGCCGGCCGAGCGCGAAGTCGGCACTGTCTCCCGGCAGTTCGGCATGCGCGGTGCCCGGCACGACCGTTTCCTTGAGCCGGTGCCCGGTGGCGCGGCCGAACACGACCAGATCGATCAGCGAGTTCGAGCCCAGCCGGTTGGCGCCGTGGACCGAGACGCACGCCGCCTCGCCCACCGCGAACAGCCCGGGGACCTTGGTCTCGGGATTGCCGTCCGCGCCGATCGTCATGACCTCGCCGTGGTAGTTGGTCGGAATCCCGCCCATGTTGTAGTGCACCGTCGGGGTCACCGGCAGCGGCTGGCGGGTAAGGTCGACGCCGGCGAAAATCTTGCCGCTCTCGGTGATCCCCGGCAGCCGCTCAGCCAGCACCTTGGGATCGATGTGATCGAGGTGGAGCCAGATGTGGTCCTTCTCCGGCCCGACGCCGCGGCCTTCGCGCATTTCCAGAGCCATCGAGCGGCTGACGACGTCGCGACTGGCGAGGTCCTTGGCGCTGGGGGCATAGCGTTCCATGAACCGCTCGCCTTCCGAATTGGTGAGGTATCCGCCCTCGCCCCGCGCGCCCTCGGTAATCAGCACGCCCGCGCCGTAAATGCCCGTGGGGTGGAACTGGACGAACTCCATGTCCTGGAGCGGCAGGCCTGCGCGCAGGACCATCGCCCCGCCGTCGCCGGTGCAGGTGTGCGCGCTGGTCGCGGTGTAATAGCAGCGCCCGTATCCGCCCGTCGCCAGCACCACGGCATGTGCGCGGAAACGGTGGATCGAGCCATCGTCCAGACACATCGCGATCACGCCGACGCACTTGCCGCCGTTCATGATCAGGTCGATCGCAAAGTATTCGACAAAGAAGTCCGCGTCGTACTTCAGGCTCTGCTGGTACAGCGCGTGGAGCATCGCGTGGCCGGTGCGGTCGGCCGCGGCGGCGGTGCGCTGGACCGGTGGCCCTTCGCCCATGTTCTGCATATGCCCGCCGAACGGGCGCTGGTAGATCGTGCCGTTCTCGTTGCGGCTGAACGGCACGCCGGCGTGCTCGAGCTCGTAGACCGCCTGCGGGGCCTCGCGGACCATGTATTCGATCGCGTCCTGGTCGCCGAGCCAGTCGGAGCCCTTGACCGTGTCGTACATGTGCCAGGTCCAGTGGTCCGGGCTGTTGTTGCCAAGGCTCGCGGCGATGCCGCCTTGTGCGGCCACGGTGTGGCTGCGCGTGGGGAACACCTTGGTGATGCACGCGGTGCGCAGCCCGGCTTCGGCACTTCCCATCGTGGCACGCAGCCCCGATCCGCCCGCGCCGACGACGACGGTGTCATAGGTGTGGTCGATGATCTTGTAGGCGGGGGGAACGCTGGCCATGTCAGTGCGCTCCCGCCGCGGCGGAGGCGGCCTTGACCGCCAGCGCGACATGATCGGCCATGTAGATCCGCAGCACGCAGAACACCCCGAACGCCGCGCCCGCCAGCGCCGCAAAGTTGAGCGCGGTCAGCACCGCGAACATGTTGCCCGACGTATGGACGTAATCCTCCAGCATCACCTGCATCCCCACCTTGGCATGCCAGAATGTGCTGATGATAAGCAGGACCATCGCGGTGGCTGACAGCGGGCGCGCCAGCCACTCGGTCACCGAAGCATAATTGAAATCGGGCAGCAGCAGCAGCGAGACCACCAGCCACAGCACCAGCAGCAGATTGCCCACCGCGGTCAGCCGCTGGAGCAGCCAGTGATGCGCGCCGCTGTGCGCCGGGCCCAGCCCGCGCACGCGTCCGATCGAGGTTCCGTTGCCCATCGTTGTTCCTTGGTTCTTAGCGCAGCAGCAGCACGGCCCAGAAAGCCGCAGTCAATACGAGGCCGAGCGCCGGGGTCAGCAGCGCCCAGCGGTTGTTGAGATCGAGCTCGTAGCCCGCGCCGATATCCATCACGAAGTGGCGCAGACCCGAGGCCATGTGGTTGAAAAACGCCCACGAGATGCCGGCGAGCACGAGCAGCCCGAACCAGGACCCGGCGATGCCCTGGAAAGTCTTGTAGGCATCCGGCCCGTTTGCCAGCGCGCCCAGCCACCAGATCAAAACGCCGAGCCCGCCGATGGCAAGGCCATTGCCGCTGACGCGGTGGAGGATCGAGGTCGTCATCCCCGGTCCCCACCGCCAGATCTGCAGGTGCGGAGAAAGCGGTCGAGTGGTCGGCGGCGCCATGCGTTGGGTCCTTTGCGAACGCGTCCGGTATTAGAAGTTATGCGCGCGGGTGCAAGCCGGTCCGGACGGTCTTTTCGGCCATTGCCGCGCGCCGACCGGCTCCTGTAAGGCGGGACCATGACGACTGTCCCGCTCACCGTCCTGATCACCGGATCGTCGCGCGGGATCGGCGCCGCGACCGCTGCCGCGCTGACGGCGCGCGGGGTGCGGGTGATCGGCCACGCGACCCGCGCCGCGCCGGGACTGATCGCGGCGGACTTCGCCGATTCCGGCGCCCCGCAAGCGCTATGGGAAGCCGCGCTCGAGGCCGGAGGCGGGCATATCGACGTGCTGATCAACAATGCCGGGCTGTTCGCCGCCAGCCCGCTCGACGCCAGCGACATCGCGTGGCTCGATGCGTGGGAAGATACGCTGCGGATCAACCTCACCGCCACGGCGCAGCTTTCGCGTTATGCGGTGCGCCACTGGCTGGCGAGCGGTGAGGCGGGCCGGATCGTCCACATCGCGAGCCGCGCCGGGCACCGCGGCGATTCGCCCGATCACTGGCACTATGCCGCGGCCAAGGGCGGCATGCTCGCGCTCCACAAGACCATCGCCCGTGCCTACGCCGCGCGCGGAATCCTCAGCTACGCGATAACCCCGGGGTTTACCGACACCGCGATGGCGGGCGAATATCTGGCGACCCGCGGCGGCGCGGCGCTGCTCGCCGACATCCCGCTCGGCCGGGTCGCCACGCCCGCGGAAATCGCCGCGATCGCGGTGTTCTGCGCGCTCGATGCCCCGCCGAGCATGACCGGCGCCACGCTCGACGCCAACGGCGCGAGTTATGTCCGGTAGCTGGAAACTCACCGCCTTTGCCGGCCGGGATGTGATCACCGCCGCGCTCCTGGCACACGAGGACGCGCACGACTGGGACCACGATATCGTCATCGCCGGCAGCGAGATCGCCGAGGATCGCCCCGACGACTGGCAGCTCGAGGCGTGGCTGGCGCGCAAGCCCACGCGCGCCGATCGCGCCGCGCTGGCGAAGCTGTTTTCCGGCGGCGCACCGCCGTTCCGCACCGAACAACTCGCCGCGGCCGACTGGGTGACGTTGAGCCAGCAAGGCCTTGATCCGATCGCCGCGGGCCGGTTCCGCGTGCGCACGCCCGACCATCCCGCGGGCGCGGGGCCGGGGGTCACCGAGTTCATCATTCCCGCCAGTCGCGCCTTCGGAACCGGGCAGCACGCGACCACCGCCGGCTGTCTCGCCATGCTCAGCGCGATGAAGGCGCGCGGGGCGATCGTGCGCAACGCGGCGGACATCGGCAGCGGCACGGGGCTGCTCGCATTTGCCGCGCTCGCGCTGTGGCCGCGCACGCTGATGCTGGCGAGCGACATCGATCCGGTGTGCGTGCCGGTGATCGAGGACAACGCGCGCGCCAACGGCGTGCCGCTGGGCGGAGGCGCGGGCGCCGTCGTGCCGGTGATCGCCGCAGGGATGGACGCCCCGCTCATCGCCGCACGCGCGCCTTACGACCTGATCATCGCCAACATTCTCGCCGGCCCGCTGATCGACCTGGCGCCCGCTTTCGCGGCGGCGCTCGTCCCCGGCGGGCACCTCGTGCTGGCCGGACTGCTCGAAACGCAGGAGCCCGCGGTGCGCCGCGCCTGCCGCCGCGCGGGATTGCGGCTGGCCCGGCGCGCGGTGCGCGGCGACTGGTCGATCCTGTGGCTGCGCAAGCGCCGCGCGGGTTAGCCGCGCTCAGCCCGCCGCCGCGACGATCTGCGCCCACGCGGCTTCGTCGATGACTTCGATCCCCAGCGCCGCCGCCTGCTTGAGCTTGCTCCCCGCGCCCGGCCCCGCGACCACCAGATCGGTCTTGGCGCTGACCGATCCGGCGGAACGTGCGCCAAGCGCCTCGGCCTGCGCCTTGGCCTCATCGCGGCTCATCGTCTCGAGCTTGCCGGTAAACACCACGGTCTTGCCCGCCACCGCGCTGTCGCGCGTGGCGACCACGTATTCGGGGGGCGCGACCTCGGACAGCAGATCGTCCCACGCCGCGACGTTGTGCGGTTCGTGAAAAAAGTCGCCGAGCGCCTCGACCACCACCGGGCCGACTCCCTCGATTGCCAGCAATTCGGCGCGCGCTTCCTCCGTAAGCCCCTCCTCTTTAGGGGAGGGGTTGGGGTGGGGCCTGTCACCATCTTCACCACCACCGAGACAGCCCCCACCCCCGGCCCCTCGCCTGAAGGGGAGGGGGGAAAATGCTGCCTCGGCAACTTCTCGCAGTTTCCCCATCGTCCCGAAACGCTTGAGCAGATCGCGCGCGGTCACCGCGCCGATATGCCGGATCCCCAGCCCGAACAGCAGCCGCGCGGCATCGGGCGCACGTTTGGCCTCGATCGCCATCAACAGGTTATCGACAGACTTGTCCTTCCATCCCTCGCGCCCGATCAGCTCGTCGCGATGGCGCTCGAGCCGGAAGATGTCGGCGGGCCCGGCCTCGAGCCAGCCCGCGGCGATGAATTCGGCGATGGTTTTTTCGCCCAGCCCCTCGATGTCGAGCGCGGGACGGCTGACGAAGTGGCGCAGGCGTTCGAACCGCTGGGCGGGACAGGTCAGCCCGCCGGTGCAGCGGACGTCGACTTCGCCCTCCTCGGCCACCGCCTCGCTGCCGCAGTCGGGGCAATGATCGGGGAACACGAAAGCCGCCCGCGCCACGTCGCGGGTCAGGTTCTCGACGACCTGCGGGATGACGTCGCCCGCGCGCTGCATCACGATGCGGTCGCCGATACGCAAACCCAGCCGCGCGATCTCGTCGCGGTTGTGCAGGGTGACGTTGAACACCGTGACCCCGCCGACCAGGACCCCCGCCAGCCGACCCACGGGCGTCAGCTTGCCCGTGCGCCCGACCTGGATGTCGATCGCCTCGAGCGTGGTTTCGGCGCGCTCGGCTGGAAACTTGTGCGCCAGTGCCCAGCGCGGCGCCTTGGCCACGAATCCTAGCCGGTCCTGCCAGTCGAGCCGGTCGATCTTGTAGACCACCCCGTCGATATCGTAGGGCAGTCCCGCCCGCCCAGCGCCGATCTGGCGGTAATGCTGCAGCATCTCGTCGAGCGAGGCACAGCGCAACAGCTGCGGCGACACCGGCAATCCCCAAGCAGCGATCGCCTCCATCACCGCGAACTGCGTCGTGCCCGGCAGCGCAGACCTGTCGCCCCAGCCGTGCGCGAGGAAGCGCAGCGGGCGAAGCGCGGTGACGCTGGCGTCCTTCTGCCGCAACGAGCCGGCCGCCGCATTGCGCGGGGTTGCGAACAGCCGTTCGCCGCGGGTCGCCTGGCCGGCATTGAGCGCCGCGAACGCTGCCTTCTCCATGTAGACTTCGCCGCGCACCTCGAATACCTCGGGGGCTGCGCCGTGCAACATTTGCGGAATGTCGGGGATCATCGCGACATTGGGCGTCACATCCTCGCCCACCGTGCCGTCCCCGCGCGTTGCCGCGCGCACCAGCTTGCCGCGCTCATACCGCAGCGAGCATGACAGTCCGTCGATCTTGTCCTCGGCGGTGACCACCACCGGCTCGTCCGCGCCGAGCATCAGGAAGCGGCGGACGCGGGCGATGAACTCGCCGACTTCCGCGTCGGCAAACGCATTGTCGAGACTCATCATCCGCACCGCATGCGGCACCTTGGCCAGCGGCGAGGCAACGACTTCGTGGCCCACCGCCGCGCTCGGGCTATCGGCGCGCACAAGCTGCGGAAACGCCGCTTCGAGCTCGGCATTGCGGCGGACAAGTGCATCGTATTCGGGGTCGGTAATCTCGGGCGCATCCTGCGCGTGATACAGCCGGTTATGCCGCGCAATCTCGCGCGCGAGCCGCATCAGTTCATTGGCGGCGTCGGCGTCGCTCGGCGCGCTCACACGTTCTCCAACAATCTGTCCGCCTGTGCCCGCGCTTCGGGCGTAACCTCCGCGCCCGAGAGCATCCGCGCGATCTCTTCCTGGCGGCCGCCTGCGTCGAGGAGGTGCACGGAAGTCCGCGTCACCGTCCCCTCCGAAGACTTGGCGATGACGTAATGCGTGCTTCCGCGCGCCGCGACTTGCGGGCTGTGGGTGACGGCCAGCAGTTGACCCCCGCTGGCGAGCCGCGCCAGGCGTTCGCCGATCGCGCTGGCGACGGCACCGCCGACGCCGCGGTCGATTTCGTCGAAGATCACCGTTGCGGCGCCGCCCTGTTCGGCCAGCGCGACCTTGAGCGCGAGGATGAACCGGCTGAGCTCGCCGCCGCTGGCGATCTTGCCGAGCGGGGCGAAATCCGCGCCGGGGTTGGTGGCGATGAGAAATTCGGCGGCGTCGATCCCGCCCGGTCCCCAGCGGTCCTCGCCGAGCCGGACGACCGCCGTGCGGAACCGCGCGGCGTCCAGCTTGAGCGGAGCCAGTTCGCCCGCCACTGCCGTATCGAGCCGGGCGGCAGCTTCGATCCGCGCGGCCGACAGCGCTTCGGCCCGCGCGCGGTAATCGAGCCCGGCGTCGCGCGCGGCGGCATCGAGTGCGGCGATTTCGTCTTCGCCCTGTTCGATTTCGTCGAGTTGGCTGCGCAGGTCGCGCATTTTGGCGGGGAGATCGTCGGCCTGGCAAACGTGCTTGCGGGCGAGCGCGCGCAGTTCGAACAGCCGCGTCTCGATCCGGTCGAGCGCCGCGGGATCGTGATGGAGAACCTCGGCTGCGCGGGCGAGCTTGTCCTCGGCCTCGCCCCCTTCGATCACCGCCCGGTCCAGCGCTTCGAGCGCATCGGTCAGGAGCGGGTGTTCGGCGGCGATCCGGTGGAGCCGGCGAGCAGCGCCGCGCAGGCTCGCCAGCGCCGAGTCCGAGCCTTCCCAGATGTGGCGCAATTCGGCCAGGTCTCCCGACAGGCGCTCGCCCTTCTGCATATCGGCACGGGCACCAGCGAGGTCTGCCTCCTCGCCCTCTTCGGGCGCAAGTGCGGTCAGTTCGGCGAGGTAAGCGAGCATCAGGTCGCGGTCGGCGCTGGCCTGCGCGATCTGCGCGCGGGCGGCAGCGAGCGTTTCCTCGGCACGGCGCCAGGCCCGCCACGCGGCTTCGACCCCCGCCGTATCGGCGCGGGCGTAGCGATCGAGCAACAGGCGGTGGCCGCGCGGGTTGACCAGCCCGCGGTCGTCGTGCTGGCCGTGGAGTTCGACCAGCGCAGACGCCAGTTCGCGCAGCAGCGCCGCGCCGACCGGCTGGTCGTTGACGAAGCCGCGACTGGCGACCCCACCCGCGCCATCGGCTTTGAGTTGGCGCCGGAGCAGGAGCGGTTCGCCCCGCTCGATCTCGACTCCCGCATCATCCAGCGCGGCAGCCAGCGGCGCGGGCAGCGCGGCAAATTCGAACGTCGCGGTGACACTGGCGATATCCGATCCGGCGCGGATCAGCCCGGCTTCGGCGCGGTTGCCGAGCACCAGCCCGAGCGCATCGAGCAGGATCGACTTGCCCGCCCCGGTCTCACCCGTCAGCACGCCCAGCCCGCCCGCGAAGGTCAGGTCGAGCGCTTCGATCAGCACGATGTTGCGGATGGCGAGACGCGTGAGCATGTTCGCGGCCCGGTCTAGCGGCTGGCGCGGCGCGCGTCACCTGCCACAACTCGCCGCTCAGAACTTCAGCGAGACCGTGCCCCCGAACGTGCGCGGATCGCCGAGATTGCCGACGAGCAGGCCGACGCTGTTGGGGGCGAGCTGGACCTGTTCGAGATAGCCGACCGCGAACACGTTGCGGACCCAGCCGTAAACGTCGATCTTGACCCCCGGCGCATCCCGGTCGCTGCGCCAGCCGGCGCGCAGGTTGGTGAGGGTATAGCCGCCGATCTCGGTCGCGGGCGAAGGCGTAGCGTTCGAGGAAAACGACGAGCGATAGCTGCCGTCGGCCCCGGCATAGATCGCACCGCCGCTCCCGCCCAAAGCGACTGGAACGTTGACCTCCGCGCCGAACGAAAGCGCGTATTTGGAAACACCGGGAAGGCGCTGCCCGGATATGTTGCAACTTACCGGGCTGACGCCGATCGCCAAAGTGGTCGGCAACGTGCAGTTCGTCCCGCTGAAGGTCGACCCGCCGCTGAGCTCGAACGGCGGCGGGGCGTTGGGAAAATCGCGGTACGTCGCGTCGGTATAGGCAAAATTGGCATAGGCGTTGAACCGCGGCGACGGACGCACCGAAAAATCGGCTTCGATGCCCTGAGAGCGGACCGCCGGAACGTTGGCGATGTATCCCCGCAGCGCACTGAGCGAAGTCGGGCTGTTGCTGCTGAAACTCGCCTGGTAATTGGCGATGTCGGTCCGGAACGCGGCGAGGTTCAGCGTCGCCTTGCGATCGAAGAACTGCGACTTGATCCCGATTTCGTAACTCCGCACCGATTCGGGTGCGACGGTCTGATACTGAAGCTGGGGCAGGCCCGTGACGGCATCGGCGGGTACGCCGTTGAGGTTGATCCCACCGGTCTGGAAAGTCTTCGAATAGGTCGCATACGTGTGAATGTCGCGGGCCACGTCGTAGCTCAGCGTCAGGTCGTACGACACGCTCCATTTGCTGAAGCGGGGTGCATAGCTTTCCGGGAGGAGAACGCCGAGCTGCGCCTTCTGTACCGCGGTTCCCGATGAAACCAGTCCCGCGGTGAGCAGGTTGCCCGCTCCGTCGGCGACGACTGCGTCATAGGAGCCATTCTTGGTGTCATAGTTGAGGCGCAGCCCCGGCTGGATCGTCAGCCCCGGCAGAACCCGCCAGCTCGCCTGGCCATAGACCGACGCGCTGGTGTTGCTCAGGTGGATCGTGTTGGTCGACGTCAACCCGTCGAGAACGTTGAGGTTATACGGGTTGGTCGGCGAAGTGCTTGGCGCCAGCAGCCACCTGGTCGCCGCAGGGCCCTGGCGCTGGAGCCCGTTGGTATCGACGCTCTGATGATAGAAAAACGTGCCGATCTGGAAATCGAGCCGGTCGCTATGGCGGTTATAACGTAGCTCCTGCGTGAACTGCTGCTGCTTCGACGGGTTCTGGCTGATCGTGGTGATCGGCAGCGCGGTGAAATCGCGGTCGTTCGACGGGTTCCAGTTCCAGAACCGCCACGCGCTGATCGATGTCAGCGTCCCCTGCCCCAGTTCCAGCTTGGCGCGCAGCGACGCTCCGCCGAGCGACTGCTTGGCACGCAGCAACGCGTCGACATCGGTGATCCGGTTATAGGGATTTTGCGCGCTGGCCGGGATCGCATAGCCCTGCGCCGCGGCGATGGCAGGATACTGGCGGTTGATCGCCTTCTGCGTCGGCACGTAGCCGGCGTAGAGCGTCGCGCAGCAAATCGTGTTCTGGTAGCTGTAATCGCCCGCAACGGTCACATCGAGGGTCGGCGTCGGCCGCCACAAGACTTGCGCGCGCAACCCCGTATTGCTGAGATTGTTGTCGCGCTGGCCGGTGGTGAGGTTGGCGATCGTGCCGCCGCGCCTGGTCTCCGACACCGCCAGGCGCACCGCCACGGTATCGGACAGCGGTCCGGAAACCGCGCCCTTGGCCTGGACATATCCGTAATTCCCCGCCGAAACTTCGGCCCTGCCCTCGAAATCGAAGGTCGGCTGGCGCGAAGTGATGTTGATCGCTCCGGCTGTGGTGTTCTTGCCGTACAGCGTGCCCTGAGGCCCGCGCAGGACTTCGATCTGGGCGACGTCGAGGAAATCGAAGGTCGATGATGCAACCCGCGAATAATAGACGTCGTCGACATAGATGCCCACGCCTTGATCGATCCCGTCGTTGGTCAGCCCGAGCGGAGCCCC
Organism: Novosphingobium sp.; assembly: GCA_025356575.1. Lineage (GTDB taxonomy): Bacteria > Pseudomonadota > Alphaproteobacteria > Sphingomonadales > Sphingomonadaceae > Novosphingobium. The sequence goes on from JANXSP010000176.1 coordinate 14,046, forward strand.
GAACCCGCGCACGTTGACCGAGGTGTTGCGCGGGTTCGACGAATAGAACTGCAGCGTGGGGGTCAGTTGCTGGAGCCGCCCGACGTTGAACGCGCCGGTACTGTCGATGTGGTCGCCGCCGACCACCGATATCGCCAGCGGCACTGCCTGCGACGATTCGGCGCGGTGCCGCGCAGTGACGACGATCGCGCCGTCCTGATCGGTTTGCCCGGTCCCGGCCGAGGTCGCCTGGTCGGAAACGGCACCAACGACAGCCGCGCCCGCCGGGGGCGCATCCACCGGGGCCGGCGCAGCAGCGAGCGCGGGCGAACTCACCAGCGCCGTGCCGACAAGCAACGCGGACCGAAACAGATACATCATGCGAGCTAATCCTTCAGCAGCGCCGCGCAAGTCTGCCGCGCAACCCGCGGCGACAGATTCGACCCGCTCGAGATAACTCTACTGATAAGATAGACAACGCAGCTTTCGCTTCTCTGCGACCAAGCGCAGCTTTACCGCGACAGTCGGATCAGCCCTGCTCGCCCTCGACGACGAAGGCCGCTTCGAGCGCGATCGGATCGGCCAGGCTGACCCGGTCGAGCATGGCGGCGGTCTCGTCGCGCAGGGTCAGCATCAGTCCGCGCAGCCGGCAATCGGCCTCTGGCAGGCAGTTGTTGCAGTGTTCGTGGGCGTTGCGGCTGGCGCACGGGACCAGCGCCAGACTGCCGCGGGTCAGGCGAATGATGTCGCCATAGCGGATGTCGACCGGTGCCAGCCCGAGCTCATAGCCACCATCGCGCCCGCGGTGGGAGATGACCAGCCCTTCACGGACCATTTCGCTCAGGATCACGGTCAGGAACTTGCGCGGAATGTTCTGCTCGGAGGCGATCGCATCGAGCCGCACCGGACCTTCGCGCCAGCGATCGGCGAGGTGCTGGAGTGCGCGGATCGTATAGCGGGTCTTTTGCGAGAGCATCGGCGCCCAGCAAAACGCCTGGCCGCACGTATTGTCAACTTCGCCGGTAGAAATTCCCCGGCGAAAGTGAGATCAGCTTGCGGTGACCCCGGGCGCATCCTTGCGCATGAGCCGGAAGGCCTTCTGGTACCACTCGCTGCCCGGATAGTTGGCGCCGAGCACCGCCGCGGATTTCTGCGCCTCGTCGGGCAGACCGAGCGATAGCGAGGTTTCGACCATGCGGAACAATGCCTCGGGCGCGTGGCTCGTGGTCTGGTACTTTTCGACGACGTTGCGGAACCGCAGCGAAGCGGCAAGCCACTTGCCCGTGCGCTCGTAGAACCGCCCGATCTCCATTTCCTTGCCGGCCAAGTGATCGTTGACCAGATCGATCTTGAGCCGTGCGTCGGAAGCATAAGACGTCGAGGGATACCGCCGGACGATGTCGTTGAGCGCGGCCAGCGCCTGCTGGGTGACCTTCTGGTCGCGGGTCACGTCGCTGATCTGCTCGTAATAGCTCGTGGCGATCAGGTAATATGCGTACGGCGCGTCCTTGTTACCCGGGTGAATCGAAAGGAACCGCTGGGCCGACTGGACAGCCTTGTTGTAATCGCCGCCCGCGTAATAGCTGAACGCGCTCATCAACTGGGCACGCCGGGCCCACGGCGAATACGGGTGCTGGCGCTCGACCTCGTCGAACAGGGCTGCGGCGGTCTTGGTGTCGCCGGCGTCGAGCTTGGTCTTCGCCGCAGCGTAGAGTGTGTCGACGTCGCGCGCGACATAGGCGGTGTCGCGGTTCTTCGGCGTGCGTCCGGCGCATCCCGCGGTGAGCATCGCCGCGGCGGAGACCGCGGCAAGGAACGCGAAACGGGCGGAAGGGCGCAGGCGCGCGGTTTGGGAAATCATGCGCCGCCCTATAACCAGCCCGCTGCTGAACGCCAAGTGAAGTTGAGCGGCGCCAATCCAACTGGGCGGCTCCTTGCGG
>JANXSP010000009.1 GCA_025356575.1 Novosphingobium sp.
AACGCATCCGTGACTTCATCATCCTCCATTACAAGCTGACCCAGCGCGACGATTCCGAGCTGTGGCGTTATTGCGCGGCGATGGACATTCCCGACACGCTCGCGCTCAAGATCGCGCATTTTCGCGAGCATGGCCGGCTGATCGCGCGCGAGATGGACCTGTTCGCCCCGGCTAGCTGGCTGTCGGTCCATATCGGCCAGTTCAACTGGCCGCGGGGTCACGATCCGCTGATCGACTACCGCGGGATCGATGCGCGCGAATGGCTCGGTAAATTGCGCGCCGCAATGCAGGCCGAAGCCAGCCGCATGCCGAGCCAACAGGCGTTTATCGATGCGCATTGCAAAGCGCCGGGCTGACCCAGGCGATGACCCGCGATGCCGCATCCTGGCGCGATGAGGCGATTGCAGCGCGCACGCGGCAAGACTTGCTGGCAGCGCGCACGGCTTCCTCGGCGGCCCTGGAGCTGGCTCCCGACGACGGCATGATCGGCTTCCTCGACGCGCAGATCGCTTACGAACTGGGGCTGCCCGCCGCGCCGCTGTTTGCCGCAGCACGCGCCTTGATGCCCGCCAACCGCGATGTTTTGCGTAACGAGGCGCTGGCCCTGGCATCGGAGGGACAAGGTACGGCGGCGGAAGCGCTGCTCGAGAGTGCATTGTCGGTCGAACCCGACTGGCTCGAGGGGCAACGGGTGCTTGCAGCGCTGCGTTGGACTGCGGGCGCAGCGCAGGACTTCGACGCAGGTTACTCACGCGCGCTCAAGACGGTGCCCGGACACGCCGGGCTGTGGCTGGGCTGGTTCGGCGCCCTGGCACAGGTGCGTGAATGGAGCGCGGCGGGGGCCGTGCTGGCCAAAGCCGAGGGTGCCATCGGCCGGACCGGGAGGCTCGTCACCGCGCGGGCATTCGCCGCGACCGAGAGCGGCGATACGATCCGCGCGGCGCAGCTTTTGGACGAATTGGGAGTGACTCCCGATCCGTTCGTTGCGCTCTGCCGGATCAGGCTGGCCCTGCGCATGGGGCAACCCGAGCATGTCGAGGCGCTTGCTACGCCATTGCTGAGCGGGCCTGCAGCGGGGCAGGCCTGGCCGTATCTGGGGGCGGCATGGCGCATTCTCGGCGATGCACGGGGCCAATGGCTTGATGGTTCTCCGATCTATCGATGGGAAGCTCAACCTGCCTTTTCGGCCCGCGAGCTAACGCAACTCGCCACCACTCTGGACGATCTCCACCGCGCGCGCGCGGCTTATGCGGACCAGTCGGTGCGGTGGGGCACGCAAACCGACCGGTCGATCCTGCTGCGCCACGAACCGGTGTTGCAACGCGCTCGCACCCGGTTGATGGCTGCGATCGCGGACATCGTCGCGGCTCTACCGGCAGCGCGCGAGGATCACCCCTTGCTGGGAACCCGGCGAGACGATCTGCGGATCGCGGGAAGCTGGTCGGTCCGGCTTGGGCCGGGCGGACAGAATGTCGCTCACAGCCATCCGCAAGGCTGGCTTTCGGCAGTGTTCTATGTCGCTGTGCCACCAGCGATTGAAATGGGAGACGCACCTGCAGGATTTCTCCAGTTAGGCGCTCCGCCGCCCGAACTCGGTACGGGTCTTGGTGCTTTGGCAGAAATCGCCCCGGTCGCGGGCAAGCTGGTCGTTTTCCCGTCGACAATGTGGCACGGCACCGTACCGATTCAAGGTGGAAACCGGCTGAATGTCGCTTTCGATGTGGTCCCGGCAAGTTGATCGTCGCTTCGCCCGCCGTGCGGGTTTGTAATCGCAAGCGGCATCGCGCAAAGCCAGAGGTTACAGGGATGACAATCAGATCGTGACGAAAATCAAGACGCTCAAGGATCTCGCCGTCATTGCAGGGGTGACCAGCGGAACGGTGTCACGCGCCCTTGCCGGTTCCAAGCTGGTCACGCCCGCAACCCGCGACCGCATCGTCCAACTGGCGAGCCAGCATGGCTTTACGCCCAACGCCACAGCCCGGAGCCTGCGCACGCGCAAGACCGGGGCCATCGGAGTGCTGTTTCCGCTCGGCCATGAGACCGGCCAGGCGATTTCCGACCCATTCTTCATTACCATGCTGGGACTGCTGGCCGACGCCCTTTCTGCACGCGGTTTCAACCTGCTGCTGTCGCGCATCGTTCCGACGCATCGCGACTGGCTGATTAATTTCGCCAATTCGGGCCAGGTCGACGGGCTGATCGTGATTGGCCAGTCGGATCAGTCCGAAGTTCTCGATGCAGTCGCCGCACAGTTTCAGCCGCTGGTTGTATGGGGCTCTCACGTTGCCGGTCAGATCCACTGTTCGGTCGGCACCGACAATTTTCGCGGCGGGCAAATGGCCGCATCGCATCTAATCGAGCGCGGCTGTAAGCGCATCGTCTTCATGGGTGATCCGCGCGCACCCGAAATCGATCAGCGGCTCAAAGGGTGCCGCGACGTGATCAGCCGCGCCGGGCTCGAGGGTCAGTTCAGCGTGCTGCCGTCGCACCTCGTGGCCGAGGCTGCGCATCCCGACATCGCGGCCTGGCTGTCGTCGGTCGAAAGCCGGCCACAAGGTATCGTCGCCGCCTCCGACGTCATCGCGATGAGCGCGCTGCGGGCGCTTTCGGAGTTCGGCCTGAGTGTTCC
>JANXSP010000044.1 GCA_025356575.1 Novosphingobium sp.
TGATGACGTCGATGTCCGTGGGCGGCTCGATCAGCCCGAAGTGGACGTTGAGCCCATGGGCGAACGCCAGCGCCGCGCCGGGCTTCATGTTGCCGGCGAGATCATCGTTCCAGATCGCGGCCTGGTGCTCGTCGGGGGCCAGCACCATGACGATGTCGGCCCACTTGGCCGCGTCCTGGTTGCTCATCACGGTAAAGCCCGCGGCTTCGGCCTTCTTGGCAGTGGCCGATCCGGCGCGCAGCGCGATGGCGACGTCCTTGACCCCGCTGTCACGCAAATTCTGCGCGTGGGCGTGGCCCTGGCTGCCGTAGCCGACGATGGCGATCTTCTTGTCCGCGACCAGCTTGAGGTCGGCATCGGCGTCGTAATAGACTTTCATGGTAACTTCCCTGCTTTTCGATCCGTCTTGCTGAACTCGTTTCAGCATCCATTGTGCCTCGCTCCCCGCCCGTGCCACGGGGCACGATGGACCCTGAAACGAGTTCAGGGTGACGGAAATAGCGAGCGTTAAATCCTAGGCCGCCTCGGCCCCGCGCATCATCCCGACGATGCCCGTGCGCCCGACCTCGACCAGCCCGAGCTCGCGCATCAGCGCGATGAAGCTGTCGAGTTTCTCGGGGGTCCCGGTCAATTCGAAGACGAAGCTGCTGGTCGTGGTATCGACGACCTTGGCCCGGAACACGTCGGCCAGGCGCAGCGCCTCGACGCGCGAATCGCCGGTGCCCGCGACCTTGACCAGCGCCAGCTCGCGTTCGACGTGCGCGCCCATTTCGGTGAGGTCGATGACCTTGTGGACGGGCACCAGCCGCTCGAGCTGCGCGCGGATCTGGTCGATCACCGCGGGCGGGCCGTGGGTGACGATGGTGATCCGGCTGACCTGGTGGTTCTCGCTGATGTCGGCCACGGTCAGGCTGTCGATGTTATACCCGCGCGCGGTGAACATCCCCGCGATCCGCGCGAGAATCCCCGCTTCGTTATCGACGGTCACCGCGAGCACATGGCGCTCGGCATCGAGGTGCTTGATCCGCATCATCACATGTCTTGTCCAAAAGTGATTTCGCTGCGCTCCATCACACCAGCGCCTTTGCTTCATCGTCCATCGTTCCGGCAACCGCGTCGCCCTGGAGGATCATGTCGGTATGCGCCGCGCCGCTGGGAATCATCGGGTAGCAGTTGGCCTTCTGCGACACGCGGCAGTCGACGATCACCGGGCCATCGTGGTCGATCATCGCCTGGATCCCGGCGTCGAGTTCGTCCTCTGCCGAAATGCGGATTCCCTTCCAGCCGTACGCTTCCGCAAGGCGGACGAAATCGGGCAGGCTGTCCGAATAGCTGTTCGAATAGCGGCTTTCGTACGTCAGCTCCTGCCACTGGCGGACCATGCCCATATATTCATTGTTGAGGATGAAGACTTTTACGGGGAGGCGATACTGACTGGCGGTGCCGAGCTCCTGGATGTTCATCTGGATGCTCGCCTCGCCCGCGATATCGATCACCAGCGCGTCCGGATTACCAAGCTGCGCGCCGATCGCGGCGGGAAGCCCATAGCCCATCGTGCCGAGCCCGCCGCTGGTGAGCCACTTATTCGGGCCAAAGAAATGGAAGTGCTGCGCGGCCCACATCTGGTGCTGGCCGACTTCGGTGCTGATGATCGGATCGCGCGCCTTGGTCAGCTCGTATAGCCGCTCCACCGCGAGCTGCGGCATGATCTCGCTGGTCGACGCGGGGTAGGCCAGGCTGTCGCGCGCGCGCCAGCCGTCGATCCGTGCTTTCCATTCCGTCAGGTCCTGCGCCGGGCGGCTGCCCCAGGCGTCGACCAACTGCTCGAGCACGCGCGCGCAATCGCCGATGATCGGAAGTTCGACCTGCACGATCTTGTTGATCGAGGCGCGGTCGATATCGATGTGGATCTTGGTCGAGCCGGGCGAAAACGCATCGAGCCGGCCGGTGACGCGGTCGTCGAAGCGCGCCCCGATGCAGACCATCAGGTCGCAGCGGTTCATCGTCATGTTCGCCTCGAACGTACCGTGCATGCCCAGCATGCCCAACCAGTCGGGATGATCGGCGGGAAATGCCCCGAGCCCCATCAGCGTGGAAGTGACGGGGGCGCCGGTAAGCGTCTGGAGCCGGCGCAGCGCGGCGCTCGCCCGCGGGCCCGAATTGATCACTCCGCCGCCGGTATAGAAAATCGGCGCGCGCGCGTTGGCGAGCAATTCGATCGCACGCGCGATCTCGCTGGCCCCGGCCTCGACCTGCGGATCGTAACGGCGCCGGCGCTGCGGCGCGGTATCGCTGTAGGCGGCGACCGCAACCTGGACGTCCTTGGGGATATCGATCACGACCGGACCGGGCCGGCCCTCGGTGGCGATCTGGAACGCCTCGTCGATCGTGGCGGCGAGTTGCGAAGGGTCTTTAACCAGGTAGTTGTGCTTGGTGCAGTGGCGGGTGATGCCGATGGTGTCGGCTTCCTGAAACGCATCCGAGCCGATCAGCCCTGTCGCAACCTGGCCGGTGATGATGACCAAGGGAATCGAATCCATGAACGCATCGGCGATCCCGGTGACCGCATTGGTCGCGCCCGGGCCAGAGGTAACCAGCACGACGCCGGGCTTGCCGGTCGAGCGGGCATAACCTTCCGCAGCGTGCGCGGCGCCGGCTTCGTGGCGGACGAGAATATGGCGGATGCGCTTGTCGTCGAACATGGCGTCGTAGATCGGCAGCACCGCGCCGCCGGGATAGCCGAACACGAATTCGACTCCCTGGCGGACCAGGCTTTCGACCAGAATGCTGGCGCCGCTGCGCTCGTCGCTCACGTTATCACATCCCATCAACGGACCGACCCGGCACAGCAGGACTGCGCCGGGTCGATTTCACGAATTGCTGCGGGCCGACTACGCGACAGGAAATAACGTGTCAAGTGCTAATCGTGAAACAATGATGCGAAAACATCGGCGAATTTGATATCATCGGTGACAGAGTTCGCCCACCCGGCGGGGCTTTGGCGCCCGAACCAGGTGTACTGGCGCTTGGCATAGTTGCGCGTCGCTTGGCTGCCCTGGGCAAGCGCGCCGTCGCGCGATACGGCCCCATCGAGCCACGCAGCGATCTCGCGCACGCCGATCGCGCGCATTACGGGAAGATCGGGATCGAGCCGGCGGGCAAGCAGCGCGCGCACTTCGTCGGTAGCGCCACCAGCCAGCATCGCAGCAAATCGCGAATCGCAGCGGGCATAGAGCGCGGGGCGAGGGGGCAGGATCACCATGCCGTGGAGCGCCACCGCGCCCCCGATACCGCCGGTCTTCTCGCGCTGCCATTCGGCCAGCGGGCGCCCGGTCGACCGTACGACTTCGAGTGCGCGGGCGATCCGCGCGGCGTCGGCGGGCGCCAGGATCGCTGCGCGCGCGGGATCCTCTGCCGCGAGCGACTGGTAAGCCTTGGCTACGGGAAGGGCACGCACCGCTGCGCGCACCGCCGGGTCGATCGCGGGAACCGGCGCAATCCCTTCGAGCAGCGTACGCAAGTACAGCCCCGTCCCACCGACGAGGATCGGCGCCGCGCCGTCATTGTGTAGCGCGGCGATATCGCGCCGCGCCGCCGCGGCCCAATCCGCCGCCGAGCAGGCGACCGCGCCGTCCCACGTCCCGAACAGGCGGTGCTCGACACCTTCCATCTCGTCTGCGGTCGGGCGCGCGCTCAGCACCGCGAGGTCGGCGTAAACCTGCGCGCTGTCGGCATTGACGATGACCGCGCGCCGGCCCCGCGCCGCCAGTTCGTGCGCCAGCCGCACCGCCGCTGCGCTCTTGCCGCTCGCGGTCGGCCCTGCGATGAGCGCGAGCGGAGGCAGGGTGCCGGCCCGATCAGGAGAAGCGTGCGTGCTCATTGCCCGGCTGATAGCAGACCCCGCCGGCCTGTCCGCAAATCTTGCGCGCGCCACCGCGGCCATCGAGGGCGCGGGGATGCGGGTTGCACTGGCGGCGATGGACGATTTCTGCGGAGACGTGCTCCAGCTATCGCTGCCCGATGGCGACGCCGGGCAACTGCGCGCGATCATCGACACGCACTTCGCCCCCGCCGACCTGCTGATTTCAGACCGCGAGCCGGGTGTGCCCAGCCTGCTGATATCGGACATGGATTCGACCATGATCGGGCAGGAATGCATCGACGAGCTTGCCGACTTCGCCGGGCTCAAGCCGCAAATCGCGGCGATTACAGAGCGTGCGATGCAGGGCGAGCTCGATTTTCAAAGTGCGCTGCGCGAGCGCGTGGCGCTGCTCGCCGGGCTGAACGAGGACGCGATCGCGCGCTGCCTGGCCGAACGGATCGTGCCGATGGCGGGCGCACGCACGCTCGTGGCGACGCTCAAGTCGCTCGGCACGCACTGCGTCCTGGTGACGGGCGGGTTTCACCAGTTTGCCGATCCGGTGGCCGAACTGCTCGGGTTCGAGCGCGTGGTGGGCAACACCCTCGAGGTCGCAGGTGGCAAGCTTGCCGGCGGGCTGGTCGGCGCGATCAGCGACAGCGCGACCAAGCGGACAACGCTGGAGCAGGAGATGGCGCGGCTGGGGGAAGGGGCGACGAGCCTTGCGCTCGGCGACGGCGCCAACGACATCCCGATGATCGCGGCGGCAACCTGGGGTGTAGCCTATCACGCCAAGCGCAAAGCGCGTCAGGCGGCGGCGGGTGCAATCGATCGGGGCGACTTGACGAGCGTGCTCAAGCTCCTCGGCATCGCGCAGGACCACTGGGTTACAGGCTGAGCACTATTGACAACGATGTAAGTAAGGCGCATGTCTCGTTCATGGAAAACCTCGCGCACTCCTCCGCTTTCGCTGCAGCCGAGCCTGCGTATGACGCTGATTCTGTCACCCCGGTTGCGGTCCTTCCCACGCAGTTCTCCGATCCGCGGCGGGTCGCGCTCAAGTTCCGTCCGTTAAAGGCGCTTCACCACTTCCGCGAACTGATCAAGGACAAGGAAAACACCGAGGAGGTGTTCCACATCTTCGAATCGCTGCCCAACCGCGACTTCGTCCCCTCGGCCCGCGCCTTCACCGCCAGTCCGCGCGGCGAAGCGATCCGCGCCAGCGAGCCGCACCTGCCGCCAATCCTCGACGACCACGCCGCGCTGCGCCGCTTTCCTGCGGGCTCGGTGGCGCATGCCTATTGCGATTTCATGGAGCGCGAGGGGCTGAGTTCGCAGGGGCTGGTCGACGAATTCGAGAAGTTCCGCGGCGACCGTCCCAGGTACGACGATCTGCTCGACTGGTACTCGAACCGCAACCGCGACACCCACGATCTGCTCCATGTCCTCACCGGCTATGGCCGCGACGCGCTCGGCGAACAGTGCGTTCTGGCGTTCACTTATTCGCAGAACCCCAGCCTGGCGAACCTGTTCATCGCCTATGCCGGCGGCGCCAACATGCGGCGGATGGTCAAGAAGACCGGCGCGCCGATCTTTGCCGCGATCCGCGAGGGGCAGAAGCTGGGCAAGGCCTGCCCCCGCGTGAGCGAGATGGCGATCCGTGAATTGCTGGCGATGCCGCTCGAGGCGGCGCGCGCCAAGTTCGGCATCACGCCGCCCAAGCACTACGTCAAAGCGCACGCGGCGTTGCGTGCGGCGGGGGTCGATCCGTACGACCTGCTCGCCAAGGCTGCGTAAGGGCTCACTTGCTGCATGTTCGCATGGGGCCCCCGCCTTCGCGGGGGCGCGGGTTTTGATTAATTCGATAAGCCACTGCGTCCCCGCGCAGGCGGGGACCTCGTTCGGGGTGGCGAAACACCCGCCCGAAGAGCCGCCTTACGCCTCCATCCAGTCCTTGAAGAACGCCTCGTTCGCCGCGCTTAACGCGCTGAGCGTCACGCTGCTGCCGGGCTTGCCGTCGGTATATTCGAACGCCACCGCATTGCCCCCCGTCATCCCGATCGGGATCGCGAACAATTGCGCCGCATTTGCCCGCGCGATCACTGCACCCGCGTCGCGGCAGGTGACGACATAACGGCCCTGGTCCTCGCCGAAGAGGATCGCGGCGGGGTTGGGGATTTGGGGGACCAGCGGCACCGTCACCCCGATCCCGCTGGCGAGCGCCATTTCCGCCAGCGCGACCGCCGCGCCGCCGTCCGAACAATCGTGGACT
>JANXSP010000048.1 GCA_025356575.1 Novosphingobium sp.
CGATCTTGTTGAGATCATCGTCCATCAAGGCGACATCGGCGGTCTCGATTGCGGTATCCGAACCTGCGGCCCCCATCGCGAAGCCGATATCGGCGCGGGCGAGCGCGGGTGCGTCGTTGATGCCGTCCCCGACCATCCCGACAAACCGTCCTTCGCCAACATAGCGCTCTATCACCTGGAGCTTGTCCTCGGGAAGCTGATCGCCGAGCGCTTCATCGATCCCGAGCTGCTGGGCAATGGCACTAGCGGTTCGCGCATTATCGCCGGTGAGCATGACCGTCTCGATACCGAGGTCGCGCAACGACTGGATGGCAATCCTACTGCTATCCTTGATGGTATCGGCGACGGCAAAGAGAATGAGCGCTTGTTTCCCATCCGTCAAAACGATGACGGTCTTGCCCTGCTTTTCCAGTTCAGCGAGCTGCGTTTCGATTGCTGGCGAACATGCGCCGGTTTCGTGAGTCAGCCGGTGATTGCCGAGCAGATACTCCACCCCGCCGATTGAACCCTTGACCCCGCGCCCCGCCAGGGCGGCAAAACCGGTCACATCGAGCAGCGCTGTGCCGCTCTTGCGGCCTGCTTCGGCAATCGCAAATGAGACTGGATGATCCGAACGCGCGGCAAGACTGGTGGCAATGCCGAGGCTGTCGATGCCGTCCACCTGTTCGAGCGGCACGGTGTCGGTGAGCGCCGGTTTGCCGTGAGTGATCGTCCCGGTCTTGTCGACGGCCAACAGAGCGAGCTTGTGGCCTTGCTCGAGATAGACGCCACCTTTGATCAGGATGCCGTGACGCGCCGCCGCTGCCAGACCACTGACGATGGTGACTGGTGTGGAAATGACGAGCGCGCAGGGACAGGCGATCACCAGCAGGACCAGCGCCTTGTAGACCCACTCATGCCAGCTTGCGCCAAACGCAAGGGGCGGAACTATGGCGATTGCCACTGCGAGCAGGAATACCACCGGCGTATAGACCTTGGCGAAGCGATCGACAAAGCGCTGGGTGGGCGCTCTGGCGCCTTGGGCGGATTCCACGGCCTGGATAATCCGCGAAAGGGTCGAGTGCCCCGCGTCGGCGGTTACGGCATATTCGAAAGACCCGGATTCGTTCAGGGTGCCGGCGAACACCTGATCGCCTGCCGACTTTTCGACGGGCATGCTCTCGCCTGTGATCGCCGCCTGATTGACCGTCGAATGGCCGCTGGCAAGGGTGCCATCGAGTGCGATGCGCTCACCCGGTTTGATGCGGACGACATCAGCGATCCCGACCTCGGCAACCGGTCGATCGATCCATGATCCGTCCGGCTCCCGCACCGTAGCATGCTCGGGCGCGAGCTGAACGAGGCCACGAATGGCATTTCGGGCATGATCGAGTGATTTTGCCTCGATCAGTTCGGCAATCGAGAACAAGACCATGACCATTGCGGCTTCGGGCCACTGCCGCAGCAGCAGCGCGCCCGTTACCGCAATGCTCATCAGCGCATTGATGTTGAGATTGCCATGGCGGAGCGCAATCCAGCCCCTGCGATAGGTATCGATCCCGCAGACAGCGATAGCCGACAATGCCAGAAGCGCCGCTGCCCATTCCGGCAATCCAGCCCAATGCATCACTTCCGCAGTCAGTGCCGCAGCACCGCCGAGTGCCAGGGGCCACCACGGCTTGGCCGCATCTGTGCCGTCCGACGCCTTGTTCGTTGCACCTTCAACATTCTCGGATTCCATGCCGAGTTCGCGGATCGCGGCTTGGACCGCCGGAAGCGTGTCATCCGTGTGGACGACTGTCAGAACCCGCTGCATCAGGTTGAATTCAAGCGCCTGCACCTGGGCCATGCCCCCGAGCCGCTTGCGGATGAGTGCTTCCTCGGTCGGACAATCCATCTGCGCGATCCGAAGCCGGGTCAGGTGGCTGCCACGCGGCACGGCCGGGACCACGCCATCCGGAACCGGGGCGACTATTTCGGGTGCCGAAGGCGCCTTGCAGCAATCATCAGCCATGTCTTGCTTTCCCGTCACGCTGCCGATGGCTTGCTGGCGCGCTTGCCATTGTACCAGGCACCCGACGCCACGATTGCTATGGTCAGAAGTTGCGCGCCGACGGACTCCCAGGTTGGGAACAGGCCCAGCACCGGAATGCGCGGAACTTCGATGAGCGGCGCGATGTCGATCATTCCGGCTTCCTGCAAGGCGGCAACACCCTTGCCCGCCAGCACGACTGCAAGAACGGCAATAAGCGCGGAACTATATTTGAAGAACTCGCTGACCGGGAGCTTGGCGCTGAACCGCAGCATTACCCATGCAATGACCCCGAGCAAGGCAATGGCAGAGCCGGCACCAGCGAGAATGACCGCGCCGCTCCCCTGCGCGGTGAGGGCCGCGTAGAACAGGATCGTCTCGAACACCTCGCGGTAAACGACAATGAAGGCGAGGCCGAACAGGAACCAGGCCGAACTGCGCGACAAGGCCTTGCCCAGCGTCTCGTTGATGTAACGCTGCCATTCACCAGCCTGCGACTTGCCATGCATCCAGATTCCCACTGAGAGCAGCACAACCGCCGCAAACAGGGAACCGAACCCTTCGGTAAGCTCCCGGTTTGCACCGCTAACGCCGATGAAGAAAGTGGCGATGGCCCAGGTGATACCGCCCGCGATGAGTGCCACCACCCAGCCGCTATGGACATGGCGGACCATTTCGCCGCGATCAGCCTTTCGCAAGAACGCAATCATCGCAACGACAATCAGCAATGCTTCCAGGCCTTCACGCAGCAGGATCGTGAACGCTCCGATGAAGGTCGATGCCGTACTGGCCGCGTCGGGCGACAGCACCTCTTCGGCATCGCTGAACAGCGTATCGAGAACCGCGACCTGATCCTTGACGGCGGCAACAGGTTCGCCGCGACCGATCATCGCGCGCAGATTGCCCATCTCGGCCTCGATCCGCCCCATCAATGTCGCGTCGCACGCCGCAAGTGCGGGTTCGACCGGCTCGAACCCGTCCAAATAGGCGGACAGCGCCAGTTTCTTGGCCGCTTCCCTGTCGCCCACAGCGTAGGCCGCTGCGCTCGCCTGCAACTTCTCATGGGCGACAGTCAACGATCCCGCTCTTACCTCGGTTACAGCTTCTGGATGCGCGCGCAGATAGGCCAGGACTGCGTCGGCCTTGTTTTGCCCGATCTCCCGCCCGAGGGCCGCTGGGGTCAATCCAGTTAGCGCGGCAAGATTGGGAACCCGGCTGCGCAAGCCAGCGTCGGTCTTCCAGATCTGCTCGCCTTTATCGCTGTCGATGAAAGCAAACCGGCTCGCATAAAAGGCCAGCGCCCAGCGGTCTTGCGAGGGCAGCTCGGAAAAGCTGCGCATCGCGGTTCCGTCCAGCCCCTGTCCAATAACCTGATAGAGGGCAAAGGGGCTGCGCTCGCGGGCGCGGCCTGCGTCGCGGAAGGCGACTGGCGCTGGTTTCAATTTCGCGGCATCGGGGCCGTGGCCATCGCCGTTCAGACCATGACAGCTCGCGCAGTTTACGGCGTAGAGCGCCGCCCCGCGCGCTAGGTCGGGGGCTTTGGCCGGGGCTAGCGGAACGGGATATGCGTTAAGCAAATCAGTGCCAAGCGCACGTGCGGCCTTTGCAACATCGTCAGGCGCAGCCTTCCTGGCAACCATTGCCCGGAACGCCTTGGCTTCAGTAACAAGTGCGGCCCGATTAGCAGAGGCCGGAAGCGCGGTAATCTTGGTTTCGACCGCCGCCGAAAACTCGGTCATCTCCGCGTATTCCTGCGGGCTCTTGACCTTTCCGTCGGCAACAGCGCCCCGGTAATCGACCGCGACATAATCGAGCAGCCGCCAGGCGGTTTGCACATCTTCGTCGTTCGCGCCGGCAAGTGCGGGTGATGCCAATCCGATGGCCAGTGCAAGGAAAGTCAAAAAGACCCGCAGTTTGCCGAACGCAACAACGGCCAGATTTTTCTCGGAATTTGTTGATTCGGGAATGCTCATGGACTCCCGATACAACCTCCAGTTACTGTAGGAGCAAGCAGTTTTTTGCGAGCGAGTCGCAATATGGAGATTGATGATGGCTGAGGCAGCGCATCTGGCGATCGGTGACCTGGCCCGATTGACCGGAACCAAGGTCAATACGATCCGCTTCTATGAAGAGGGTGGATTGCTACCCCAAGCTGAACGCACCGCCTCCGGTCGGCGCATCTACCGCGACGCCGATACAAAAAGATTGGCGTTCATTCGCCAAAGCCGAAACCTGGGGTTCCCGCTCGATGCTGTGCGCGAACTGCTCACCCTTGCGGACGATGCAAACCAGCCCTGCGAAGCGGTTGACCGGATCGCCCGCGTCCACCTTGCCGAAATCGACCGCAAGATTGCCGACCTCTCGGCACTGCGGTCTGAGCTTTCGCGCGTGATCGGCTCGTGCAGCCATGGCACGGTAGCCGACTGCAAGATCATCGAAACCCTCGCCCCCCACACCGATGGATAGGATACCCCGCACAGTCTGGGCGCTCGGTCTTGTCAGCCTGTTCATGGATCTGTCGTCCGAGATCATCCACGCACTACTGCCGCTGTTCCTGACGACGACCTTGGGTGTGAGCGTCGCTATGGTCGGGCTGATCGATGGAATCGCAGAGTCGACCGCTTCAATCAGCAAGGTTTTCTAGGGCTATATCTCAGACCGGATCGGGCGGCGTAAGCCGCTGATCCTGCTGGGCTATGGGCTGGGCGCTTTGAGCAAACCGCTCTTCGCTCTGGCTGCCTCCGCGCCAGTGGTGCTCGGCGCACGGTTTGCGGACAGGATCGGCAAAGGCCTACGCGGTGCCCCGCGTGATGCGCTAGTTGCCGATGTCACGCCAGTTGCCATTCGCGGACGGGCCTTCGGGCTGCGCCAGTCGCTCGATACGGTTGGAGCGTTCGCGGGACCCCTTCTGGCCATCGGGCTGATGGCAGCCTTTGCGAACAACATGCGCCTTGTCTTTTGGGTTGCGGTGGTCCCGGCAATACTCGCTGTTCTTTGCGTGATCTGTGGCGTTGAGGAACGGATCGATCACGCGGCCCCCAAACCAAAACGCCTGCCGATCGCCTTTGCCGATCTCAAACGCCTTGAACGTCCGTTCTGGGGCATTGTCGCGCTGGGCGTTATCTTTACGCTGGCGCGGTCAGCGAAGCATTCCTGATTCTCAAGACATCGTCCGAGGGACTGCCGC
>JANXSP010000054.1 GCA_025356575.1 Novosphingobium sp.
ACGCGGGTGCTGTTCGAAGGCAAACGTGCCGTGGGCGTCGAATTCGAGCGCGGTGGAAAGCTGCATCAGGCTCACGCGCACCGTGAGGTGATCCTGTCGGGTGGGTCGATCAATTCGGTCCAGCTGCTCAAGCTTTCGGGCATCGGGCCGGCACAGGAACTGGTCGATCTTGGCATTCCAGTGCTGGCCGATCGGCCCGGGGTTGGAGCCAACCTGCAGGACCACCTCGAATTCTACTTCCAGATGGCCTGCACCCAGCCGGTCACACTCTATGGCCGGGCCAATCCGGTCGGAAAAGCACTGGCAGGCGCGCAGTGGCTGTTCCTGCGCAGCGGGATCGGCGCGACCAGCCACTTCGAGAGCTGCGGCTTCATCCGCAGCCGCGCCGGGATCAGGTACCCCGACATCCAATACCATTTCTTCCCGATGGCGATCAATTACGACGGTAGTTCGCTGGCCACCGAACACGGGTTCCAGGCCCATGTCGGCCCGATGCGCTCGAAGAGCCGCGGCACGGTAACGCTGCGCAGCGCCGATCCGCGCGACAAGCCCAGAATACAGTTCAACTACATGAGCCATCGCGACGACTGGGCGGAGATGCGTGCCTGTGTCCGGCTGACCCGCGAGATTTTCCAGCAGCCTGCTTTCGCCAGGTGGCGCGGGCGCGAAATCCAGCCGGGCGCGGACTGCACCAGCGACGAAGCGATCGATACGTTCATCGCGCAACATGTCGAAAGCGCGCTGCACCCTTCGTGCACTTGCAAGATCGGCGATCCCGGCGACCCCATGGCTGTGGTCGATCCCGAACTCAAAGTGGTCGGGGTCCAAGCCCTGCGTGTAATCGACAGTTCGGTCATGCCTTCGATCACGACCGGCAATCTCAATGCGCCGACCATCATGATCGGTGAGAAGGGAGCAGATCTGGTGCTAGGCAGGTCGCCGCTCGCCCCGTCAAACGCGCCGTTCTATGTCGCTGCCGATTGGGAGGTGTCGCAGCGATGACTTACTTTTTCCCGCTTGCAAAATCCCTGGCCGCCTTATGACACACAGCTATGGTACACATTAGGATTGGTTATGATGCGGTCGATTTCGGCCGGTCAGCTGGGGGTAGGTGTTCCCATGAAGCCGGCGCAAGAATTCGACCTCAACGCAATCGAGGTCCTGATCATGACCGTCGAGCTGGGCGGGATGTCGCAGTGCGCCGCACATCTGGAGATCACTCAGTCAGCCGTGTCCCAAACCATCGCGCGTCTGGAAGCGAGCATCGGGACGCCGTTGTTCGATCGTTCGATGCGACCGTTGGGATTGACGACCAGTGGTCGTTCATTGTTCGAACGCGGCAAGCACCTGCTCGTGCTGGCCCGCAGCACATACGACAACGCGCGGCTTGGCGCCGACCTGCCGCTGGCGCGGCTGACGGTGGCCATGTCGTTCAGCCTGGCCAACCAGCTGACCGCGGCGATCATGAGCGAGCTGGGCGGCCGGGCCGAACGATGGAATATCCGATCGGGAATTTCGCTTGAGCACCAAGGCGAATTCCTCGCCCGAGACATCGACATGATGGTGACCGGCAGCTTCAGTCTTGGACACCGCGACAATATCGAACTGCATCCGGTGTTCGAAGAAGGCTTCGTGATCGCGGTACCGGCAAGCTACCCGAAACAGCTCCAGTTCGACACCAGTCTTGCCCATCTGCCGTTCATCAGATTCTCGCGACTGACCGGCATGGGACAACAGATCGAACGCCAGATTGTGCGCCTGAAGCTGGGCTTACGGCACGGCTTGGAAGTGGAATCATCGCACCAGCAGCTGGCCCTGGTGGCGGCTGGACTGGGCTGGACGATAACTTCCCCGGTCTGCCTCTCGGCGGCGCCGGAATTGCTCCGCAAAATCCGCATTGAACCGATGCCGCGCGGGCGATTTTCCCGAACCGTGCAAGTTGTCTCGCGAACCGGCGAGCTTGGCGCTTTGCCCGAGCAGGTGGCGCGGGTCGCCAGCCGGCAGCTCCAAGAGGTAACTTTCCCCCCGTTGATCCAGCAGATGCCCTGGCTGGAGGAGCAGATCACATGGCACGCCTGACCGCACTTACCCTGATGACTTTCGCCGGCCTGCTTGTTGCAGCCAGCCCCGGCGTGCCGCTCCCGCCCAGCGTTCCGGGCATCGATGCTCCGCAAATGGCACCGCTTGGCCCGCACAAGATCGGATTTCGCAGCGTTGTCCTGGTCCATAGGGCCCAGCCCGATCTGCTCCATGTCGACCCTGCGACCGGGCGAGTCCCTCTCCACGACCGTGCGCTGACCGTCGATCTTTGGTACCCTGCAAAGGCCCGGCGCGGCGCGGCTGCGGTGTCGTATGCGGCCAGCCTTTACGGCGAGCCTCCCCGACCTGCCGTCAGGTTCAGCGTGCCCGGGCTGGCAATTCGCAATGCCGCACCAGATGGCACAGGCTATCCGATGGTGATCGTTTCGCATGGCTACAGCAACGCGCCCGCGGTCATGACGTGGCTGACCGAAAACCTGGCATCCAAAGGCTATGTCGTGGCTGCGATCCATCACGAAGATCCCGACCCCTATGTGGTCTCGGCCGACAAGCGGGCTGCGCCCAACTTCGACCGACCTGTCGACATCGCCTTCGTTGCGGCCACGTTACGACGCGATCTGGGCACGCTGATCGATCCCGCCGAAGTGGCGCTGATCGGGTATTCGCAAGGCGGCTACGGTGTCCTGGCCGCTGGCGGTGCCGGTCTTGATCCCGATGGTCCGAACATGGGGAAAGTCGCTGGCGGGTGGATGAAACGGCTGGCAAAGGGCGCCTCGAGCGAGGCCGAGGGCAAGGTTCCGGGAATCAAGGCGATCGTGGCCATTGCCCCGGCCGGAGGCGCGCCAAGCAGCGCCTGGGGAAACACAGGCCTGCTGGGCATCACCGCGCCATTGCTGCTGATCCAGGGCGATGTCGACCGGACGGTCGATTACCAGACCGGCGCGCTCGCCGATTTCGCGAATGCGAGAAATTCGGATCGATATTTGCTGACCTTCCGGCTCGCCGGCCACGACATCGGGCTCAGCCCGGCACCCGCGCAAATGCGCGGCAGCCTGTGGGACATGGATTGGTTCGTCGACCCGATTTGGCGGCCAGAACGGGTCAACGCGATCAACTTACACTTCATAACCGCGTTTCTGGCGATCAACCTCAAGGGCGATACCAGCATGAAAAGTTTCCTCGACGTGCCTGTCGAAAATGCCGGCGATGGCAGTTGGAACGCTCCCGCTGAAACGCCGTGGGGTGCCTACAGTCCCGGCGGTGCCGGTATCACGCTGTGGAAAGGCTTCCAGCGCGGTCATGCACAGGGCCTGACCCTGCGGCATGCGGCTGCTGGACGGTAGCAAGCTAGATCAGCGATTCCGCTGCGACGGTCCAGAAGTGGATCATGTCGTGAGCATAGCTTAGCGGGACATAAGCCAGGCACGCCTGATCGCTTTCGACGAGCAGCCGGATGTTGACGTGATCGATCACTGTCGCCGCGCTGCATCCGGTTGCGAAGTCCTTGGATTCCGCATCGAAAACGCCGCCTTCCATCAGCAAGCTGCGCCAGCCCGCGCCGCTCAGCCGAACCCGCACCAGGCCCCCGCCGATTGGCGTAAGACTGCCGTCCAAACCGATGACCGGTTCCAATCCGCCAATCTCGCCTTCGATCAGCCAGACGGCCGGTTCGTAGCGAACCAGTTGCATGGATGGCAGCTGCAGCGACGACCCTAGCATTGGCAATTCGGCGCCGAATGTCGCGGCGAACCGCTTGGCCACTCCCGGCGGATCGCTCCAGATTTCGAGCACGTGGAGCGGCGCAGCGGACAGCGCGGTGATCGCCAGGTCATTCACGATAGCGTTCCCCCAATGTATCGTAAAAGTGGGGTGCGACGACGCGTACGCGCGCGCTCTGGCGCCGGGTGGGAGAGGTTGCGAGCAATTCCTCGCCATGGCGGGCGAAGCCGCCATCCAACTGGCCAAGTGCGATCGAGCCGCCGTCGAGCACGCGAAGTCCTGCCGCCGTAACGTGCCCTTCGGCTGGCTGGCCCGGGGCTTGAACGAGCATGGCTCCTTCCGGGATCGTACCCGAAAGGGCGTCCAACCCGACCAACTGCTTGCGACCGGGCTGGGTCAGCGCTGGGCGCGCCAGCCCCTGCGCGCCGACATAAGCGCCGGCCTTGTTGAGCATCTTGTCGAGCGCCAAGTCGTGCGGGGTAAGCCGGCCGTCGATTTCTCCGCCGACCACCAGATGGCCCTTTTCGATGCGCAGAAATTCCATCGCCTCCATCCCGTAGGGACAGCCGCCTAGGCTCGTGACTTCGGCCTCGCAAGCGTTCCAGACCGCTTCGGCTTTGGTAGCTTCGACATAGACTTCGAATGCCCGCTCGCCGCTGTAGCTTGCCGCCAGGACCAGGACCGGGACCCTGGCAATCGTCGCTGCCACGGTCGACATGTGGCGCGGCGGGTCATCGTCAATCAGCGCCGCCAGAACCTTTGTCGCCTTGGGCCCGGCGATCGCAATACCGGCGTAGTGTTCCTGCACATTGACCGCGGAGACCTTGAATTGCGGTCGCAGGAACTGGCGGACATAGGAGATGTGCGCCGCCATCCGGTCGGCCCCGCCGGTCGAACTGGTCAGGAGATAGCGATCCACGCCAAGCCGCCAAACCGTGCCATCATCGAAGACCAGCCCGTCCTCGCGCAGCATGAAAGTGTAGCGCCCGCGCCCGACCTTCAGTTTGGCCACTGTCGTCGCGCAGATCAGTTCGAGCAGCGCGGCAGCGTCCGGGCCGCTGACTTCGAACTTGGCCAAAGTCGATACGTCGGTCATGCCCACCGCGGTACGAACAGCGCGTGCCTCGCGCAGCGCGGCCTGGGAAAGGTTCTCACCGCTTTTGGGATAGGCGCGGGGCCGCTTCCAATAGCCGAGCGGCTGCCAGATCGGTCCTTTGGCCTGATGCACTTGATAAAGCGCAAGTCGGCGCTGATGTGCTCCGGCGTCGCGTTCGGTCCGACCTGCCAGCAGCCCCATGGTAACCGGCGTATAGGGGGGGCGAAACGTGGTCAGGCCAGCTTCGGGGATGGCAACGCCTTGTTTCTCGGCGAGCCGGCCGAGCGCCGCCATGTTGCTGGTCTTGCCCTGATCCGTCGCCATGCCCAGCGTGGTGTAACGCTTGAGATGCTCCACCGAGCGATAGCCCTCTGCCCAGGCCAGATCGACATCGCCAAGCGTGACATCGTTCTGGAAATCGATGAACGACTTGGCCGGGTCCTCCGCGGCAAGCGTCGGACCGACCGGATCGGCACCCGCAGCGGCGCCAATCGACGTGACGTTCTGCCGCGCAGTACTGGGCAGGAACGCTTGGCTGGCTTCATCCCAGCTCAGCGTTGCGCCGCCCGCCTGCATGTGCAGGTGGACCACCGGGGTCATACCGCCGGAGATCGCCAGCAGGTCGACCTGCCAGCGTACGACCTTGCCCGCCACGCGGGCGCTGACTTCGCGCAAGTGATGCCGCGCACCCTTGGTCGCCAGCGGCGCGGCATCGTTGTGAACCGGAAAGCCACTGTTTGCCCCCGCGGGAGCCGGCCGCGTATCCAGTACCGCGACAACCTCGGTCCCGGCGTCGCGCAAGGCGGCAGCGGTCAGGTAAGCATCGTCGTTGTTGGTCGCAACGACCGCGCGCTGGCCCGGAATCACGCCGAAGCGCCGCACATACGTCCGTACCGCCTGACTTAGCATCACGCCGGGGCGATCGTTGTGGGCAAAGGCTAACGGCCGCTCCAGCGCGCCAGTGGCGAGCACCACCCGCTTGGCCCGGACGTGCCATAGCCGCTGCGCGGTACCGGCCGGTGGCCGCTCGCCCGGTTCGGCCAGCCGCTGGCTCAAGGTGATGAGATTATCGTCCCAATAGCCGATCGCCGTGGTGCGTAGCAGGATGCGCCCGCCCAGCGCGCGAATCCGCTCTGCGGTTGCCTCCGCCCAGGCGGGATCAAGCTCCTGCGGATCGCGCACGAGCGACGGCGCGAGCAGGCTATCCTGCTCGACCAGAATGACGCGGTCTCCGGCCTCGACGGCGGCCAGTGCGGCGGCAAGGCCAGCCGGTCCGGCCCCTACCACCAGCACATCGCAAAAGCCCGCGCGCTGGGCGAAACGATCCGGGTCGGCCGCGGTGGGGGCATCACCCAATCCGGCAGCGCGGCGGATGAACCATTCATACAGCAGCCAGCGCTTGGCCGATCCGAAGAAGGTCTTGTAGTAGAATCCGGCGGGCAGCGCTTTGGCGGCGAGGCCCAATATCGATCCCACGTCGAAAGACAAACTGGGCCAGCGGTTCTGGCTGCGCGCGACCATTCCATCGTATACGAATAGGTCGGTCGCACGGGTGTTCGGTTCGCCCCGGCCGGCGGTTCCGACAGTCACCAATGCGTTGGGCTCTTCCACCCCGGCGGCCATGATCCCGCGCGGGCGGTGGTACTTGAAGCTGCGCGCGACCAGTCCGATGCCGTTGGCGAGAAGGGCGGCAGCCAGCGTATCGCCTGGGCGCGCGAGCAAAGGCTTGCCGTCGAAGGTGAAGCGGATCGTGCCGGGCTCTCCGCTGCGCCGCGGGCCGCTCATGGCAATGCCTCGGGGCCGACCGCGCGGATAGCCTCGATGGCGTGAGTCACGCGGTGGCGGGTCATCACCAGCCAGGCGCGGCAACCGAAAGTGTGGCGCCATACCTCGTCATCAAGGCCGCGCGGGTTGGCGCGGGCGATCAGATGCTCGATCGCTTCTGCCGGAGCGGCGTCCGGCTGGATCACCGAGTCGGCGGTGCGCTCATACGTGAACTCGGCCTGGGCGCGCGGGCCGCAGTGGGGGCAGGAAATCAGCATCATGGCGGTGCCCTTGTCCTAGCGGTGGTTCGGCATCGGGCCGGCGCCGCTTTCGTCGATCGTGTCACCGCGGCGGAAGCGGGCCAGATCGAAGGGCGCGTTAAGGACATGCGGGGCGCCTGTGGCGAGCGTGTGGGCGTAGGTCCAGCCCGACGCCGGAGTCGCCTTGAAGCCGCCATAGCACCAGCCGCCATTGAGGTAGAGGCCCGGCACCGGGGTCGTCCCGATGATCGGCGAGCCGTCGAAGCTCATGTCGGTGACCCCGCCCCAGGTGCGCAGCATCCTGAGCCGGGAGAGCGCGGGGACCAGCGCGATCGCCTGGGCAATAGCCCCCGCGGTCACCATCGGCTGGCCACGCTGGGCATAGCTCGGCCAGTTGTCCGGATCGCCGCCCATGACGATCCCGCCCTTGTCCGACTGGCTGATATAGCAATGGAGCGACTGTGACATGATCACGCCGTTGATCATCGGCTTGACCCCTTCGGAGACCAGCGCCTGCAAGGTCTGGCTCTCGACCGGCAGCTTCAAACCGGCCATCGCCGCGACATGGCCGCTGTTTCCCGCCACGCAGATCGCCACGCGGCCGGCGCCGATCCGCCCGCGCGAGGTTTCCACGCCGACCACCGCATCGCCTTCGCGCACGAAGCCGGTAACTTCGCATTTCTGGATGATGTCGACGCCAAGCCGGTCGGCACCGCGGGCATAGCCCCAGGCCACCGCATCGTGCCGAGCCGTCCCGCCGCGGCGCTGGATCAGTCCGCCTTCGATCGGAAACCGCGCGCTACGCGACATGTCGAGCAACGGCTCCAGCTTCGCCACCTGGTCCCGGCTGAGCAGTTCAGAATCGATGCCGCTGACCCGCATGGCATCGCCGCGCTGCGCCAGCATCGTCATGTCGGCATCGCTGTGACCCAGCATCAGCGCACCGCGCGGCGAAAACATCACGTTGTAGTTAAGCTCGTCGCTGAGATGTTCCCACATCTTGAGCCCGAATTCGAAGAAGTTGTGGAGCTGCGGCAGGCGGTAATTGGACCGGACCAAAGTCGTGTTGCGGCCGGTATTGCCCCCACCGATCCAGCCCTTTTCCAAAACCACCACGTTGCGGATGCCATGGACGCTCGCCAGATAATAGGCCGTCGCCAGACCGTGCCCGCCTCCGCCGATGATGACGATATCGTAATTGGCCTTGGGCTCGGGATCGCGCCAAGCGGGCTGCCAATGGCTCTGACCGTTGAAGACCCCGCGCACTAGCCCGAGCGCCGAATACCTGGTCATGCAATGGGCATCCACCCGCGCCGCTCGCGCCAATCGGATCCGAGCCCGGCAAAGCGCGACAGTTTAAGAATGTCGATGTCGGCGAAAGAGCATTTCCCGTCTATCACAAGGTCGCGGATCGCATGACCCGAGGCCGGCGACAACCCGAAGCCAACACTCGACATCGATGCAACCACAACGTTATCGGGACTGGTCAGCCGGTCGATGATCGGGCGGCCGTCGGGCGAATTCTCGATCAAGCCGGCCCAGCTGCGAATGACATTGAGGTGCGCCGCCTTGGGGAGCAGTTCGGCCAGACGCCGCGCAAGGTTGCGCGCCAGCGGGGTGGACGGGCGCGCGGCCGGACCGCCTTCATCCATGTCGACCCATTCATGCGGTCCGCCGCCATAGGCAAGATTGCCGCGCATCGTCTGGCGGCCGTAGAGCTTGTGCCCGTCGACTCCGCCCAGCGGCATCATCGGTGCGGGTTCGGTGATGATCATTTCGGCCCGGGCGGCGGCGAGCGGAACGTCGATGCCAAGTTGCGCCATCAGTTGCGGGATCTGCGGTCCCGCAGCGACCACCACCGCATCGCAGCCATAAGTCGTTTCGGCAGTCTTGACCGCTGTAACCCGGCCGCCAGCGGTGTCGAACCCGGTAACCGGGCTGTGCTGGAGAATTGTGCCGCCAAGATCCTGCAGGGCCCAGGCATAGGCCTGGACGCTGCGCTGAGGGTTGGCGTGGCCGCCGAACTTGTAGTGGACCCCGCCGAAGCAATTGTCGCCAGCAAGCGGCACGGCTTCCTGCACTTGCTTTACGTCGAGCACTTCTACGGGGTGGGCGAGCCGCTGGTGGCGCTGGGCGACGAAACGGTACTGCTCCCATTGCCGCTCGGTCATCGCGATCAGGATGCGCTCTTTCTGGTGCTCGGTCGGATAACCCAGCAGGTCGTCCATCTGCGGCCAGAGGCGTTGCTCCTCATCGAACAGAGGACTGGAATAGTGCGAGGCGCCGCCACCATTGCGGCCCGATGCCTCCCATCCGACGATGAATTTGTCGAGCACGGTGACCTTCACGCCCGAACGCGCCAGCCACCACCCGGCGCTGAGCCCGGTGACACCGCCGCCGACGATGACGACTTCCGAACCGCTC
Source organism: Novosphingobium sp. (assembly GCA_025356575.1). GTDB lineage: Bacteria > Pseudomonadota > Alphaproteobacteria > Sphingomonadales > Sphingomonadaceae > Novosphingobium. The sequence goes on from JANXSP010000054.1 coordinate 9,304, forward strand.
ATTCGTACATCCCGGTATAAAGCATGGCGCGGTGCGCATCCTCATACGGCGTGCCCACGTCTTCAACCGGGACCCATTGGGTCGGAATGCCGAACCAGACGTCCCACGCTGCTTCCATTTCCGCAGGTTCGTTCCAGTCGGCGAGGATCTTCATCGGCAATGGCCGCACTGGGGCGCGGTGGCTGGCGAGCGGGATTGTGCCGAACGGCTGACCGGCCTCGAGCGCGAGCAGCATCGCCACCTGATCGCGGCAGCGTCGGCCCTGGCAAACTCCCATGCCCGCGCGGGTCAGGCGCTTTATCTGGTCCTGGTTGGCGGGGCCGTCGTGCAACAGCGTGCCGAGCGAACGGGCGCACATTGCGGGTGGCCGGGCGAGGTAGTTCGGCGGCTGCACGCCCAATAGATCGGCGCGGGTCACTTCCTCGCACTGGCAGATGATAGTCTCCGGTGAGCAGACTTCGGCCAGCGTTCGAACCCAGTCCATCCGATATTGCACATGATCGAAGCCGCTGCCGGCAAGACCGGCACACAGGCCGACGGCCGAGACGTTCGCTTCGCCGCGCGGGACATAGCCGCCGCGCTGCCCATCGAGCTCGAGCGGCCCGTGCATCGCATCGACCAGTTCGATCGAAGGGATCAGGCCAACCGCAGTGCAGATCGTGTCGCAAGCGATGATTTCGCCGCTCGTCAGCGTCGCCGCTTCGATGCCGTTGATTCCCGCTTGGGCCAAGGCGATCGCAGTACCGCAACGGACGAAAATCCCCGCCGCGGCGAGCTTAGAAACCAGTTCGCCGGAGCCCTGCGGCGTGGGGCGTACTTCGACAAGTCCGGCCACCTCAACCCCGTGCTCGATCGCCAGCAGTGCCGTCTCCAGCGCCAGATCGTGCGAGCCGAGGATCAGGACGCGATGTCCGGCAAACGCTGAATAGCGGATTAGAAGCATCTGCAACGCGGCCGCACCCATCACCCCCGGCTGGTTCCAGCCGGGGAAGGACAGCGCCAGATCGCGCGCGCCGGTAGCGAGGATGATCCGCCCGAACCCGACCAGCCACGAACGCTTCGCATCGGCGAGGCCGACCACCTGCTCGGGCAGGCTCTGCACCCCGGGGCCGTTGCGGTAGACGCCCCATGCGGTAACTCCCAAAAGCAGCTCGACGCCCGCTTCCATTGCCAGTTCCAGCGCCGGCATCGACATGAACACGGCTTCGAGCATCCGCTCGCTGTTCTGCGTCGCCGCGGTCATCCGGCCGCCGAAATAAAGCGGCACGTCATTGCCCATCAGCGCCCCCGAAACCGGATTTTCGTCGACCAGCAAAACTGACGCACCGGCCTGCTTCGCTTCGAGCGCGGCCGCGATACCGCTCGGGCCGGCCCCGACCACGACCACGTCATAAAACGCTTCGGCCGGGCTGCGCGTGCCGTTTATCGCGCAAATATCGGTACCGGTGAAATTGAGCTCCATTACACCGCTTCCAATGCTTGCGCGAGATCCGCGATCAGATCGTCGACATGCTCAAGGCCTACCGACAGCCGGATGGTGCCCGCGGAGATCCCGCCGCTGCGCCGCTGCTCCGGAGTAAGGGCATAGTGCGTGGTACTTGCCGAATGGCAGATCAGGGTTTCCGATCCGCCCAGGCTGACTGCCAGTTTGAGCAATCGTACATGGTCAAGCATCCTGAAAGCTTCGGCCTCGCCACCGTGGAGGTGGAATGAGAATGTCGATCCTGCGGCCTTGCATTGCCGGTCGTAGACCGCGCGCTGGCGGCTGCCGGCGGGAAGGAAACCAAGGTAGGTGACCCCGGCCACCTTGGGGTGGTCGCGCAGGAATTCCGCCACGCTGCGGGCATTGCTCATGGCACGTTCGGTGCGGACGTGGACCGATTCGAGGCTGCGCGTCACCAGCCATGCGGTGTAGGGATCGAGGTGATTGCCCCAAGTGGTGCGCATCGCCCTGAGCAGGTCGATCAGCTCGCGCCGCCCGCTTATTCCGCCCGCCAGCAAGTCGCTGTGGCCGCCGCAATACTTGGTTAGCGAGGTAATGCACAGATCAACGCCGAACTCGATCGGACGCTGCGCAAACGGGCCGAGCAGGGTGTTGTCGACAACGACCAGGGGACGATGCCCCTGCCGCTTGCCGATCTCGTCGGCCAGGCGAACCATCAATTCCACATCGACGATCGCCGCAGTCGGATTTGCGGGCGTTTCCGCGATGATCAGCTTGAGCGGGCCGTGCGCCATCGCCAGTTCGGCTGCCGCGCGTACTCCTGCCTCGTCGGTGCCATCGACATAGGCCACGGCGTGGCTGCCGAATTGGGGCATGATGTTGTTGTAGAGCATGTCGACGCCACCATAGATCGGCCGCCCGTGGAGCACGCTGTCGCCCGGGCGCAGGAACGCCAGCGCGATCGAGGAATGCGCGGCCATGCCGCTGCTATAGGCCACTGCCGCTTCCGCCCCGTCAATCGCAGCCAGGCGTGCCTCGAGGATGTCGAGCCCGGGATGGCCCAGCCGCGAATAGATATGCTGCGCCGCGCCTGCCAGCGGACCGGTGTCATCGAAGAATGCTTCGTGGACGTGCTTGGCATGCTGCGCCGAGGGGTAAACGAACGTCGAGGTCATGTAGATCGGCGGCTTGACCGATCCCGATGCGCTCTGCGGATCGTAGCCGAAGGCAACGGCAAGGGTTTCCGGCCGGTAGCCGGCGTGCGGATCAATCGACATGGGCACCAAGGTATGCACGCGCCTTGTCGCAATACCAGTCGGTAAACCGCTGGGCGAGCATCTCCGCCTCTTCCGAATAAGGCCCGGGCCGATACCCCGGGCTGACAATGCCCGCCTGATTGTTTTCGGCCAAATGTTTGTCCTGCAAATTGGTGCGGGTCCACAGATCGGTCAACTGGTCGAGGTGGTAGTCTACGCCTTCGACCGCGTCCTTGTGCACCAGCCATTTGGTGACGACGTGCGTTTCACTCGGGCCAACCGGTATGCAGCTGAACGTCATCGCGTAATCGGCTGCGGCATGGCCGAACAAGTGCGGATCGATTGCCCAGCGCATCGAACCAAGATCGCCGCCGTTCGCATCGCACATGAGCTTGGCGGAAAGATGCTGGCCGTCCGCCGAAATCGATTTGCAGCCTTCGTTCAAGGCAAACCGCGCCAGCTGCCACCAGTGCCCCTCTACCGGAGTGTTGGGCAGTCCGAGCTGATCCATCCGCTGCGCGAAGGCGATATTGCGCGCGTCTTCGCCCACGTCGAAATGCTTGGACATGCCGACGGGAAACGGTTTGGAAAGTTCGGGATGTCCGGTGGCGCAGTGATAGCATTCGCGCGCATTTTCCATCACCAGCTTCCAGTTGGCATAGTCGACCAGCACCGAAGATGCCGCCAGCTTGGCATTCCTGAAATCGTGCGGAGCCGCATAGGCTTCGAATTTGGCGGCAAAGTCTGCAATCGGCGGCGGGGTTTCGGCCAGGCAGATGAAAATGCCCCCGGCGATGCAGTGGGACGCCACGGGGATCAGGCCGTGTTCCGCCTTGCTGAAAGTGTCCGGCATCCGCCCGGCGGCTAGCAGCCCGCCGTCGAGATCATACGTCCAGCGGTGGTAGGGGCACACCAGCCGTGCGGCCGAACCGGCTCCCGGCGGGCAAATCTGCGATCCGCGGTGACGGCAGGTGTTATGGAAAGCCTTTATTTCGCCGTCGCGGTTGCGAGTGATCAGCACCGGCCAGTTGCCCACGGTCAGGGCCAGATAGCTGCCGGGCTTGGGCAGCTCGCATTCGAACCCGGCCATCTGCCAGCTGAGGCCGAAGATCGCGTCCATATCGAAGTCGTAGGCGCGCCGGTCGAGATAGAGACCTTGCGGCAGGGTATGGCCCGCGCGGCGCGCGGCGAATTGGTCTGCGGCCCACGCCAGATCGGACATCAGCACCCCCACAACGCAATGCGAGGGATAGTGATGCAGCAGCCTGCAAACGCGAAATCGAGTTTTGGCATAGCCCTATGTCAAATAGTCAGACATCAGGTGATCGCAGTTCTGCTGCGGCATGGGGGGGCGGCGCATCGCGAACAAGGCTGTCATGAATCGGCGCTGGCTCCCGCTCAACGCGCTGCGCGCGTTTGAGGCAGTCGGCAAGCAGCTCAGCTTTACCGGCGGCGCGGCTACCCTGTCGGTTTCACAAAGCGCGCTGAGCCGCCATGTCAGCGCGCTTGAAAGCCTGCTTGGCAAGCAGCTGTTCGGGCGCGACGGAGGTCGTCTGACGTTGACCCCGGCCGGCGCAGAGTTGCTCGCGGTGGTCTCCAAGTCGCTCGAGCGGATTGAGCGCACGATGAACGGCATCCGCGATGAAAGTATGCCGGGCCGGGCGATGCGCTTGCATGTGCCGCCTTCGTTGCTCCAGCAGATGTTCATGCCGATGCTCAGCGAATTTCGCTGCGATCATCCTGAAGTGCGTATCGACCTGTCTAGCGCCAACGTGACCGGCCTCCCGCCGACCGAGCTCGACATGGCGATCGTGTACGATCGGCCCAATGTCGATGACCGCATCACCGACCTCTTGTGGATAGTCCGCGTTGCGCCCCTTTGCTCACCCGAAACTGCCGCTGCAGCCGCGGGCAAGTCGCTGGAGCAGTTCGTGGCGGCGCAGGAATTGCTGCACCTCAAGCTCGACGGGCAGCCCCGCGAACTGCTGTGGGGCGATTACCTCCAGCGCAATGCGATCCGTCTGCCGGCGATGGACGGCCTTGCATTCGATACGGCCATTGCGTCAGCCAAGTATGCCATGACTTCGGGCGGGGTCATGCTCGGCGATGTTGATCTTTTTGCTGCGGAACTGGCTGCGGGACACCTGGTCATGCCCTACGATGCGGTGATCGAGGATGGCTATGGTTATTACCTCAAGCTGCACGCCGACGATCTCGCCGATCCGGCAATCGCGTCGTTCCGCAGCTGGTTGATCGCGCGGTTCGCTGCGTTGCGCGGAATTACCGCGCGAGAATAAGCTCGGCGGCGGCATCGAACACGGCTTCTGGATCCAGCCGGTAGGTGCGGTAGAGGTCGGGCAGGTCGCCGGTCTGACCGAACCGGTCGATCCCCAACGGGCTGACCCGGTGACCTCTGACCCCGCCAAGCCATGACAGCGCAGCCGGCGATCCGTCGATTAGGGTGACGATGCCGGCATCGGAGGCCAGCGGGGTAAGCAGCGTCTCGATATGGCTCGGCTGGCGCTTTCTGCCGCCGCCGCGCATGGAATTGGCCGCCGACCATTCCCGGTGCAACAGGTCGGGCGAGGTAATCGCGAGCAGCCCCAACCCAGGCAGGTCTTCGCGCAGCACTTCCCAAGCGGTAAGCGCCTCGGGTGCAATCGCGCCGACATAGGCGATCGCCAACCGGCTCCCCGCCTGGGGCGCGTGCAGCCAGTAGGCGCCGCGCAACGCGTCGGCTTTCCAGCTCTCATCCGAGCGCGCCGGTTGCTCGAGCAATCGGGTCGAGAGGCGCAGATAGACCGATCCGCCTTCGTCGGCCTGAATATGGCCGAACGCCCAGTGCATCAGCAAGGCCAGCTCGTCGGCATAGGTCGGTTCGAAATAGGTCAGACCGGGTTGGCCCATGCCGATCAGCGGGGTGTTGATCGATTGATGCGCGCCGCCTTCTGGCCCCAGCGTCAGGCCGGCTGGCGTCGCCACCAGCAGGAAGCGCGCATCCTGGTAACAGGCGTAGTTGAGCGCATCGAGCCCGCGGGCGATAAACGGATCGTAAACCGTGCCGATCGGCAGCAGCCGGTGCCCGAAAGTGGGGCCGGACAGCCCGAGCGCGGCGAGCATCAGGAACAGATTGTTTTCGGCGATACCCAATTCGATGTGTTGTCCGGCCAGATGCCCGGCCCACTTTTGCGGCGAGGGAATTTTGTACCCCGCAAATATGTCCTTGAGCGACTGCCGCCGGAACAGTCCGCGCTGGTTCACGAATGCGCCGAGGTTGGTCGATACGGTCACATCGGGCGAAGTGGTCACGATCCGGTCGGCCAGGGCGTGGCCGGACTTGGATACGTCGAGCAGGATCCGGCCGAACGCCGCCTGGGTGGATTGTTCGGCCCCATCGGGAACCGCGATAGCGTCCGGCACCGGAATGGCCGCAGCCGGCGGCGCGGCGCGGGCGAGAACGGCGCGGGTCGGCTCGATAAACGCCTGCAGATCGCCGATGCTGTTATCGCCCAGTCCGGCAAATGGCTCCCACTCCTCGCCTTCCGCGATGCCCAGACTTTCGCGAAGCGAGGCGATCTGGGTCGGATTCATCAGCCCGGCATGGTTATCCTTGTGCCCCTGGAACGGCAGGCCATAACCCTTGACGGTGTAGGCAATGAACATCGTCGGGCGCTCGTCGTCGGCTTCGGCAAACGCCTCGAGCAAGGTCTCGATGCAGTGACCACCAAGATTGAGCATCAACGCCGAGAGCGCAGTGTCATCCATGCTCGTAATCAGCGCCAGCGCCAGCTTGTCCGCCGCCAGATCGGTGCTGAGCCGCAACCGCCAGGCTGCACCGCCTTGATAGGTCAGCGCCGCATATTCGGCGTTGGGACAATCATCGATCCACCGCTCGATCGCCGTTCCACCTGGGCGCTTGAACACCTCGCGCTGCATCTTGCCGTGCTTCAGCGTCAGCACCCGCCAGCCGCAGGTTTCGAAGATATCGTCAAACCGGCGGAACATCCGGTCGGCAGTGGTCGAATCGAGCGACTGGCGGTTATAATCGACGATCCACCAGCAGTTCCTGATGTCGTGCTTGTAGCCTTCGATCAGGCATTCGTAGATGTTGCCCTCGTCCAGTTCGGCATCGCCCATCAGCGCGATCATTCGCCCGGCCTCGGTCTGGGCCATCTGGCCGTGCGCGATCAGATAATCCTGAACGAGGCTGGCGAAGGCGGTTATCGCGACGCCAAGCCCGACCGAGCCGGTGGAGAAATCGACCGGAATCTTGTCCTTGGTGCGCGATGGATAACTCTGCGCGCCGCCGAGCCCGCGAAATGCCTGCAACTGCTCAAGCGACTGGTTGCCCAGCAAATAGTGGATCGCGTGTAGCACGGGCCCGGCATGTGGCTTTACCGCCACCCGGTCCTGCGGCCGGAGGGCGTGAAAATAGAGCGCGGTCATGATCGTCGATATTGATGAGCAACTGGCCTGGTGCCCGCCGACTTTCAGCCCGTCGCGGCTTTCGCGCAGATGGTTGGCATTGTGAATGATCCACGACGACAGCCAGCGCAGCCGGCTGTCGATCAGTTCAAGCCGGGCGACGCGTTCATGGATTTCTTCATGCGCCAAGGTTGCATCGGTCAGTCGTTCCATCCCTGCTTTAGCCATTGGAGAGGTTCACTTGGCTTGCCTCCAACGGCTGGTTGAGAACCCGGCCGAGCGGGCCACGCAGCGCGAACACGAGCGCTGCACCTAGCGCAGCAATCCCGGCATCCATCGTCCAGAAAGTGGCCGGGCTCATTTGATCATAGAAGCTGCCGACCCATCCCGCGGCAGTGTGGGCGATAAATGGGGAAAGAAATGCCGCGCCCATCATCGCTCCTGTTACCGATCGCGGCGCGGCGCGGCTGACCAGGGCTAGCAACGTTGGCCAATAGTACATCCACGCCAATCCCATCGCCAGGAACCCCCCGAGCGCCCAAGCCGCGGCAACCTGCCCGCGCGCCGGGGAGAGCGCGCTGCCGGCCGCAAGCACCATCGCCGCTAGCGAGATCAGCACCATTCCGATGGCGATCTTGCCGAGACTGTCGGGTTCGGACTTGCGCCGCGCCTGCCACGCCCAGAGCACAATCAGCACCGGCGCCGCAAGAATGCTGCCGATCGAATCGACCGAGTTGAACCAGCTTGCCGGAATGGTGCCGAGGGCACTGGCCAGGTTGACCTGTTGATCGATCCACACGATCCCGATGCTCCAAACCATCGGATAGGCAATTTCTGCCGGGATGGTCAGTGCGATGACCGCGAACAGCACCCATATCCGGCGGCGTTCAGCCGCGTTAAGCGGGGCGCGCTGCGCACGGCGGTTGCCCACCGGGCGGCTGGCGGGGAGATAGCGCTGCCCGGCGATATAGGTAACCAGGGCAAGCAACATCAATCCGGCTGCGACGCCGAAACCGGCATGCCAGCCAAAGATCGCCGCAACGCCCCCGGTTACCAGCGGGCCCGCAGCGGCACCGATATTGATCCCCGTCGAGAATATCGTGAACCCCCGTGCGCGCAGCGATTCTGCTTCGGCCGGATAAAGCGCACCGACCTGCGCAGAGATATTGCCCTTGAGGCAGCCCGATCCAAGGATCAGCAAGGCCAGCGCGATCAGGAAACTGAAATCGAATGCCATCGCCAGGTGCCCCGCGCTCATCAACAGCGCGCCAAGGATCACCGTGCGGTTAGCTCCCAACGCCCGATCCGCGATCCACCCGCCCAGGATCGGCGTGAAATAGACCAAGCCCGAATACCAGCCATAGACCAGCGCGGCGAAGGCGAGGTCGGTCATCGGCGCGCGCAATTCGAATGCGTGGCGTAAGGTCGCCAGCCCCGCAACATGTTCGACATGACCCGGCTGCAGCAGTTGCTTGATCATGTATAGCGTCAGCAGAGAGGTCATTCCGTAAAACGAAAATCGTTCCCACAGCTCGGTAAAAGAGAGGAAATACAGGGCTTTTGGGTGACCACCAAACTCTGCGGCAGATCGGTCAGGTTCGGTCATCGGCATCTCCCTCGTATGCAGGGTAGGCGATCCCCAACCGCTGGCAAGGTCCTCCCCAAACAAGCCGTTCCGATCGAGTGATGTTGGCCCACTAAGCGAGTGGATGGGGCTTGCTCGAGCGACGAGCGGCGCGAACTACGGCTTTGGCAATAACTGCGAGACCCCGGATCGGCTCAGCAATGCCGAGCCGCTCTTGGACGGCCCCATCTGCCGAGCAATCGGAGCAGTCCGCCGCATCGGTGCAAAATCTCCCTCCTGCGCAAACACTCTTCAATCTAGCAATCGGTTCGCGGCCATTTCCGCAACGAGGGCCAATGTGCGCTCAGCCCATTCGGCGCGGCAGATCAGCAAATCGGGCATGTACGTGTCGCGCTGGTTATAGCGCAGCGGGGTTCCGTCGGCGCGGCTGACGTGGAGACCGTGCGCTGCGGCAACCGCGACCGGGGCGCAGCTGTCCCATTCGTATTGACCGCCGGTGTGGAGATAGATTTCGGCCTCGCCGCGGACGATCGCCATCGCCTTGGCACCGGCGCTGCCCATCGGAATGAGCTGTGCGCCGATGGCTTCGGCGAGGTAGATCGCTTCGGCGGCAGGACGCGTTCGGCTCACCACCATGCGGGCGCGCTCGCGCGCCGGGGCAAGCTGACCGGGCCGATCCGAACGAAGCACGGTGCCGAGCGCGGGCAACGCCACCGCGCCGACGCTGGCAATTCCGCCCACCGCCAGCGCAACGTGCACCGCCCAATCGCTGCGCCCCTCGCCATATTCGCGGGTACCGTCGACGGGGTCGATGATCCATACCCGGCTCATCGCGAGGCGGGCGGCATCGTCGCGTTCCTCTTCCGACAGTAGCCCATCGCCGGGCCGCGCATCGCGCAAAGCCTGGACGAGATAGGCATTGGCTGCCCGATCGCCCGCGGCGCCGAGCGCCTTGCCCGTCAGCTCTCCGGCGGCGCGGATGTCGAGCAGCAGCCGGCCCGCAGCCTCGGCCAGGTTCGCGGCAAGTTCGGCGTCCGACACGTTCACTTGAGCGGCATGATCTGGCGAACGATGTGCGCAGCGGCTTCGGCTGCGGTCATCTCGACCGTGTTGACGCGAATGTCGGGGTTCAGCGGCGGCTCGTACGGACTGTCGATCCCGGTAAAGTTCTTGAGCTGACCGCTGCGGGCTTTCTTGTACAAACCTTTGACGTCGCGCGTCTCGGCCACCGCCAGCGGGGTGTCGACAAAGATTTCGACGAATTCGCCCTCGGGTAGCATCGCCCGGACCATGTCGCGCTCGGCCCGGAACGGCGAGATGAACGCGGTCAGGACGATCAGGCCGGCGTCGGTCATCAGCTTCGCCACTTCTCCCACCCGGCGGATATTTTCGATCCGATCGGTTTCGGTGAATCCGAGGTCCTTGTTGAGGCCGTGGCGCACATTGTCACCATCGAGCAGAAAGGTGTGGCGGTTCATCAGGTTCAGGGCTTTTTCGACCTCGTTGGCGATAGTCGATTTGCCCGAGCCGGAAAGACCGGTGAACCACAGCACCCGCGGCGCCTGGTTCTTGAGTGCGGCGTGATCGGCACGGGCGATGTCGGTGGGCTGCCAGTGGACGTTCTGGGCTCGGCGCAGGCTGAAGTGGATCATGCCCGCAGCAACCGTGGCATTGGTCAGCTTGTCGATCAGGATGAACCCGCCCAGCGTGCGGTTGGCGGCGTACGGTTCGAACACGATCGGCTTGTCGGTAGTCAGTTCCACGACCCCGATCGCATTGAGCGCGAGCGTCTTGGCGGCGAGCCTTTCGAGCGTATTCACGTTGATTTCGTACTTGGGCGCCTGGGTCGTTGCCGAAACGGTCTGCGTGGCAAGCTTGAGCCAGTACGCGCGGCCGGGGATCAGTGCTTCATCGGCCAGCCAAACAAGCGCCGCCTCGAACTGATCGGCGGTTTCGGGCGGGGCTTCTGCCGCGGCTATGACATTGCCGCGCGAACAGTCAATCTCGTCGGCCAGGCATAGCGTGACCGACTGGCCCGCCGCAGCTTGGCCGAGATCGCCATCGCGCGTGACGATGCGCGTGACCAAACTGACTTTGCCCGAGGGCAGCACCCGCACCGCGTCGCCGGGCTTGATCGATCCCGCGGCGATCAGTCCGCAATACCCGCGGAAATCGAGGTTGGGACGATTGACCCACTGGACGGGCAGGCGAAACGGCCCGGCCGCGTCGGCGGAAGTGAGCACCTCGACGGTTTCGAGATGTTCGATCAGGCTTGGGCCGGTGTACCACGGCGTGTTGGGACTGGGCGCAGAGGTGATGTTGTCGCCCTTGAACCCGGAGATCGGCAGAGCGGTAAACGTTTCGATCCCGATTTTGCGCGCGAATGACGCATATTCGGACACTATCGCGTCGAACACATCGTGGTCGTATCCGACCAGGTCCATCTTGTTGATCGCGAGGACGATGTTGCGAATGCCGATCAGGTGGCAGAGGTAGCTGTGCCGCCGGGTCTGGACGAGCACGCCCTTGCGCGCATCGATCAGGATCACTGCTAGGTCCGCGGTACTCGCCCCGGTGATCATGTTGCGCGTATACTGCTCATGCCCGGGGCAATCGGCGACAATGAACTTTCGCCGTTCGGTGTTGAAGAACCGGTAGGCGACGTCGATTGTGATGCCCTGTTCGCGCTCGGCCGCGAGCCCGTCAACGAGGAGTGCGAAGTCGATTTCCTGCCCTTGCGTGCCGATGCGCTTCGAATCCGCGGCCAGCGCGTCGAGCTGGTCCTCGAAGATCATCTGGCTGTCGTAAAGGAGTCGCCCGATCAGCGTGGACTTGCCATCGTCGACACTGCCGCAAGTGATGAACCGCAGCATCGTCTTGTGCTGGTGCTGGGCGAGATAGGCGTCGATATCCTCGGCGATAAGGGTTTCGGTCACGTAACCGGGAATGGCGTCAGCCATCAGAAGTACCCCTGCTGTTTCTTGACTTCCATCCCCGCACCGCCCGCGTCCTTGTCGATGGCCCGGCCCTGGCGTTCGCTGGTGGTGGTGAGGAGCGTCTCCTGAATGACTTCGCTTAAGGTTCCGGCGGTGCTTTCGACCGCGCCGGTCAGCGGATAGCAGCCCAGTGTCCGGAACCGGATCGATCGCATCACCGGCACTTCGCCGGGCGCAAGCGGGAAGCGGTCGTCATCGACCATCAGCAGCATTCCGTCGCGCATTACCGTTGGGCGCGGCGCCGCGAAGTAGAGCGGGACAATCTCGATACCCTCGAGTTGGATGTACTGCCAGACATCGAGCTCGGTCCAGTTCGAGATCGGGAAGACACGGATGCTTTCGCCCTTGTTCTTGCGCGCATTGTAAAGATTCCACAGCTCGGGCCGCTGGTTCTTGGGGTCCCAGCCATGCGACGCCGTGCGAAAGCTGAAGATGCGTTCCTTGGCGCGGCTCTTCTCCTCATCGCGCCGCGCGCCGCCGAACGCGGCATCGAAGCCGTGCTGGTCGAGTGCTTGCTTGAGCCCCTCGGTCTTCCATATGTCGGTGTGGAGGGCGCCGTGATCGAACGGGTTGATCCCGCGCGCGATCGCCTCGGGGTTCCGGTGGACGAGCAGCTCCATCCGGGCGCCCTGCGCTGCTTTTTCCCGCAAGGCGTACATCGCCTGGAACTTCCACGTCGTATCGACGTGGAGCAGCGGAAAGGGCGGGGGCGAGGGATAAAACGCCTTGCCCGCCAGATGCAGCATCACCGCGCTGTCCTTGCCGACCGAATAGAGCATGACCGGCTTGTCTGCCTCGGCCACGACTTCGCGCATGATGTGGATCGCCTCGGCCTCGAGCCGCTGGAGATGGGTCAGGGCGTTTCGCGCGCTGTCGCTCACGTGGCTCTCCGCAGGGGTTGCAACCGGGCTGGCTGAACCTCGGCGATAGCGGCTCTATGCCGGTGGAGCAAAGTCAGCCTGCCGATACTTTTTGCCGCGGGCACATTCGCAAAGCAAAGATAACCTTGACGATTGTAAGCATAATTATATATCGTTCCAGCAATGGAAGAAAATATTGCCTCGGTCCTGACGGATGTTTCGCGGCTCATGCGGCGCGAATTCGATTCCCGCGCGCGCGGGATCGGCGTGACCCGGCCGCAATGGCAAGTGCTCACCGTGCTGCGCCGCAACGAGGGCATCAACCAGGGCGGGCTGGCCGATCTGCTCGAGGTGGAGCCGATTACAGTGTGCAGGATGGTCGATCGTCTCCAGGAAGCCGATCTGGTCGAACGCCGTGCCGATCCAGCCGATCGTCGATCCTGGCGCCTGTTTCTGACGGCCAAGGCGGAAGAACTGCTCGGGCAACTGCGACCGTTCGCCGAGACGATGATCGCCGAAGCGCTTGACGGGATCGGCGGCGACGATCGTGCCCGGTTGCGTTCGTCGCTTGAGCGTATCCGCCAGAACCTGTCGCGCCAGAATGTCTCTCGCCCGCCGGACGATCTGGTGGCGCATGGCTGAGGGCGATCCGCGTATCGATACCGCTGCAGCGACCTCCGCGACCGCAGCCGACGCTCCCGCAGCCGACGCGCCCGGCGAGACCGTCGTCGTGCGCAAGCCCCGACGCTGGGGGCGGCTGCTCCTGATGCTTTCGCTACCCGCGATTTTGATCGCCGGCGTTCTTATTTATTACCGCGCCAACGATCATTACGTTTCGACCGACAATGCCTATGTCCAGCAGGACAAAGTCTCGGTCAGCGCCGAAGTCAGCGGGCGCCTGGTCGAAGTCGGCGTCAAGGAGAACCAGATCGTCCACCAGGGCGATCTGTTGTTCCGGATCGACCCCGAGCCGTATCGGATTTCCATGGCGCAGGCCGATGCCTCGATCGCCGCCGCACAAGTGCGGGTCGTCGGGATGGAGACCGATCTATCGACCAAGGCCGCTGATATCGCCACCGCCCGCGCCAGCGTCAATTACGCGCAAGGCCAGTATAATCGTGAGGCGGCGCTGATGGCGCGGGGGTTCTCTACGCGTGCGCGGATCGACGCAGTCGTCCAGGCGCTCGCGGCGGCACGCGGCCAGCTCGCCAATGCCGAGGGTGCGCAGGCCAAGGCCCGCGCCGCGCTCGCCACCGCCCCGGCCGCACCGGGTGTCGATCCGGCGGTCCTGGCCGGCCAGGTCCAGAAGCGCAAAGCCAACTACGATTTCGGCAAGACCGAAATTCGCGCGCCCATCGGCGGCGTAATCAGCCAGGCGGACCGGCTGCTGGTCGGACAGATGATGACCCAAGGCCTGCCCGCGGTCAGCATCGTGGCCAACGGACAAAGTTGGGTGGAAGCGAATTTCAAGGAAACCGAGCTAGCCAACATGCGCGTCGGCCAGCCGGCCGAGCTGTGGTTCGATGCCTATCCCGGGGTCCACTTGCGCGGCCATGTCGCCAGTATCGGCGCGGGGACGGGATCCGAATTCTCGATCTTGCCGGCGCAGAACGCGAACGGGAACTGGGTTAAGGTTACCCAGCGCATATCGGTCCGGATTGCCATCGATCAAACATCACCGCGCCCGCTGATCGCCGGATTGTCGACCTATGTCCGCATCGACACCGGCGGCTGACGCGGCCGCCAGCGCGGGCGAGCAACCCGCACAAGATGTCCCGCTGCTGCCGTCGCGCAACACCGGTCTGTTGATGGGCGCGGTCATGGCGGTTTCGGTCATGCAGTTCCTCGATTTGACGATCGCCAACGTCGCCTTGCCCAATATGCGCGCGGCGCTGGGGGCCACTCCGGAGTCGATTTCGTGGGTGGTGACCAGCTACATCATCGCCGGGGTGCTGGTGCTGCCGCTGACTGGCTGGCTGTCCGACCGGATCGGATCGCGCAACTTGTTCATTGGCGCCTCGCTGATGTTCGTGCTGTCCTCGATGCTCTGCGGGGCCGCGACATCGCTGACCGAGATGGTCCTCTTCCGCGCGCTGCAGGGGATCGCGTCGGCGTTCATCGGGCCGATGTCGCAGACCGCGATGTTCGATCTCAACGCGCCAAGCCGGCAGGCGCGAGCCATGTCGATCTGGGGGCTGGTGGTCATGATCGGACCGATCAGCGGCCCGTTCATCGGCGGATTTCTGACCGATAACCTCAATTGGCGCTGGGTATTTTTCGTCAATGTGCCGATTGGCATTCCGGCGCTGGCAATCCTGTGGTGGCGGATGCCGTCGCGCATGATCACCCGCCGCCAGCTGGACATCTTCGGCGCAGCGATGCTCGCACTCGGCTTGGTCGGGCTGCAACTGCTCCTCGATCGCGGCAACCAGAACGACTGGTTCGATTCGACCGAAAGCGTGGTCGAAATCCTCGTCGCGATCTGCGCGTTCTGGATTTTCGCGGTGCATACCCGCGATGTCGCGCATCCGCTGTTCCAGGGAGCGATGGTCCGCAACCGCAACTTCATCGGCGGCCTTGCGTTCATGGTCATCCTTGGGGTCGCCAACGTCGCGCTCTCCTCGGTACTGCCGACGATGTACCAGTCGGTCTACGGCTACAGCGTAATGACGACCGGAATGCTGATGGCGCCGCGCGGGATCGGGGTGATGGTGACCATGGCGATCACCAACCGGATCATGCGGCAGGCTGACGTGCGCTACCTGATTACCGCTGGTTATCTGCTTGCTGCAGGATCGATGTGGCTGATGACGACGTGGTCGCTCGATATGGATTCGCACCTCATCGTGGTCTCGGCCTTCATCCAGGGGTTGGGGCTGGGGTTCATCTTCGTCCCGGTCAACATGATCGCGTTTTCCACGCTCGCACCGAACTTCCGTACCGATGGAACCACGCTGATGACCTTGGCGCGCAACCTGGGGGGAAGCTTCGGGATATCTGCGATCGTCACGACACTGTCGCGCAACCTCCAGATCAGCCACGCCGATATCGCCGCCAACGTGACGTCCTACAGTGTTCCGGCAGTCGATCCCTCGCTGGTCGCGGGGCAATTGGGACCTTACGGCGATGCGGCGATGGCGATGCTCAACGGCGAAGTGACACGCCAAGCGGCGTTCATCGCCTACCTCGACAATTTCTTCATGTTGTTCTGGGTTCTGCTGTCGATCGCCCCGCTGGCATTTTTCCTCAAGCGGCCGCGCCCGATCGGTTCGCCGATGCCCCCCGGCGAATAGTCGTCATGCCAAGCTGACGCCGCCGGTCGCGCTGCAAACGAACACTTCGGCAGCGCTGCCGTCGGGCGCGCGGTAGCCCTGCGCTATCGCGTTGCAGACCGCGTCGGCGCGGTCTCGCGGCACCAGTCCGACAGCGCATCCGCCGAAGCCGCCGCCGGTCATCCGCGCGCCGCCAGCCGGACCGATCGCCGCCTGCATCACCGCAACCAGCTCGTCGACCGCGGGGACAGTTATTTCGAAATCGTCGCGCATCGAGAGGTGCGACGCTGCCATCAACTCTCCCATTGCCGGCAAGTCGCCGGCGGCGAGGGCGTCCGCTGCGGCCAGAGCGCGGGCGTTTTCGGTGACGACGTGCCGAGCCCGGCGCAAGACGACCGGGTCTAGCCCTGCGCCCCCGCGTTCGAGGGTAGTCAGGTCAAGGTCGCGCAGCGCGGCTACGCCGAAATGGCGCGCGGCGTCTTCACACTGGCGCCGGCGATCGTTGTATTCGCCGCCCGCGTGGGCGTGGCGCACTCCCGAATGGGCGATGATCACTGCGGCGTCGGAGGGGAGCGGAACGGCGCGGCAAACGAGTGACCGGCAGTCGATCAGCAAAGCATGTCCGGCAATGCCGCGCGCCGCGATCATCTGATCCATGATTCCGCACTGGCAGCCGACATGCTCGTTCTCGGCGCGCTGGGCGAGTTGGGCGAGCCTGTCGGGATCGATCTCGGATCCCCCAAGCCGTGCCAGCGCGCTCCCGACTGCGATCTCGAGCGAAGCCGATGATGAAAGCCCTGAACCCAGTGGTACATTTCCGGCAATCGCCAGCCGCGCTCCGCCGGGCGCCAACCCCGCTTCGCACAGCACCGCGGCGACCCCCCGCACATAGTCGGCCCACCCGTGCCGTGCCGCGGCAAAGCCCGAGCTCATGTTGCAGTCGTCGTCTTCACCCGCGAAATCCGCAGCCACCGAGCGCAAGCGGCCATCGTCCGCCAGGCCCGCGGCGACCACTGTGTCGCGATCGATCGCGCAGGGCAGGACAAAGCCGTCGTTATAATCGGTGTGTTCGCCGATCAGATTGACCCGCCCCGGGGCGCGGACGAGCAGCGCGGGTTCGCTCCCGAACTGCCGGCGATAGGCGGCGGCGGCGCGCGCGGCGTTCAACGCGGACGCCGCTTGTAATGCACCGGGCTTACCGCGCGCAGCCGGGCCGCGGCTTGTTCGGGCGTGATATCGCGCTGCGCTTCGGCGAGCATCTCGAACCCCACCATGAACTTGCGCACCGCGGCCGATCGCAGCAGCGGCGGATAGAAATGCGCATGAAGCCGCCACCCGCGCGCGTCGCCGCCGAACGGCGCGCCGTGCCAGCCCATCGAATAGGGAAAGCTTGTTTCGAACAAGTTGTCATAGCGCGTGGTCAGCGCCTGGACGATCTCGCTCAGCGACGCGCGCTGGTTCGGGCCAAGTCCGGACAGGCGGGCAACGTCGAAGCGCGGGAGCAGCAGCGTCTCGAACGGCCAGCTTGCCCAATAAGGCACGATCGCCAACCAGTCCGCGTTGGCCACGACCTCGCGTTCGCCCCCGGCCTCGCGTTCGGCAACTTCGGCGAGGAGCACCTCGCCGTGCGCCGCGAGCCAACCGCGCTGGGCCGCGTCTTCGCGCGCGAGTTCATCGGGCACGAAGTCCGTCGCCCAGATCTGGCCGTGGGGATGCGGGTTCGAACAGCCCATCATCTCGCCCTTGTTCTCGAACACCTGGACCGAGGGATAGCGCGCGCCAAGCTCGGCCGATTGGTCGCACCACGCCTCGATCACTGCGCGCGCTGCTTCGGGCGAAAGTTCGGGCAGCGTCGCGCCGTGGTCGGGTGAGAAGCAGATCACGCGCGCCGCGCCGGTGGCCCGCTCGGCAACGAACAACCGGTCCGCGGCAGGAGGCGCGGGCGTTTCCGGCATCACCGCCGAAAAATCGTTGTCGAACACGAACGTGCCGGGATACTCGGGATTGCGCGTGCCCGCCGCGCGCAGATTGCCCGGACATAAGTAGCACGCGGGATCATGGTGGACCGCGGCTCCGGTATCGAAGGCTTCGTTCGCGCCGAGCCACGGGCGCTGGCCGCGCTGGGGCGAGACCAGGACGTGCCGCCCGCTGAGCGGATCTCGGCGCCGATGAGGGTGCCTATCGGCTTGGAAATCGTCGCTCACAAAATCGGGCCTGCTAGAGCGATTGGCCGTCGTCGACGGTGAAGATTCCACCCGTGACGCTGCGCGAGGCATCGCTTGCCAGAAACAGCATCATCGCGTCGAGCGATCCGGCGGTTTGCAGGCGTTTGCGCGGGAAGCTCTGGATATGCGCGGCTCCGCCCGGAGTGGCGTACCAATCGGCATTGATCTCGGTGTGGATATAGCCGGGCTGGATCGTATTGACGTTGACCCCCTGGCGCGCCCACTCGCGCGCGAAATCGCGGCCCAGCTTGGCCACCGCGGCCTTGCTCGCGGCATAGGCGGCATCGCCCGAAAACCCCAGCAGTGCGGTGATCGAACCGATCAGGATGATCCGCCCGTCCTCCCGCTCGCGGCTGCCGCTGGCGATCATCCGCTTGGCGCCCTCCCGCGCGAGCAGATAGACCCCGGTGAAGTTGGTCGCCATGACCCGGGCGATGTCATCGGGGGCGACTTCGGTCGAACGGCCGGTCGCAGCGATCCCGGCGTTGGCGACGACCGTATCGACCCGTCCGAACCGCGCCTCGGCAGCATCGAACGCCGCGACGACCGAAGCGGCGTCGGTCACGTCGAGCGGCACTGCGAGCGCCTGGGTGCCGATCTCGCGTGCCAGCGCGCCCGTCGCATCAGTGCGCCGCGCCCCAAGCACGACATTCGCACCCGCCTCGGCATAAAGCCGAGCAAACCCCGCGCCGAGCCCCGACGATGCGCCCGAGATCAGAGCTGTGCGTCCGGCAAGCGAAAACGGTAGCGACATCTGGTCCCCTCTTGTCTTGGCGCGGGCAGCCCCGCTGTGCCACAGCAGTGCGGCAGCGATGGAGCCAAGGCAAGCATGAGCAACGACCCTGAACGTATGCCGGTCATCATCGGCGTGGGCCAGATCAACGACCGTCCCGCCGATCCGCGCGATGGGCTCGATCCCCCCGCGTTGATGATCGAGGCGCTGCGCCGGGCGGAAATCGACGCGGGTGTCGCGCTGCTAAGCGAGGTCGATTCGCTCGCGATCGTCGACCAGATCAGCTTCCGCGCGCTCAATCCGGTGACGGGCGCGGTAGCGACGGGGATCGGCGCGGTGCCGCGGCTGCAGGTGCAGTCGCCCGCGCCGCATGGCGACACTCCGATCCGTTTCCTCAACGAGGCGGCCAACGCGATTGCCGCGGGGGAAATCCGCCTCGCCGCGGTGTCCGGGGCTGAGGCGCTGCGGACAGCGGCGGCACGCGCCCGCGCCGCCGACACCAGTTACGCCGCGATCCGCAACGCCGCCAGCATTCGCGAGCCGACCTATGCACAGCGCTTCGGCCTCGCCGCCCCGGTCGATGTCTATCCGCTTTACGAGAACGCCGCGCGCGCGGCGTGGGGTCAAACGCTTGCCGAGGGCCAGGCGGAAAGCGCCGCGATCTGGTCGGGAATGTCGCAGGTCGCTGCCAACGACAGCAGCGGCGCATGGATCAAGCGCGCGGTGAGCGCGGCCGAAGTACTGGAACTTTCCCCCGCCAACCGTCCCATCGCGTTCCCCTACGCCAAGCTCATGGTCGCCAACAGTTCGGTCAACCAAGGGGCGGGATTCATCGTCGCGAGCCTTGCAGAGGCGCGCCGCCGCGGCGTGCATGACAGCAAGCTGATCCACATCGGCGCGGGCGCGGCGGCAAAGGAGCCGGCGGACATCCTCGCGCGCGACCGCTTCGACTACAGCACTTCAATGGAAACCGCGATCCGCAGGACGCTGGTGCTGAACGGGCTGGGCGCGGACGAATTCGATTTTGCCGAACTCTACAGCTGCTTCCCCTGCGTGCCCAAGATGGCGCGGCGGGTGTTGGGGTGGGACGCTTCGCACCCGATCACGGTGTTTGGCGGCTTGACCTTCGGCGGGGGGCCGATCGCCAACTACATGAGCCACGCCGTCTGCGCGATGGTCGAACGGTTGCGCGGCGAGGGGAGGCGCGGTTTCCTGTTTGCGAACGGGGGATTCGCCACCGACAATCATTGCATCGTCCTGGCGCGCGATCCGGTTGCCGGGGCGAGGTTGCCCGCAAGTTACGACTATCAGGCGGAAGCGGACGCCGCTCGCGGGGCGATCCCCGCGCTCGACGAGGACTACCGCGGCCCGGCGACGATCGAGACCTATACCGTGTTCTACAACCGCGATGGCGCGCCGCGCGGCGGGGTTGTCGTGGCGCGCACCTCCCCCGCTGGCGCCCGCACGCTCGCCGCGGTCGATCCGGCGGACTCCGCGCTCATCGCGTTTCTGACGGACGGCAGCGCCGAGCCCGTCGGCACCCAAGGTCAAGTCACCGGCGAGGCGCGCAACTGGACAGCCTAACCAATCATGCGATCTGGCGGTCCATGCCTTCCCAGTAAGGCGCGCGCAGTTCGCGGCGGAGAATCTTGCCCGAAGGATTGCGCGGCATCGCGGCGATGAAGTCGACCGACTTGGGGCTCTTGAACGCCGCGATGCGTTCGCGCGCCCATGCGATGATCGATGATTCGTCGGCCTCGGCACCTTCGTGCAGGACGATGAACGCCTTCACCGCCTCGCCCCACTTGGCATCGGGCACTCCGATTACCGCCACGTCCGCAACCGCGGGATGGCCGTAGATCGCGTTTTCGACCTCGGCGGGATAGACGTTTTCGCCGCCCGAGATGATCATGTCCTTGAGCCGGTCGTGCATGTAGAAATAGCCGTCGGCGTCCTTATAGCCGGCATCGCCGGTGCGCAGCCAGCCGTCCTTGTCGACCGTTTCGGCGGTGGCGTCAGGGCGCTTCCAGTACTCGTTCATGTTGGCCGAGGCGCGGATCGCGATCTCACCGATCTCGTCGGCGCCGCAGGTGCGGCCATCGGGCGCGAACACTTTCATCTCCACCCCCGGCAGCGGCTTGCCGACCGAGCGCATCCGCCTGTTGCCCGCCGGATCGTGATCCTCGGGCGCGAGTGACGAGATTGTGCCGCTGGTCTCGGTCATGCCGTAGGCCTGGATGAACCCGCACTTGAACACGTCGATCGCGGTGCGGAGCAGTTCGAGGGGAATCGGCGAGGCGCCGTAGCCCATGTACTTGAGCCGCGAATAGTCGATCTCGCGCGCGCGCGGATGGTTGACGCAAATCTGGATCGCGGCGGGAACCAGGAACAGTTTCGAGATCGAGAATTTCTCGATCACGTCAAGCACACTGTGCGGATCGAACTCGCGCATGATTACGCCCTTGGCCCCGCCGCTGAGCGACTGGATGCCGTATCCGGCGCCGCTGATGTGGAAATTGGGCATGGCGATAAGGCTGACGTCGGATCGCTCCCACTCCATCCATTCGGGCCGCACGCCAGGGGTCCGGTCGACATCGGGGCGCAGCAGCGCGCGGTGGGCAAGCACAACGCCCTTGGGCCGCCCGGTGGTACCCGAGGTATAAAGCTGGAGGATGCCGTCGAGGACAGTTGCGGGCGGAGCGGCGGGCATGGTCGCCGCCTGGGCATCGCGCCAGGCGGGATAGGCGGGGTTGCCTTCCAGCGCCTGCTCGATGCCGATAACATGGCGCAGCCGGGGTATGTCGGATCGGCAGCGCGCGAGCATATCGATGAATTCGGGGCCGAGGAAAAGCACTTCGGCCTCGCAATCGTCCGTGATCCAGGCGACTTCGGGCGGGGCTAGCTTCCAGTTGACCGGCACGATCACCGCACCAGCCTTCATCGTGCCGAGCATGATTTCGAAGAACGCCGCGCTATTCTTGGCCAGCGTCGCGACACGGTCACCGGGCTTCACTCCGAGCGCGATCAGGCCATTGGCGACCTGGTCGCTGCGACGGTCGAATTCGGCGAACGTGATGTCCTCGCCTTCGAAGTGATAGGCGATCGCATCGCCCTGTTCGCGGGCGTTGATCCGGGGCAGATCGGTGACGAGGGTGGCGGAGTGAAGATCGGTCATGCGTGCCTCACATCGCGGAAATGCCGCCGTCGAGCTTGAGCTCGGCGCCGGTCATATAGCGGCTCTCGTCGCTGGCGAGGTAGAGCACGCCGTTGGCGATATCGCTGGGGTGGCCAACGCGCTTGAGCGGAATCTGGCGCGCCAACTTTTCCATGATCACCGACTTTTCCTTGCCGCTGGCCGCTACCATGCCGTCGAGGATCGGGGTGTCGATAAACGTCGGGTGGACCGAGTTGCAACGGATGTCCCAGCCCATCTTGGCGCAGTACAGCGCGACCGATTTGGACATCATCCACACCGCCGCCTTGCTTGCGTTGTAGCCCGGCATCGTGTCCGACGCGATCAGTCCGGCGATCGACGAGAGATTGACGATCGAGCCCGGCTGGTTGTCCTTGAGCAGCGGCATCGAGAGCTTGCAGCCCAGGAACACCCCGTCGACGTTGACCGCGAACCCGCGGTGCCATTCCTCCAGCGTGCAGGTCTCGATATTGCCGCGCACCCCGATCCCGGCGTTGTTCACCAGCACCGACAGCCCGCCCATGTGCTCGGCCGCAGCGGCGACCGCGTCGGCCCAGCTATCTTCGCGGGTGACGTCGTGGTGGACCGCGAAAGCGGTGCCCGCACCGCATTTGGCGTTGATCGCTTCAGCTTGCGACTGCGCGCCCGCCAGGTTGAGATCGGTGAGGAGAACCTGCGCGCCTTCTTCGGCCAGGCGCATGCCGGTGGCCGCGCCAAGGCCCTGCGCCCCGCCAGTGATCAGCGCCTTCTTGCCTGCAACCCGTCCGCTCATCCGCTCTCATCCTCTCAAGATTTCCGGACCAAGCAGCATCAGCAGCTTGCCATCGATCGCATCCCCATTGGCGCGCCGTTCGGCAATGAAAGCCACCAGCCCGCTCAGGGGCACACGATGGACGGTGATATCCTCGCCGTCCACCCCGCCGCCGCGTGATATTTGCGTAAGTCCCGATGCCCGCACCAAAGTGTAGCTTTCGCTGACCATGCCGGGCGAGGAATAGAACTCGCCGATGACGTCGATCCGCGCGGCGCGGTAGCCCGTTTCCTCCTCGAGCTCGCGCCCCGCGGCCAGCGTCACATCTTCGCCCGCATCGTGATCGCCGACCAGTCCGGCTGGCAGTTCGATGCACCGCGCGCCAAGCGGTACGCGGTATTGCTCGACCAGCACGACGTAGTCCTCATCGTCAATCGCCAGGATCACGGCGGCACGGATGCCGCGGGCACGACCGACGTATTCCCACTTGCCCCGGCGCTTGGCGGTGATGAACTTGCCCTGCCAGACGATCTCTTCGGGCAGCACAGCGTCGCCGGGCATCAGACCTCGATCAGCCGATCGGGGAGCTCGTTGACGTCGTCCTCGGCGCGCGGAAGATGATCGGCCAGCACCGCACCGACGCGATCGACCGCGGCAATCATGCCATCGGCGATCCGGCCTTTGCGGATCTCGGCAAGCATTGCGGCCATCGCATCGCCCCAGACCTCGGGCGCGACTTTGCCGGCGATGGCTTCGTCGGCGACGATCTCGGCGCGGCGTTCGTCGAGCGAGAGATAGATCAGGATCCCCGTGCGCCCGTGGGTGCGGCGTTCCGCCCCGATCTTGAACGCGGCGACTGCCCGCGCCCGAACCCGCGCCGAACGGATCGGCCCGGGAACCAGCGCGAACTTGAGCGGAGGCCACAGCTGGAGCACGAGCATCCCCGCGAACTTCACCATCGCGGCGATCCCGGCGATCGCAAAGACCTCACGCGGCGTCCAATCGTTGGCCCATTCGCCGGTCACGCGGTCGACCAAGCTCAACCAGAAGTGGGGAGCGTAGGCGAGCATCAGCAAAGCCAGAAAGGCGATCAGCGCGGCCCAGGCCAGCGCAATGTCGCTGTACCCGTCCGAGCGCCGGGTCAGGATCGTGACGATCTCTCCGGCGGAGCGCCCCTCGGCGCTCGCCACCGCGGCGGTTATCCGGTCGCGCTCGGGATCGGTCAATTCGGCGAAGCGGGTCATCGTGCCATCCTCGGTCTACCAGCCACCGGAAGCGCCGCCACCGCCGAAGCCGCCGCCACCGCCCGAAAAGCCGCCGCCGCCGCCAAAACCGCCGCCGCCGCCAAAACCGCCGCCTCCGCCCCCGAAGCCGCCTGGCCAGATCATCACGGGACCCATCCCGCCATACCGCCGTGCGCCGCCGCGCATCCGCCGCAGTATCGGGAGGACAAAGAAGAAAAAGAAGAACAACAGCCAGATAATCGTCTGGACGTTGATCCCGCTCGACTGCTTTTGCGCTGCGGGTTGAGCCTGCGCGGCAATCTGGCGTGCCTGATCGGCGGGCAACTGGAGCTGTGAAATCAGCGCATCGGTGCCCGCGGCAATCCCCCCGGGATAATCACCGGCCTTGAACCTGGGCACGATCTGGGTCTGGATAATCACGCTCGACAACGCGTCGGTGATAATCCCTTCGAGCCCGTACCCCGCCTCGATCCGCACCTTGTGCTCGGTCGGCGCAACGATCAGCAGCGCGCCGTCGTCGCGGGTCTTGTCGCCGATGCCCCAGGTCCGGCCTAGCTGGTAGCCGTATTCCGCGATGTCGTTGCCCTGCAAGTCGGGCACCGTAACCACCACCAGTTGCCGCTGCGACTGTGTCTCGAGCGCGGCGAGCTTGGCATCGAGCGCGCTGGCCTGTTCCGCCGACAGCAGATGCGCATCATCGACCACGCGCCCAGTAAGCTTGGGGAACGTCGGCGCGGCGGCGAGTGCCGGCGCGGTGACAAATACCAGCGCCAGCACCGCACCGAGCAGGGCGATCAGTTTCTTCATCGTAGCGCGCCTTTCCGCGCGGGGATCAACGTGCCGCGGCAGCGGAGGAGGCGGGCGCCGCGGTGTTGTCGTTGGCCGGAGCCGCCGCAGGCGCGCTTGCGCCGAAATCGACCGTCGGCGCGGTTTCGGAGCCCGGCGTCGTCGCAGCGAACGGCACCATCGGCTTTGCGCCGTAGATCAGCTTGGCCCCGATGATCGCCGGGAATGTGCGGATCTGCGTGTTGTACGACTGGACCGCCTCGTTGTAATCCTTGCGGGCCACGGTGATGCGGTTCTCGGTCCCCTCAAGTTGGCTCTGAAGCGCGAGGAAGTTCTGGTTAGCCTTGAGGTCGGGATAGGCCTCGACCGACGCGAGCAGACGCCCAAGACCCTGGCTCAACTGCGCCTGCGCGGCAGAATACTGCGCGACCTTGGCTGGATCGGTCAGATCGGCTGCGCTGACGTTGATCGAGGTGGCACGGGCGCGCGCCTCGGTCACCTGGGTCAGCGTGGCCTGTTCGTGCGCGGCATAGCCCTTGACCGTCGCGACCAGGTTGGGAACGAGATCGGCGCGGCGCTGATACTGGTTCTGAACATCCGCCCAGCGCGCCTTGGCGGCTTCCTCGGCGGTGGGAATGGAGTTGACCCCGCACGAGGACAGGGTGGCGACGGCAAGTGCGGCAACCACGAAGCGTCCGGCACGGGCAAAGAGCGAAGCAGACATCGGCTAGGAACCTCTCACATGCGCCCACGCAGACTGCGTGGCGCTTGGGTCGCAAGATAGCGATGCTCCGCGCCGGTTCAAGCGGAACCGGGAATTCCCCCGAACGGCGCGTCTTGCAATCCGGCCAGCGACAGGCAAAAGAGTAATCCAAATCAATAAAAACGGGCGGGAAGAAAAAAATGATTAGCGAATTCAAAGCATTTATAATGCGCGGAAATGTCCTGGACCTGGCGGTCGGTGTTATCATCGGCGCGGGCTTCGGCAAAATCGTCAGTTCATTGACCGACGATTTGATCATGCCGGTCGTCGGTGCGGCAACTGGCGGGGTCGATTTTTCAAACAAGTATTCGGTGCTCAGCGGCACCGTCGCGCCCGGCACGTCGCTCGTCGCGGCGCGCGCGGCCGGCGCCAACGTTCTTGCCTGGGGCAGCTTCGTCACCGCGGTGGTCACCTTCGTCATCCTGGCGTTCGTGATTTTCTTGATCGTAAAGTGGGCGACGCGTTTCTTCACGGTCAGCGAGGCGGCGCCGGCCGTGGCGGGACCGACCGAAACCGAATTGCTCGCCGAAATCCGCGACGAGCTGCGCCGGCGCTAAGCCGCGTCTGATGTGGGGAAGGCGGGCACAAGCGTGTCCGCCTTTTCTTTTGCCAGCGCATCCCCTATATCGGGCGTGCCGGGCTTGCCCGGATATGAAGATAAATTGCGCCGTGCAATAGATGCAGCGGACCCGGGGGCAGTACCCGGCGGCTCCACCATTATCACGCGGGCTTCGGCCCTCGGCCCCGTTGTCGCGGGGATAATGACGGGGCCGAACTAGGATCGACGTGTATTGAAAAGCGGTGTTTTCTTCCGGGCTGAGTAACCCGTTCAAGGCTCAAAACCCACAAGTGCCAACGACAACGAAGCACTCGCCATCGCTGCGTAACATGATGGGCTCACGCCCTAAGTTACAAAGCTAAAGCGCGGTTGGACCGACCGGGCAACAGAACGGATTCCAGCGGCCCGGGGGGCGCCGGGCAACAGAAGCCCCCCACTTCTCTCTCTCACGAGCCGGTCCGCGTCCCCGCGCAGGCGGGAACTCAGGCGGCCGAGCAGGAGATCGCCTGAGGCCCACGCCTTCGCGGGGGATCAAGTCATACGAGGCCAAATCGCGAGAGAAATGCGTGCCCCGCGAAGGCGGGGACCTTGGGCGGCATGTTGCTGTTAATCGCCTGAGGCCCGTCTTCGCGGCCGAGCGCTTCGCTGAGCAACCTCCTCAGACACGCCGCTCAAACCCGCAGGCTCGCCTCTTCCTTAGCGCGCGTTTCGTGCTTGAGGCAGTCGAGAATCTTCGCGCCCGCCATGAACACCGCGCCGGTGCACGCGAGGAACAGCAACTTGCCGCCGAACCCGGGATAGAGCGTGAGATAAACCCGTCCGCGCTGCACCGCGCCGAGCGCGAGCGCGTAGATTATCAGATATGCTTCGAACCGGGTCTTGATCAGGAACAATCGGGTAATCTTTGACAGCATGGGTTCCTCGATCCTCGCGCTCCGCACCGCAACGATCATGCCAGATCAGGCGGACCGCGCAAGCTGCTGGTTAACGCGGCGGCAACTGTAAAGCCCCCCGACAATCCGCCGTTCCGTGCACCTCAGGCGAGCTCGCCGAGGCCAAGCGCGTTCAGGAGCGCAAGCCGCGCGGCAACAACCTGCTCGGCCAGCCACGGCGCACCGAGATCGGCGCACGCGATCGTCTCGGGCCAGTGCGCCGCGATCACCTGTGCGATCACTTCCGCACGGCGCTCGTCCAGCAGAAAACGCGGATCGACATGCGCCGGATCGGCGACAACCCGCAGCCGCAAGCACGCCGGTCCGCCGCCATTGGCCATCGACTGGCGCACATCGACCGGGATCACCCTGCGGATCGCGCCGTTCCCGCCAAGCATTCCTTCGAGCCAGCCGCGCACCGCGGGCATCTCCCAAGCCTCGAGCGGGATGACCAGCGCCATCGCTCCGCCGGGCAGCGTCAACAGTTGGCCGTTGAACAAGTACGACGCGATTGCCTGTTCGAGCGAGACCGCGCTGGCGGGGACCACGATAATCTCGGCCTCGGGCAACCGTTCGCGGATCGCCGCATAGGTCGTTTCGGGTTCGGCAAAGGCCAGTTCGTGCGCGAACAACACCCGCTCGTTGGCCACCGCGACCACATCGTTGTGAAATGCGCCTGCGCCGATCGCGTGGGGGTTCTGTTCGACGAACAGCGTCCGCGCCGGGTCGAGCTCGTGGAGCCGGGCGACCGCGCGGCTTGCCTGCTCGTTCTGCCGTGCGGGAAACGTTCCGCCGGCGCGCCCGAAGACAAAAATTTCGAGCCCCGTCGCGGCATGATCCGTACCCATCCGCATGTGGTTGGCCGCGCCTTCGTCGCCGAAGGAGGGGGGCACCGGCGCGTGGAGCGTGAACTGGGCCTTGTCGGCAAACGCCAGGGCGAGTTGGCGCGCGGTGTCCGGCCACTCCTGGGCGCGGTGCGGCATCGTTACCAGGTTCGCCGGGGTCAGGTGGCAGCGGCCGTCCGCCGTGTCGGGCGCGGGCGAGACCGTTGCTGCGTT
>JANXSP010000072.1 GCA_025356575.1 Novosphingobium sp.
GGCCCGAAGACCGCCGCATTCTGATGGTTATCTCGGACGGCGCGCCGGTCGACGATTCGACGCTGTCGGTGAACAATGCGGGATACCTCGAGCAGCACTTGCGCAAGGTGATCGAGTGGATCGAGAAGCAATCTCCGGTCCAGCTTGTCGCGATCGGGATCGGCCACGACGTTACCCGCTACTACCGCCGCGCGGTGACGATCATGGATGTCGAACAACTCGCCGGCACGATGATCGAACAACTCGCCGGATTGTTCGAAGAAGAAAGCACCCGATGAACGTTTCCGAAGCCGTTGCCACGCGCCGTTCGGTGCGCAAATTTCTGCCGGATCCGGTGCCGCTCGAAGTGATCACGCGGGTGCTTGAAAAGGCGCAGCGGGCGCCCTCGGGGGGCAACACCCAGCCGTGGAATGCGGTGGTCCTTAGCGGGGCGCCGCTTGAAAGGCTGACCGCGGACATCCTCGTCCATGCGCAGGCCAACCCGATGGGATCGGGCGGCGAGTACGCGATTTATCCCGAGGGGCTAGCGGGCCGTCACGAAGAGCAGCGGCGCGCGGTGGGCCGCGAAATGTTCGACGCGATCGGGCTGGCGCGTGACGATATGCCGGGGCGGATGGCGCAAATGGCCGACAACTGGCGCAGCTTCGGCGCCCCGGTCCAGCTGTTCACCTACACCGCCAAGTACATGGGTCCGCCGCAGTGGAGCGACCTGGGCATGTGGCTGCAAACGGTGATGCTGCTGCTGCGCGAGGAAGGCCTCGATAGCTGCGCGCAGGAAATCTGGGCAATGCACGGCAAGCATATGAAGACGCAGCTCGGGATCGCCGACGACCACATCTTTTTCTGCGGAATGGCAATCGGTTACCGCGATGCGGGCGCACCGATCAACGGCTTTGCCGTGCCGCGCGTGCCGCTGTCCGACGTGGTGCGTTTCGAAGGGTTCTGAGCCGCCGGGTTGCCTGTCGCGCAGGCAGGTGCATAACCCGCGCCGAGGATCGAGCGGGGAGGGCATGAACGCGATGGGCGAGGGCGAAACGCCGCTGCTCGATACCGCCCAGATCGGGCGGCGGACGCGCCGCGGATTGGCGCAACTCGGCCGCGACCGCATCCTGATCGCGCTTTTGCTGCTGTTCATCGCGCTGATCGTGGCGCGGACGAGCTGGAACCTGCCGCTGCTAAGCGACGCCGAGGAAGCACTGTTCGATGTGCGTTCGGCAAGCCTGGCGCGGGTTGCCGATACCGACAAGCGTATCGCACTGGTGGTTTATACCGCCGATACCAATCGCGCCGCCGGGCAAATTTCTCCGGTCGATCGAACTGTGTTGGCCAAAGCACTGGAACAGATCGATAAATTGGGAGCCAAGGGCATCGGAATCGACATCCTGTTCGATTCTCCGCAAAACGACGACAACCTTCTGCAGGGCGTGCTCAAGGCGATGCGCACCCCCGTCTATCTCGCCTACGCCACCAACCGGACCAATCCCGAGGCGATTACGTTCGAACAGGAACAGGACCTCACCAAATACATCGCCGCGGTACGCACGCCGCAGGTCGGGCCGACCAGTATCCTGCTCGAGACCGACGGCCAGGGAGTCGCCCGGCAATGGCCGCGGTCCTATCCGGGATTGCCGCCGCTGCTGTCGGTCGCGCTGACCCAGCACATCCCGGGTGATGCCCACCCCCAGTTCTCGCGGTACCGGGGTCCGATCCGGTTTCGGGTTCCCGCGTCGTCCGATCGCCCGGTGTTCGACAAGGTCCCCATCGACATTTTCGCCGATCCCGCAAGCGCGCCGCTGATGCAGTCGGTCATCAAGGATCGCTACGTCCTGATCGGCGGCGATTTTGCCGATTTCGACCAGTTCTTCACTCCGTTCTCACGCAGCGGCAATCCGGTGACCGGCGATACCCGCATGATCGGGGTCGAAGTCCATGCGCACATGCTCGCCCAGTTGCTCGATGGCGCGGTGCCGCGGGCGATACCGTCGTGGGCGCTATGGCTCGCGGCGCTGGTGGCCGTCGCCGCGGGCGGCGCGAGCGCGGCGCAGCGCGGGCGGGGCGCGCTCGCCGGCTTGCTCGCGCTCGCGCAGTTGGCGGCGTTCATCGTCCTGCCGTTCATCCTGCAGCGCGCCGGGGTCGATACGCTGCATTTGCCCTCGGCGGGGTGGATCGGCGGATGGCTGCTGAGCTTCGTCGCGGTCAGCGGCGCGCTGCGCGCAATCGGCGCGAAGGAACGCGAGTTCGCGCAGGGCGCGCTAGGCAAATACCTGCCACCGTCAATCGCCGGCGAGATCATGCGCAACCCCGAGCGCCTCGCGCTGCACGGCGAAAAGCGGGAGATTTTCTGCGTCTTCTCCGATCTTGAGGGATTCACCAAACTGAGCCACGCGATCGCGCCCGAGATGGTCGCGTTCCTGCTAAACCGTTATCTCGACGCGCTCAGCGCGGTGGTGCTCGAACACGGCGGCACGCTGGACAAGTTCGTCGGCGACGCGGTCGTCGCTTTCTGGGGCGCGCCGATCGCATTTGCCGACGACGGCGAACGCGCGGTCCGCGCCGCGCAGGGACTATACGAAGCGGGCGAGGTGTTTCGCCGCAACGTGCCCGAAGGCGTACCACCGATCGGGCGCACCCGCGTCGGCGTGCATTTCGGTGAAGCGATCGTGGGTAACTTCGGCGGGGAGGGCCGCATTCAGTATACCGCGCTCGGCGATGCGATGAACACCGCGGCGCGGCTCGAAAGCGCGAACAAGGAGCTTGGCACCCGGGTCCTGGTCAGCCGCGAGGCGATGGAACATGCGGGCACGAGCAGCTTTCGCGCGATGGGCCGGGTAACGTTGCGCGGGCGGGCGACTCCGGTCGAAGTGTTCGAGCCGATCGCTGCCGAATCGCCCGTGTCCGCGCAGATCAGGGCGCTGATCCTTGCGCACTCCAGCGGCGACGACGCGGCTGTGCAACGTCTCACAGCCGCGTTAAGCGAATCATGTGATACAGGCGCGACACGCGACGTTGCGCTCGCCGGTCTGCTCGACCGGTTGCAGCGTACCAAGCAAGGAGAAAGCTATGTCCTGGGTTAGATTTGCAGTGGGCGCTGCGTTTGCCGGAGCGATCGGCTTGGCCATCCCGAACGTCGCCGCTGCGCAATCGGTGGTCGTGCGTTCGACCGGGCCTTCCGCTGCGCAATTTCCCGCGGGCAAGCGGCTTGCCGCCAACGCGCCGGTTACCCTGCGCGCGGGCGACCATGTGACCGTGCTCGATCGTTCGGGAACGCGCGTGCTCAACGGCCCCGGCGCGTTTACCCTCGATGCCAGCGTGGCGCACGATCAGACCGCGGCGACGCGCATCGCCGGGCTGATCACGCGCGGCGCGGCCCCGCGCACGCGCACCGGGGCCGTGCGCGGCGCGCCCGATGCGGCGCCGGCGGGACCGGCCCGGCCGGAAAGCGTCTGGTACATCGATACCACCCGCGGCGGGACATGGTGCGTCGCCGATCCCAAGGCGCTCGTGCTGTGGCGGCCCAACCGCGCGGGCGATGTCACTGCCACGCTCAGCGCCGCGCGCGGGACCAGCGCGAGCGTCGCCTGGCGCAGCGGCAGCGCGCTCAAGCTATGGCCTGCGGCGATGCCCGTCTCCGATGGCGCGACCTACACGCTGACCGGGGCAGGTTCGGGCGCGGGCTCGCGCACCGTGTTCATCACGCGGATCCTGCCCGCACTGCCCGAAGGCGATTTCGCTGCCACCGCCGGGATGCTTGCCGATGCGGGCTGCACGGCGCAGCTCGAACTTCTGGCAGGTTGACCGGCTAGCGAGGCGCCGCCAAGGCGCGCAGGATCATGGATAGCCCCACGCCCCTGCGCCTGTTCGACAGCCTGACCCGCAGCCTCAAGGATTTCGTCCCGCTCCGCGCGGGCGAGGCGTCGGTTTATTCGTGCGGGCCGACGGTCTACAACTACCAGCACGTCGGCAACATGCGGGCGTATATTTTCGCCGATACGCTGGGCCGGGCGCTGAGCTACAAGGGCTACAAGCTCACCCACGTCGTCAACATCACCGATGTCGGCCACCTGACCAGCGATGCCGACGCGGGCGACGACAAGCTGGAGAAAGCAGCGAGCGCGCAGGGTAAGTCGGCGTGGGACATTGCGCGATATTACCAGCAGGTGTTCGAGGACGACCTCGCCCGGCTCAACATCCGCAAGCCAGAGCATCCGCGCGCGACCGACTACATTGCTGGGATGATCGCGTGGGCCCGGGGGATCGAGGCCAGGCACTGCTACATGCTTCCCGGCGGGCTGTATTTCGATGTCACCACGGTGCCCGATTACGGGAAGCTGGCGCGCGCCGCGACCGACGAGGGCGAGAGCAGGATCGAGAGCGTCGACGGCAAACGCCACGCTGCCGACTTCGCGATCTGGCGCACTACTCCGCCGGGCGAAACCCGCCAGATGGAATGGGATTCGCCGTGGGGCCGCGGCGCACCCGGCTGGCACATCGAATGCAGCGTGATGAGCGCGGCGCTGCTCGGCCAGCCGTTCGACATCCACACCGGCGGGATCGACCACCGCGAGATCCACCA
>JANXSP010000107.1 GCA_025356575.1 Novosphingobium sp.
GCGCAAAGTCCGCGCCGCGCCGAACGCGACCAGCACGCCGACCGGCACGTTGATGAAGAAAATCCAGTGCCATGACAGGTTGTCCGAGATGACCCCGCCCAGGATCGGCCCGGCAACGGGCGCGAGAACGGTCGTCGAAGCCCACAGGCCCATCGCCGCGCCCGCCTTTTCCTTGGGGAAAATCCGCAGCAGCAACGTTTGGCTCAGCGGCATCAGCGGACCGCCGAACAGGCCTTGGCCGATCCGCGCCATCACCAGCATCGTCAGGCTCGACGACATGCCGCAAACGACCGAGAAGACCGTAAACCCGATCATGCAGGCGATGAACGTCCGCACCGTGCCAAAGCGTTGCGCCAGCCACCCGGTCAGCGGCACGCAGCATGCCTCTGCCACTGCATACGACGTGATCACCCAGACGCCTTGCGACGGCGAAATCCCCAGGCTCCCGGCGATGTGCGGG
This sequence comes from Novosphingobium sp., assembly GCA_025356575.1. GTDB lineage: Bacteria > Pseudomonadota > Alphaproteobacteria > Sphingomonadales > Sphingomonadaceae > Novosphingobium. Next base: position 461 of record JANXSP010000107.1, read on the forward strand.
ACCGAGACATTGGCGATGGTCGTGTCGAGCACGACCATGAAGTTCGAAACCGCCAGCGTCATCGCCGCCAGCCACAGCGTCATCCCGGTCATGTGGGTCGCCGCTGGCGGCGACGGCGATGGAGCGGCGCTGCTCACTTGGGAGCGAGCGCGACGTCGGCAGTCATCGACAGGCCGACGCGCAGCGGATGCGCGCGCAGCTCGCGCGGGTCGAGCGCGATCCGCACGGGCAGGCGCTGGACCACCTTGATCCAGTTGCCCGTCGCGTTCTGCGCCGGGATCAGCGCGGTCGATGCCCCGGTCCCGCCAGAGAACCCGATGACCCGCCCGTGAAACACCACGTCGCTGCCATACAGATCCGAGGTCAGCGTCACGCTCTGCCCCAGGCGGACTTTGGCCAGCTGGGCCTCCTTGAAGTTGGCATCGACATAAAGCCGATCGACCGGGATGATCGTCATGATCGCCGCGCCCACCGCAATCCGTTGGCCCACCTGGACGCGGCGACTGGTCACCACCCCGTCGATCGGGGCGCGGACGACTGCGCGGGTCAGGTCCAGCCGGGCCTGATCTACCCGCGCCTGGGCGACGCGGATATCGGGTGCAGACGTGTCATTGGTCCCCGCGGTCAACGCGCGGCTGGCCGACAGTTCGCCTTGGGCCGCGTTACGCGTAGCCCCGGCCTCGGCCAGATTGGCACGGGCAAGATCGACCGCGGCGCCGCTGGTGCGCAAAGCGGCCTGCGCGTCGGTCAGTTCCTGTCCCGAGACGGCGCCCGCGGGCGCGAGGCGCTGACGGCGGGCAAGATCGATCTGGGCCTTGGCGTAATCGGCCTGCGCGCTGCGCAATTGTGCCGCCCCGCGGGCAATGCCTGCCGAACGGGCGGCCACTTGCGCGCCCAGCGCACGTTCGCTCGCCCCCGACTGCGCGAACATGCGCCGCGACTTGGCCAGCTCGGCTTCGGCCTGGGCGAGCGCGATCCGCGCGTCGCTATCGTCGATCACCGCCAGCACATCGCCGCGGTGGACGGTCTGGGTATCGGACACGCGCACGTCTGTGACCTGCCCGCCGATCATCGGGGTGACCATCGCGCTATCCGCGCCGACATAGGCGTTGTCGGTGCTCTCTGCCTTGCCCGCGTTGAGCCAGGACCACGCGCCATAAAGTACGCCGAGCACGAGCACGACCAGCCCGATGCCGAGCAAGGCGCGCTTGCGCGGGTTCGCTGCGGGTGCGGACTCGATCGCGGTCGAGGTGTCGGTTCGGTCGGCCTGGGGCAGCGCGGCGGGGTCGGCATCAGCCATGGGGCATGTCCTTGGTGGGGGGAGTTGCGGCGGCATCCGGCGAAAACCCGCCGCCCAGCGCGCGGACTAGCTGGACGTCGAGCAGGAAGACCCGCGCCTCGAGATCGGTAACCTGGCGTTCGGCGATCAGTGCGGTCCGCTGGACGGTCAGCACATCGAGATACGTTCCCAGCCCGCCGCGATAGCGCATGTCGGTGAGCGTCGCCGCGCTGCGTGCAGCCGTCAGCGCAGCCCTGCTCTGGGCCAGGCGTTCGGCGAGTGCGGCGCGGCTGGCGACGGCGTCCGCGGCCTCGCGGTAAGCGGTCAGAACCGCGCCGTCATACCGCGCCACCGCCTCGTCGAACCCGGCGCGCGCGCCGGCATAACGTCCGCCCAGCTCGGCACCGCGGAACAGCGGCAAACTCAGCGCGGGTCCGGCGTTGCCATAGGCCGATCCGGTCTTGAACAGATTGCCAAGCCCGAGCGCCTGCAATCCGACCAGCGCATTGAGGTTGATCGATGGATAGTAATCGGCGCGGGCCACGCGGATGCGCTGATCGGCGCTTTCGACCAGGGCGCGGGCCGACTGGATATCGGGACGACGTGCAACCAGCTCGGTAGTGGCATCGCCCGGGATGCCGTGCGCGGCAAGCAGCGCAAGCTGCGGCGGGCCGAGTGCAAGGCCGGCGTCGGGTCCCTGCCCGCTCAAAACGGCAAGGCTGTTGCGGGCGAGCGCGATCTGCTCATCCAGCGCGGCGATATCGCCGCGCGCGCTCGCCGTCTCGGCCGCGGCGGCCTGAAGTTGCGCCTGCGTGTCGAGCCCGCCGCTCACCCGCGCCTGAACCAGCGTTCGGGTCTGTTGGCGCAAGCTTGCCGCGCGCGCCGCGACCGCGCGGTCGGCGCTGGCCAGGGCATATTGCGCATAGCTCTGCGCGATGGCGGTGGCGATGACCAGGCGGGCCTGCTGCAGATCGAACGCCGCGGCTTCGGCCTGCAAGCGGGCGGCACGCAACGCGGCGCGGTTGCGGCCCCACAGGTCGAGATCGAAGCCGAGCTGGACGTTGAGCGTGGCGGTGTCGTTGATCCCCTGGGGGACGAACCCGGGGGGAATCCCGTTGTTATAGCTTTGCTTGATGCCTCCCGCCGAGGCATTGACCGAGCCGCGCGGGCCAAGCGGCGCGCCCGCCTCGCGCAGCTGCGCCTGTGACGAGCGGACCCGTGCCACCGCTGCGGCAAGGTCGGGCGAATCCGCCAGTCCCGCTTCGATCAGGCGGTCGAGCTGCGGATCGCCATATGCCCGCCACCACTCGCCCGCGGGCCAGGTCGCCGGCACATTCGTCGCCAAGGTGATTGCAGCGGCGACGCTTTGCGCGGTGCGCGGTACTGGCTGCGGACCAAGGTCGGGCACGCTCGCGCACCCGCCGAGCAGCGCGGTAGCGCTCAGCAGGGCAACCCGAAACCGACTCGTCGAGGCTAATTCAGTTTTCATTCGAGACGCAAATAATCGCCTTGGCCGGTAACGCAAGAAGAAATTGAACACGAGTGTCCGTTTAATCTCTGCAGGACCGTATTTTTTCTGATAATGTGCGCGAATGGTCGATCTTGCTGAATCCAGACCCGCCAGCGACAGCCACGCACCAGTGGCTTTGCGCAAGGATGCGGCGCGCAACCGCGCGGCGCTGATCGCGGCGGCCAGCCACTGCATGCGCACCGAGGGCGGCGATGTGGCGATGGAGCTGATCGCAGAGCGCGCCGGAGTGGCCCGCGGCACGCTCTATCGCAATTTCGCGCACCGCCAGGCGATGTACCAGGCAGTGCTCGAGCACGATCTGGAGCTCCTGGTAGAACGGATCGAGCGCGAGGGCGACGACGATCCCCTCGCCTTCATTATCCTGATGGCCGAAATGATGATGGTTTATGACAAGTTCCTTCACCTCCTCGCGCGCAAGCCCGAGTTCCAGGCAGCCGAAGCTCAGCCGCGGATCGTCGCGGCGATCATCGGCCCGCTGCGCCGCGCCCAGGCGATGGGCTTGATCCGCGCCGACCTTGATGGGGGCGATATTCTCATGGCCTGCCGAATGCTCGCGAGCCACGTCCGCCTCGACCGCCAGCCAAGCGAAGCAGTGGGGTTTCGCGAGCGTCTCGATCTGCTGATGCGCGGCCTGACTGGGTAAAGAGTCCAGCACCGCAGGCAGGCACTCGCGGGTCACGCTGCGCTTCAGGGATACTGCCGGCTTGCAAGGAGCTGTACATTTGGCTTGGCCCTGCCCATCCCACCGAACGTACCTTAAAAAATATCTATTGGGCGTCTCTCTTTCGAAATGTCGTTGGGTCGACACCCGCGTGTCTGCAAAACAACCGCGAAAAATGACTCCGGCTGTCGAACCCAATCATCCCTGCAATCGTTTTGACTGGGAGCTCGGTTTCCAACAACAGGGTCTCGGCTTTGTGAAGACGCGCCTGGCGGACGTATTCGACGGGTGACAGGCCGAACATTTCCCGAAACCTGCGCGCGAGTTCGGTTGTCGGCACCCCGGCCAGGAACGCCATGCTCTCGGCGGTGTGGCTTGCTGCGGGATCTTCAGCGACCAGATTGACCACGCGAGCGATTTCGGGCTGGGTCAATATCGTCAAAATACGTTTGTCGATCGATTCCCGATCCATGTGACGGCGCAGCATTCCGATCACGAGGATCTTCAGCAACGCGTCGGCAATCGCCATTGCTCCAAGCTGAGGGCGTTCAATGCAATCGATGATCGTCGCTAGTGCGTCGAGCGCGAGGGTCTCGTTATCATGGTCGTGCAGCGGCTCCGCGAGCCAATCGGTGATAAGCGGTTTTAAAGCCGAACTGGTCGCCAGATTTATACAGACTACGACCAGAGGATGCGTATCCTCCAAGTTCGCCTCGACAATCAGATTACGGCCCTTCGGGATCAAAATGGCCGCGCCCCGTTCTAAACGGTGCGATACCTGATCGAGCGTAACCGTGCCGGAGCCCGACACCACACAGGCAAGCAAGCTCCGGTGCAACGCACCCGTTTCGACCGATCTGCCCGACGCAGGCGCCATGCGAAAAATTTCGTGCGCAGTGATTTGGAAGCTGCGCACCAACATTTCGACATCGTGGTCGCATTCCTGCGAGGTCGTCCGGTCCAAGTGCCAGTCCGAGCCGCGTCGCCCGTGCTGCGGCTGATCAGATGTTCGTTGAGCAGCGTGCGCCATTTTGATAACTCGGACCCGAAATTTGCCAGTCAAATCCGCTGGATAGGGTAGATACGTTTGAAATCGGCAACGGATGCAGGGCTACCTCGCAAGCGTGCTGATTGCCGACGAAATGGTGCGCTTGTGCTCCGCCTGTCGTGAAACGCCGGGCGAGCGGATATGATAACCGGTCGGCACATCTCGGCCACCGCGTTTCCCCGGCAGCAAGGTTTTCGGCATCACATCTCTCCCCTCCCAGCCCTTTTCTTTTTCCTCCCTGCCCTTTTCGATGGGTCCGGCATGGTCGTCAGTTAGTCCAGTGTGGGATCGCAGGCGCATGCTTACCGCTGCAGGCGTGGCGGGTGGACATCTGGCGTTGCTTTGGCTTGTGCTCTATTTCAGTAGCTTCGCCGCTCCTCTGCTTTTGCGTGAGCCCACGCTTGCCACGGTGGAGATTGCGGATGTGCCATCGGCGTCGGCCCCGGCGAAGCCGGCGGCTGCTTCGCCAGTTCCCGTGATCGATCCTCCTGTGCTGATGCCGTCGGCGATCAAGGTGCCAGCCGCACCGGCCGCTTCGGGAACCGGGACCGGCGCAGGGTGCGGGATGGCGGGGGTCATCGGCCGGGCGATCGCCGCGGACCCGGCCGCGATGGCAGCACTGGACGCGTTGCCACCAGGAATTCGCACCGAAGCCGATGCGGTTATGCTGTGGAACGGCGGCTGGATCGATGTCGGTGGGGCGCCGGCGCCTGCTCGACCCCAGTCGCTGGTTCCGTCGCTGGTGATTCCGTCGCCGGGATCGTCGCTTCTAGCCAAAATACTGGAAAGCGATCCTCTTGCACCGCTCAAACAAACAGTGGTTGCGGCTTTGGCTGCGGCGCCCGCGGAATGCCGGAACCTTGAGGTAAGCGGGCCCCAGCTCATTCCGATTACCGAGCCCGCGCGGACGACGATGCTGGTTGTCGGATCGGGCATGTGGAAGTGGGCCGATCTGACCGATCCTTCAGTCTTGACGCCCGATGCCGTTGCCCTGGCTTCGGGAGCGCCTTCCTTGAGCAGCCCTCCTCAATCCTCGGCAGGCAAAATGCCCTTGAACTGAATTGAAGAGACGATGCGCCTGCCCACGTTTCGCAAAAGCATAAGCGAAAACCGGTGGATCATTCGCCGGGAGCCCGAACTGCACGAAGGCAAAAGCCGACCTGTCCGGACGATCCGCTCGCCGAAAGCAGACCGTCCGGATACGGCTCAAAGCCATATCCGGACGGTACGATATTTTGGTTGCAACGCTTGCACGCCTGCAAGCCGGCCGTAAGGCCGCGCTCAGTTGACCGTAATTGGTTCCGCCACAAGCGTCACCGGGACAAGATCGCTATCGGCAACCGACGCGGGTTCGCTATTTGGGTCGGCACGGAAGTTTGCCGCGAAGCCAAGACCGAACTGGTCCTCCTGACGCACGGCTGTTGTCGCAGTCGATGTCGGTGCCGGGGTTGCGATACTGTTGCTGCTTCCGCACGCCGACAGGACGAGCGACAATGCGACGACGGCACCGGCCGCAGCGAGCTTTTTATTGGATCTGTCCATGTTTGCGCCTCCTTACGGCTGAGTCTGCGGACGCGGGGCCCCGCGAAGCGGCGCGTTGAGATACGGGAACACGTTCTGGATGTTGCTCGCCGAACTTGGCGCGCCATCGGTGAACGCGACCATCCCGGTCGGAGCATCGGCGGGCTTGCACAGGCCCAGGTCGGTCGGCTTACCCGCGATCGGCACGGGGTAGCAAAGCCGGCCCATCGCCACGCGAAGCACGATATCGACGACGTCGTCACCCGGGCGGCGACCGTTGGGGAAGCCCGCGAGATCATTACCGACCACACCGAATGTACTCTGACTGGCCTGCGGCGTGGGGGTCACGACGGTGTTGAGCCGCAGCATCTCCGAAGCCGTCACCGTCTTGAGCTGGTTGAGCGTCGCGATCCCGGTAAGGAACGTGGCGACCAGATCGGTGCGCGGGAAATTGGTCGGCGCCAGGTTCGTAAAGCTGGTTCCGAGCGTGGCATTGACCGGACCCCGGAACAGCGCGTCGAGCAGCGCCGGGAAAGTCGGGTTGGTGACATAGTCAGCCAGCGCGCCGTCCTGGGTGGGCTTGGCCGCGTTGAACAAGTCCTTCTGCGGCAAGCCGATGACAAGCTCGTTGACGAGCGGCATGCCCAGTCGCGAAACCTGGACATAGGCCCCGCCGTACAGCGCGGGCGCCTTGTACGTTGGGTTCGGTTTGTTCAGCTTGGCTTGCGGCAGGCTGGCGGTCGACCACACGCCGATATTGCCGTTGCCGGTGCCGGTCAGGCAGGCGATCGGGACTTCGATTGCGATCGAGGTCACGTTCTTCTTTCCGATAAGCTCCTGATTGTTCTGGCTTTGCGTGATGCCGCCCGGGAACGGGCTGCCGTTGCCATAAACCGGATCGTTATCGCCTTCGATCGGCACGAAGTTGACCAGATCGAAGATGGGACCCAGGTTGACCGCGAAGTATTCGGCACGCTGGCCGACAAACGCGCGGCCCGGGGTCGCGCAGCCCGGGATGTTGATCGTGTTGATGAACTTGTTGGCGTAAGCATCGTAACCGCCAGGAATCGTCTTGTTACCCGCGTTGTCGAGCGGTTTGTAAAACGTTCCAGAGCCAGTCACCGCTGCGCGCGTCCCGGTCCGGCGATTGCCCGTGACCTGGGTAATCGTGTAAGTCTCGTCCTCGCCAAGATTGCCATCGGCGGGCGACGCCACCGGGCCGATCGAGCGTAACGCGATCGGCAGCGTCTTGCCGCCCACGACGACCGTCTTGCCGGTATCGGCCTTGAGCGTGTTCGTGAACTTGAACTGATAGGTCAGGTCCTCGACCGCATCGCCGGTGTTGTCGATATGGATTTCGTAGATCGCGTCGGGGTCCATCGTGTAATAATTGGGTCCGTCGCCCGGACCTTCACCCGGCTGGAAATTGGCGATCAGCGTGACGAACGCTTCACGGCCCGGCTCGTAGCTGCGGAACGCATAAACGTCGGTGTTGTCGACCTTGGGCATCTCGGTGATGCCGGGAGCTTCGCGGTGGCTCGACGCCAACGCCGGTTGGATCTGGCAGGCGAGCACCAGTCCGGTGGCCGCGCTCAGTTTCAGTAATTTCAGCATCCCTGTTCTCCAAATTCCCTCGTCCCGCGACTACTTGACACGTCGGCGCTTCCGCCGTGGGAACAATGGGTGCTGCCAAGCCTTTGAATGGTGCGATCTTTTTCGCGCAGCTGCATTTCCGCAGAACATCGTCTATCGCGCAGGCGTGATCCTGGAGCCCGGCGGCGATGGCCCTCCGATGCGCCGCGCAAGAATCGGGCCGTCGCGCGCCGCGCGGTGGTTTATCGATTTTGGAAAAGGCTTTCGAATGCGCCCCACCTCCGTTGCAGCACTCGTCGCCGCGCTAATCTCGGCGCCCTTGGCCGCGCATGATTTCTGGCTGCAGCCGAGCCGGTTCGCAGTGGCCCCTGGCGGACGCGTGCCGATGATCTTCCTGGTCGGCCACGGCGCCTTTCGCCAGCGCTCGGCCATCGGCGCCGACAGGGTAAAGTTGTTCCGCGCGATCGGTCCGCAGGGCACGACGGACCGGGCTGCAGATCTCACCTTGGGTCAGGCTGCCGATGCGACGACCGCATTTTCCGTGCCCGGTACGTATGTAATCGCATTCTCGACATCGAACACGCCAAGCAATCTGCCCGCGCTGCGGTTCAACGATTATGCCGCGGCGGAGGGTCTGACCCTGGTCTTGCAGCAGCGTGCTGCCGCGGGAACGACCACTGGACCCGGACGCGAGCTCTACTCGCGCCGAGGCAAGGCCCTGATCCAGGTCGGTCGGCCCGGTCGTATGGCGCAGCCGCACGTCACCACCCCCGCCGGGCTCGGGCTCGAAATCGTGCCCCTGATCAATCCCTACCAGCCCGGTACCAGCCGTTCGCTGCCGGTGCGCGTGCTGTATCAAGGCAGGCCGCTGGCCGGGGCTCTGGTCAAGCTCAACAATCTGCAGGCCGACGCCGAACCGGTCGAACTGCACCGGTCGGATGCCGCCGGACAGGCGACGTTCCGGTTGCCGACGAGCGGCCAATGGCAGCTCAATGTGGTGTGGAGCCAGCCGATGCCGCGCAACGCGACTGCCGAGTTCCTGACGACGTTTTCAAGTCTCAGCTTCGGCTTCGGCAACGCGGCAGCGCGCTGATCCCGTGGAAGGACATCGCCAATCGATTTTCACCCGCCCCGCCTTGGCCCGGAGCGGCGTCATCCTGGCACTCTTGCTGGTTTTGGCGCAGTCACCGGCCTTTGCACATAGCGCCAAGGATATGCGCGGCGGATTCTTGGCAGGGTTCGAACATCCCTTTACCGGTCCCGATCACCTGCTCGCGATGGTCTCGGTGGGGCTATGGGGTGCGTTTCTCGGCCGGCCGCTGATTGTCGCGCTGCCGGTCATCTTCCCTGCGGTAATGGCGCTGGGGGCATTGCTTGCGATGTTCGGTTTGCCCCAGCCGCCGATCGAACTTGGGATCGCGATATCGGTACTCGTGCTGGGGGGAGCGATCGCGTTTGCCTGGCGCGCGCCTGTCGTGGTCGCCTGCGCCATTGTCGCCGTGTTTGCGCTGTTTCATGGTTACGCCCACGGAAGCGAAATTCCATCGCTGGCTGATCCCATATCCTACAGTGCCGGGTTTATGCTCGCGACTGGATCGTTGCATCTGGCCGGCATCGGTCTCGGGACATTGAACACTTTGCCCGGCGGCACCAGGATCACGCGCGCGATTGGCGGCGCAATCGGTTTGGCGGGAGCCTGGTTCTTGTTCACGGCCGTGACCTGATGAGAGGCGGCGCGTTGCCTCCCGCAATTCTGGCGGCAAGCCTGGGGCTGGCGCTCGCTTACGTCCCGGGAAAAATCCGGGCTCCGGCAATCGGTCTTTTCGGCGTATCGGCAATAGCACTGGCGTTTACGCCCGTCGCCGAATGGCTCATCGAGTATGTCTTCCTCGCGGCGTGGGCGTCCGTAGTCGTGGCCTGCGCCAGCGTCCATCTGCCCGGTGGACTGAGGACGATACCGACAGCCGTTTTCGCCGTAGTGAGCGGCGCGCTAGCGGGCGCACTTGTGGCGCTCGCCGGCACGCCGAGCGATCTGGCGATTGCGTTGCCCTGCGCTCTGGTTGTGATTCCCGCCATCTGGCTTGTAAGGTCCGGGCGCGGGATCGG
>JANXSP010000120.1 GCA_025356575.1 Novosphingobium sp.
GTCCCACAGCCGGGCGAGGTAATCGAAGTCGCGCTTGATCTCGGTCTTGGTGCGGCTGAGCCCGGCGGTGCGGACGATGCAGCCCATCGACTTGGGCAGATCGAGGTCCGAGACCACCGACTTGAGGCGCTTGCGATCGGCGGCCGAGCTGATCTTGCGGCTGATCCCGCCGCCATGGCTCGAATTGGGCATGAGTACGCAGTAGCGGCCGGCAAGGCTGAGGTAGGTGGTCAGCGCCGCGCCCTTGTTGCCGCGTTCTTCCTTGACGACCTGGACGAGCAGCACCTGGCGGCGCTGGATGACGTCCTGGATCTTGTAGCGGCGGCGCAGCGCCATGCGCTTGTCGCGCAGTTCGTCGGCCTGGCCGCGGCTGCTCTTGGCCTGGCCGCGCCCTCCACCCGACTGGCCACCCGACTGGCCGCCCGTCCGGCCGCCGCCCGATTGCCGGCGTCCACGCCCGCGCCCGCGGGGCTGTTCGCCCTCGGCTTGGGCTTCGTCTTCGGCGTGATCGTCGGCGCCATCACCGGCGTCATCGACATGGCCGTCCTCGATCGTGGCGACGTCGTCTTTTTCCGAGGTGTCGATCTCGGTGACGCCCTCGTCGTCGCCGGCAAGATCGCCGACCAGCGCTTCGCTCGATTCATCGTGTTCGTCGTCGTAGCCGTCGTCGCCGCCTTCGTAGGAAGCGTCGTCGTCGTCATCGTCCTCGGCGGCGCGCAGTGCGGCTTCCTCGGCGGCGTGCGCGGCTTCTTCGGCGAGCAGCGCTTCGCGGTCTTCCTTGGGGATCTGGTAATAGTCGGGGTGGATTTCGCTGAACGCCAGGAAGCCGTGGCGATTGCCGCCGAAATCGACGAACGCGGCCTGCAGCGAAGGTTCGACGCGGGTTACTTTGGCGAGGTAGATATTGCCCTTGATCTGCTTGTGATCGGCAGATTCAAAGTCGAATTCCTCAATCCGGTTGCCCTTGAGCACCGCCACGCGCGTTTCCTCGTGGTGGCGCGCATCGATAAGCATGCGGGTGGTCATTGTAATGTCTCCAGGCGCGCCGGTGCTCGGTCATGACCGGCAAACGGGCGCGCAAATGTGCAGCGATGCCGCGCGCGCCGGGACGAGCGGATGCTCGACGGCGGCGTGCGGCTGCACGATTGTTGATGATTCCGCTGCGCGATTGCGCCGCGGCGGGTTTCGTGTCTGCTGGACGATGAACTTGCGGCAAAAAGGTGCGCGCGAGGAAGGCCGGACCAGCCATCGCCACCCCGAGGGGTGCGGATGGATAAATCGGCGAAAACCTGCTCATGCCAACGTCAACCTGTACGCTACCGGACGCGACCCGCCCGGCGAATTAACCGTGGCCTGGCACCGATCCTGCCCTGAATGTGCGCCGCCGACCTTCTTGTGAGGGGTTCGCGATGCGGGAGGATCGGGGCCGCATGTGCCCCGGTGGCGGTGATCTAGCACCGCTTCGTTAAGGCGGCAACCATCATGCGCCGCGACCGCGCTGCAGCGGCACGTTGTGTCGGGAGCGGCCGCGGGCTAACCCTTCGGGCGATGCCGCGCCCGGTGCAACTCACCCTGCTTGTCCTTGCGCCCGTGGCGCTGTTCTTTGTGTTGATCGGGGCCGACCGGCTGTTCGGCGCCGAAGGACCGGGGCGCGGCTACGTGGTGCACCTGGCGCTGCCGCGGGCTGGCGGCCAAGTCGGCCTTCCGCGGATCTTCGGACCGCCCGATGCCAGCCGGCCGCTGGTGGTGATCGATGCCGGCCACGGCGGGCACGATCCCGGCGCGGGTGTCACCGCGCTCAAGGAAAAGGTGCTCACCCTGGCGCTGGCCCAGGCTTTGCGCGACCGGCTGGTGGCGGGCGGCGGCATCCGCGTGGCCCTGACCCGCGACGATGACCGCTATCTCCTTTTGGGCGAGCGCGCCGAAATCGCGCGGCGGCTAGGCGCCGACCTGTTCCTCTCGATCCACGCCGATAGCGCCGACAATTCGGATGCCAACGGGGCAACCGTCTATACGCTGTCGGACAAGGGCTCCGACCAGGAGGCCGAACGTATCGCCGCGCGCGAAAACGGCGCGGACACCGTCAACGGCGTCGCGCTCAAGGACACCAACGCCAATGTCGACGCGATCCTGGTCGATCTGTCGCTGCGCGGATCGCTTGCCGGCTCGAACGAATTCGCCGGGCTGATCCGCCGCGAAGGCACCGGGGTCATCGCGTTCCGCCCGCGCCCGCAGCAAGCCGCGGCCTTCGCCGTGCTCAAGTCGCCCGATGTCCCTTCGGTGCTGTTCGAGGCCGGGTACATCAGCAACACCGGCGAGGCAGCGCAGCTCAATTCGCGCGCGGGCCGGGCTGGGATCGCCGATGCGCTCGCCCGCGCCATCCGGGTCTATTTCGCGCGCCACTCGGGCGCGGGCGGACGCGGCTGAGCGCCGGGCGGGCCGCGCCTTCGCAATCGCTCTGGTCTCGCGCAAAGTCAGCGTGCTAGAGGCAGCGCGCAATGGCCGAACCGACCGCTCCCGACACTGCGCAACCCGGTCAATCGACTGGCGAATACGTGCGTTACCGCGTCCGCCGCGATACCAGCGGGACATTGGCGTGGCTGCGCACCAACTGGCGCGACAGCCGCCGTTTCCGCATTGCCGGCTATCTTCTGTTGGCGTTCCTGGCGCTCAATGTCCTGGTCTGGGCCACGGTCACGCGCAACCTGCCCTCGGCGGAGAAGCTGCTCGATTACCAGCCGCCGCTGCCGACGATGGTCCGCGGCGTCGATGGCAATATCGTCAGCTCCTATGCGCGCGAACGCCGGGTCCAGCTGCGCTTCGTCGATTTCCCCAAGCCGCTGATCAACGCCTACCTTTCGGCCGAGGACAAGACGTTCTGGAGCCACGGCGGGGTCGATTACACCGGACTGGCCGGGGCGATGGTCGACTATGTCACCAAGTTCGGTTCGGGCCAGCGCGCCAAGGGCGGCTCGACGATCACCCAGCAGGTCGCCAAGAACATCCTCATCGGCAACGAATATTCGGTCACCCGCAAGTTCAAGGAAATGATCCTCGCGCGGCGGATCGAAGGGGTGCTGACCAAGCAGCAAATCCTCGAGCTCTATCTCAACGAGATCGCGCTGGGGCGGCAGAGCTTCGGGGTGCAGGCTGCGGCGCGCGCCTATTTCGACAAGGATGTCGGCGACCTCACGCTGGCGCAGGATGCGTTCCTCGCCATCCTGCCCAAGGCGCCCGAGACATATGGCCGCGCCCGCAACGAGGAAGCCGCGCTGCGCCGCCGCAACTACGTGCTCGACCGGATGGTCGCCAACGGCTGGGCCAGCCGCGGTGACGCCGACGTCGCCAAGGGCCAGCCGCTCGGGCTGGTCCCGCGCCACGCCGATAGTTACGATACGGCTTCGGGTTATTTCCTCGAGGAAGTCCGCCGCCGCTTGATCGAACGCTATGGCGAGACCGCCGACAAGGGCCCGTACAGCGTTTACGCGGGCGGGCTGTGGGTGCGCACGTCGCTCGATACCCAGCTTCAGAAAGCCTCGCAGGATGCGCTGCGCGCCGGGCTGCTACGCTACAATTCGGGGCGCTGGCACGGTCCGATCGCCAAGATCAGCGCGTCGCCGGATGATTGGCAAACCGAGCTGATCACGCTCAACAAAAGCGTCACCTACCAGAACTGGCGGGTCGGCGCGGTGCTATCGCGCAGCGGCGCAAATGCGACGATCGGATTTGCCGATGGCCAGACTTATCCGTTGACCGCGCTGCCCGATGGCCTTCGCCGGGGCGACGTGATCGCCGCCGCGCCCGTCGGCAATGCTTATGCGGTGCGCGCGATTCCCGAAGTATCGGGCGGGATGGTCGCGGAAAACCCGCAAAGCGGGCGCGTGCTGGCGATGCAAGGCGGGTTCGATTCGCAGCTCGGCTCGTTCAACCGCGCGACCCAGGCGCTGCGCCAGCCGGGATCGACGATCAAGCCGTTCGTCTATGGCACCGCGCTCGATTACGGCATGAGCCCGGCCACGCTGGTGCTCGACGGCGCGTTCTGCGTGTATCAAGGCGCGGCGCTGGGCCAGAAGTGCTTCAAGAACTTTGGCGGCGAGGGCGGATCGGGCACGCACACGATGCGCTGGGGGCTCGAACAATCGCGCAACCTGATGACCGTGCACATCGCCAACGACACCGGAATGGACCGCGTCGTGCGCACGATCAAACGCGTCGGGATCGGCGATTACAAGCCGTACCTGTCGTATGCGCTGGGGGCGGGGGACACTACCGTGCTTCAACTCGCCAACGCCTATTCGGCGCTCGCCAATCACGGCGTCCAGCACGAACCGACGCTGGTCGACTTTGTCCAGGACCGCAACGGCAAGGTCATCTGGCGCGCGGACAACCGCCGCTGCACCCCGTGTAACATGGCCCAATGGGACGGCAAGGCGATGCCGCGGATGCGCCTGACGGGCAAGCAGGTGCTCGACCCGCGGACCGCCTACCAGGTCGTCCACATGCTCGAAGGCGTGGTCCAGCGGGGCACCGCGGTGGTGCTCCAGGACCTTGGCCTGCCGCTGTTCGGCAAGACCGGAACGACCTCGGGACCAACCAACGTATGGTTCATGGGCGGCAACCAGGATATCGTGGGCGGGGTCTACATCGGGTTCGACCAGCCGCGCCCGCTTGGCGGCTATGTCCAGGGCGGGACGTTCGCCGCGCCGATATTCAAGCAGTTCGTCACCTCCACGCGCGCGCGGTGGAGCGACATCCCTGCCTCCGCCCCCGCCGACGTGCGGATGGTCCGGATCGATCGGATCAGCGGCAAGCGCGTGTTCGAAGGTTATCCCACCAGCGATCCCAAATCGGCAATCATCTGGGAGGCATTCAAGGCCGAGACCGAGCCGCCGCGGACGACTCATCAGGACGAGGTCGCCGGCCAGCGGGAGGCGATCCTCAGCGCAATCCGCCGCGGCGCCCAGGCCAAGGCTCGCCAGGAAGTCCAGGCCCGGCCGGTCGCGACCGCGTCGGCAGCAGCCGAGGAAGACGTCGGGATCTACTGACGGAAAAGCGTGGGCGAACGCGCGTCGCGCGAACGCCGGATATTCGTTGCCAGCGCTGCGATTTGCGCCGATGCTGGCGCCATGACCAACACCCCCCGCTTCATCGCCACCCGTCTCCTTGCCGCCGCCACCGCGCTCGCCGCATTGGTCGCCCCCGCCACCTCGTATGCCGAGCTTGCGACCGGGGTGCGCGCCCCGATGTTCGCGACGCAGGGTTCGCTCGGCGGCGCGCCGTTCGCCTTCAACCTGCGCAGCGCGCTGCGCCGAGGCCCCGTGGTGCTCTATTTCTACCCCAAGGCGTTCACGACCGGATGCACCCTGGAAGCCCACGCCTTTGCCGAGGCGGCGGACGATTTCCACGCCGCCGGGGCCACGCTGATCGGGATGTCGGCCGATGACATGGCCTCGCTCACCCGGTTTTCCAAGGAAGCCTGCCGCGACAAGTTCCCCGTGGCGATCGCGACACCCGCGGTGATCCGCGCTTACGACGTCGATCTCAAGAAGCCCGACGGGACTTCGACCGGGCTGACGACGCGGACCAGCTATGTCATCGCCCGCGACGGCCGCGTCCGCATGGTACATTCGAACATGGACTACCGCGATCATGTCCGCCTTACGCTCGAGGCGGTGCGCGCGCTGTCCGCGCACCACTAGCAGCCCGGTCCGCCACCAGCTTTACAATCGGGCGCGCTTCTTTAAGCGGGCGGCGAAGCTGTATCAAAGTGTCGTGAAGTGAGAATTTGCCATGCGTGCCGAAGGGCAGGCCCATATCGACCGGATCGAGGCGGCGCTCGCGCTCGTGCGCAAGTTCCTCGGCTGGGAGCGCGCGCTGCGCCGGCTCGCCGAGCTCAACGCGCGGGTCGAGGATCCGAAGCTGTGGGATAATCCCAAGGACGCCGAGGCGGTGATGCGTGAGCGGCGGCGGCTCGAAGCTGCGGTCGGTACGGTCAACGGGATCGGCCAGGAGATGGCCGACGCGGTCGAATTCATCGAGATGGGCGAGGCCGAGGGCGACGCGGCGATCGTCGACGAGGGCCACGCCAGCCTCAAGGCGCTGGCCGATCGTGCCGATGCCGACAAGGTCCAGGCGCTGCTGGCGGGTGAGGCCGATGCCAACGACGCCTACCTCGAAGTTCACGCCGGGGCGGGCGGGACCGAGAGCCAGGACTGGGCCGAGATGCTCCAGCGGATGTATTCACGCTGGGCCGAGCGCCACGGCTACAAGGTCGATCTGGTCGATTACCACGCGGGTGAGCAGGCCGGGATCAAATCGGCGACGCTGCTGATCAAGGGCGAGAACGCCTATGGCTATGCCAAGACCGAAAGCGGGGTTCACCGGCTCGTCCGGATCAGCCCGTATGACAGCTCGGCGCGGCGCCACACCAGCTTTTCCAGCGTCTGGGTCTATCCGGTGATCGACGACGATATCGATATCGAGATCAAGGAAAGCGACCTCAAGATCGATACCTACCGCGCATCCGGCGCGGGCGGCCAGCACGTCAACACCACCGATTCGGCGGTGCGGATCACGCACGTCCCGACCGGGATCATCGTTGCCAGCCAGCAGGACCGGAGCCAGCACAAGAACCGCGCGACTGCGATGGGGATGCTCAAGGCGCGGATGTACGAGGCCGAACTGGCCAAGCGCGAGCTCGAAGCTTCGGGCGAATACCAGGCCAAGACCGAGATCGGCTGGGGCCACCAGATCCGCAGCTATGTTCTCCAGCCCTATCAGCTGGTCAAGGACTTGCGCACCGGCACCACGTCGACCGCGCCCGACGACGTGCTCGACGGGGCGCTCGATCCGTTCATGGCCGCGGCACTTTCGCAGCGCGTGACGGGTGAGAAAGTTTCCGTGGAAGACGTCGATTGAGGGCTGGCGGGCTGCTCTTGCTGGCCGCGCTGGGCGGCTGCCACCAGGCGGGCACCGACGCCGATCGCCCGGTAACCGCGCGCGCGTTCCCGCGTGCCGATCGTCCGGTCTCGGCGCTTGCCGGCAACGGGTTCTCGACCGAAGACCAGCGCGACAGCGTGGGGGAGGCGAAATCGGTGATGGATCTGGCGAACATTCGCGCGGGTACCACCGTCGCCGATATCGGTGCGGGCGAGGGTTACTACACGATCCGTCTGGCCGAACGCGTCGGCCCGCGCGGCCGGGTTTTGGCGCAGGACATCGATCCCGCCGCGGTCCGCAAGCTTGGCGCCCGGGTCGAGCGCGAGCGGCTCGACAACGTCTCGATCAAGACCGGCGCAGCCGATGATCCGCGATTGCCCGCGAACAGTTTCGACCGCATTTTCCTGGTCCACATGTACCACGAGGTGACCGAGCCCTATCCGTTCCTGTGGCGGCTGCGCCCGGCGCTGCGCCCTGGCGGCCAGGTCATCGTGGTCGAGGTCGATCGCCCGACCGATCAACACGGCATCGCCCCCGCGCAGTTGTTCTGCGAAATGGCGGCGACGGGCTTCCGCCTCTCCGAATTTGCCCGTAAGCCCGAGCTCAACGGATATTTTGCGCGGTTCGAGGCAGCGGGTCCGCGCCCCGCGCCCGCGGCGATTCGCCCCTGTTCGGTGGCGACGACGACTTCGAAAGACAAAGCATAATGAGCTTCAAGGGCCTCGAGCCGATGATGTACGCCGGGCGCGAAGTCTGGCCCCTGATCGAGGGCGGCAAGGGCGTTTCGGCGACCAATCACGCCAGCGCGGGGGCCTGGGCCGCCGCGGGCGGTATCGGCACGGTCAGCGCGGTCAACGCCGATAGCTACGATGCGTCGGGCAAGATCGTGCCGCAGGTCTACGATGCGCTGACCCGCAAGGAACGCCACCAGCAGCTGATCCGCTATGCGATCGACGGGGCGGTCGAGCAAGTCCGCCGCGCGCACGACATTTCGGGCGGCAAGGGCGCGATCAACATCAACGTGTTGTGGGAAATGGGCGGCGCGCAGGAAGTGCTCGAAGGTGTGCTCGAAGCCACCCCCGGGCTTGTCGCCGGGGTCACCTGCGGCGCGGGCATGCCTTACAAGCTGAGCGAAATCGCGGCGCGATACAATGTCGCGTACTTGCCGATCATCAGTTCCGCCCGCGCCTTTCGCGCGCTGTGGAAGCGCGCCTATCACAAGGTTCCCGATCTGATGGCGGCGGTGGTCTACGAGGACCCGTGGCTCGCCGGTGGGCACAACGGCCTGTCGAACGCCGAAGATCCGCGCAAGCCCGAGGACCCCTATCCGCGCGTGAAGGCCTTGCGCGAAACGATGCGGGCCGAGGGGGTCTCTGAAGATACCGCGATCGTCATGGCCGGCGGCGTCTGGTTTTTGCGCGAGTGGGACAACTGGATCGCCAATCCGGAGATCGGCAAGATTGCGTTCCAGTTTGGAACCCGGCCGCTGCTCACGGCCGAAAGCCCGATCCCGCAAGGGTGGAAGGATGCGCTGCGCGAGATCGCGCCAGGCGACGTACTGCTCCACAAGTTTTCACCGACTGGGTTCTACTCCTCGGCGGTGCGCAACCCGTTCCTGCGCAGCCTCGAAGCGCGGTCCGAGCGGCAGATACCGTATTCGCGGGTTACCGCGGGGGCGCACACGGTTCAGCTCGATGTCGGGGTCAAGGGCAAAAATTTCTGGGTAGCGCCAGACGATCTGACGCGCGCGCGGGCGTGGAACGGCGCGGGTTTCACCACCGCGCTGCGCACCCCCGACGATACGCTGGTGTTCGTCACCCCGCCCGAACGCGCGGGCATCCAGCAGGACCAGAAGGACTGCATGGGCTGTCTGTCGCACTGCGCGTTCTCGTCGTGGAAAGACCATGACGATTTCACCACCGGAAGGCTGGCCGATCCGCGCAGCTTCTGCATCCAGAAAACTTTGCAGGACATCGCCCACGGGGGCCCGATCGACGATAACCTGATGTTCGCAGGGCACGCCGCCTACCGCTTCCAGCAGGATCCGTTCTATTCGAACAACTACACCCCGACGGTGGGGCAACTGGTCGAACGCATCCTCACCGGCGACTGAGTTCGCAGGATAGGGAGGTTTCAGGCGGCGATCAGGCGCGCTCCCACGCGCTTTCACCGTGGCTGGCGCGGTCGAGCCCCTCGCGCTCGGCATCCTCGCTCACGCGCATCGGCACGAACAGCGATACCGCCAGCGCCAGTACCGCGCTGCCCACCGCGGCGAATAGCGCCACTGCGCCGACTGCTACGGCCTGGGCCACCAACTGCCCCGCCATGCCCATGCCGGGCGCATAGCCGGTGCCGCCCAGCGCCGGCGATAGGAACACGGCCAGCAGCAGCGATCCGGTTATGCCGCCGATCCCGCTGATCGCGAACACGTTGGGCGTATCGCCAAGATGCAGCCGCCGGCCGATCAGGCGCGCCGCGGGGTAGCAGACCGCCGCAGCGATCACTCCGAGGACCATCGCCGCGCCGGGAGAGATATAGCCCGCCGCCGGGCTTGCCGTTACCAGCCCGGCCACGGCGCCGGTCGCGAAGCCGGTGGCGGTCGGTTTACCCACGGCGATCCGTTCGCACGCGAGCCAGCTCAGCGCCGCGCTTGCCGCCGCGGCGTGCGCGGCGATGATCGCGCTTGCCGCACCGTCGCCAGCCACCAGTGCCGATCCGCCGGCCAGCGCGAACCAGCCCGCCCACAGCACGCCCGCGCCGAGCAGCATGAGGCCCGGAGCGCGCGGCGCGGTTTCGTCCGGCTCGCTGCGCTTGCCCATCAGCAACGCGGCGACTAGCGCCGAAACCCCGGCGGTGGTCTGGACCACCAGTCCGCCCGCGAAATCGAGCGCGCCGAGCTTGGCGGAGAGCCACCCGCCGCCCCACAGCCAGTGCGCCACCGGAGCATAGACCACCACGCTCCACAACGCGGTGAAGCCGATGACCCAGCCGAACCGCGCGCGCTGCGCCCAGGCGCCGGCCATCAGCGCGGCGGCGAACGCGGCGATCGTCATCTCGAACAGCGCGAAGCCGCTTTCGGGGATTGTCGTGCCGTCGCGCACATCGCCCAGCGCGATCAGCATCCAGGCGTTACCGCCGCCGATCCAGCCGCTGCCGACCGCGCCGAAGGCAAGGGTGTAGCCCACCGCGATCCACGCCAGCGACACCGCCGCAACGATCCCGCCGATCTGGACCAGCAGCGACAGCAGATTGCGCTGCGCCATCCGCCCGCCGTAAAACAGCCCGAGCCCGGCCAGCGTCATCACCAGTACCCCGGCGGCGGCGACCAGTATCAGCGCGGTATCGCCGCTATCGCTGACGGCGTCCGCGGCATCCACCGCGGTATCCTGTGCGTGGGCGAGCGCGGGCAACAGCATCGCCGGCCGCAGCCATGCCGCACGCCGTCTTCCCGATCATTTGCAGCGCGTTTCGCATTGCCCGACATCCCCCATCTCTCGCCTCGCTCTCTAGCTGGCGGTGGTTAACGATGCGCCCCGGCAGCTCAGACGAAACCCTCGAGCACCTGATCGGGCGGACGGTGACCATCGGCCCAAAAGCGGATGTTGGCGATGACCCGCTCACCCGAAGCCTCGCGCCCCTCGATCGTCGCGCTGCCGAGATGGGGCAGGGTGATCACACCGGGCAGCGCCACGAGCCGCGGATCGACCGCCGGCTCTGCGCGGTAGACATCGAGTCCCGCGCCGCCGAGCTTACCCGCCTCGAGCGCGGCGATCAGCGCATCCTCGTCGATCAGTTCGCCGCGCGCGGTGTTCACGATGTAGGCGGAAGGTTTCATCAAGGCGAGCCGCCGGGCATCGAGCAACTCGTGCGTTTCGGATGTCGCCGGGCAGTGCAGGGTGAGAACGTCGGCCTCCGCGACGAGCGCATCGAGGCTTTCGACATAGCGCGCGCCGAGCATGTTTTCGAGCGCGGCGGGCAAGCGGTGGCGGTTGTGATAGGCGATCTCGAGCCCGAAGGCGCGGGCGCGGTGCGCCACTGCCTGGCCGATCCGGCCCATCCCGACAATGCCAAGGACTTTGCCGCCGATGCGGTGGCCGAGCATGGCCGATGGCGCCCAGCCGCCCCACGCGCCGCTCGCGACCAGGGCCGCGCCTTCGGCAAAGCGCCGCGGGACCGACAGGATCAGCGCCATCGTCATGTCCGCGGTATCGTCGGTGAACACCCCGGGGGTGTTGGTGACGATGATCTTGCGCGCCCGCGCCGCAGCCAGATCGAGATGATCGGTACCCGCGCCGAAACTCGCGATCAGGCCGATCCTTGGGCCGGCCTCGGCGATCATCGCTGCGTCGATCCGGTCTGTGACGGTGGGAACCAGCACGTCGGTGTCCTGCATCGCCGCGATCAGCTCGGCGCGGCTCAGCGGGCGGTCGTCGGCGCTCAGCGTGACGTCGAACAGTTCGCGCATCCGCGCCTCGACCGCGGGCATAAGGCGCCGGGTCACGGTGACCTTGGGGGTATGACCCAGTCCCGAAGGCCGGGCGCGCGATGCTGGAGAATCCATGATCCCGCGCTAGGACGGCGGGGGGCAAGGGGTCAAGCGAGCTTGAAGCTTTGACCGGTGACGGGCTATGCGGACGGATGTTTCGCGTCCCGCCTCTCCACCGCCGCCTGCTCGCCGTCCTCGCCGGGGCAAGCGCCGCGGTGCTTGCCGCAAGTTCGCCCGCGCACGCCGCGACTGGCGATGGCGACATCCCCTACTGGGCCGCACTGCGCGCCGATGAGGTCAATATGCGCGTCGGCCCGGGCGAGGATTACCGGATCAGCTGGGTCTATCACCGCAAGGGACTGCCGGTCAAAGTCTTGCGGGTGATGAGCGGGTGGCGACTGGTCGAGGATCCCGGCGGAGCGCGGGGGTGGATGGTCGCGCGCTTCCTTACCCGCCGTCTCGGCGCGATTGTCGAAGGTTCTGGGCCGGCCGACATGCGCGACGGTCCCGCGCAGGACGCGCGGCTCAAGTGGCGGCTGGCGCCCGGCGTGGTCGGCGAGCTGGGTGATTGCGATGCCGGATGGTGCCGGATCAATGTCGCCGGGCGGCAGGGTTACGTCCTGCAGGCGCGGCTGTTCGGCGCGGGGAAGCCATAAGCCGGCGCGCCCCGCGCCGCCTCGCGGTTACTTGGGCATCGTCTTCACGTTCATCACCGAACCATCGGCCATCGTCGCGGTAAAGCTGCCGTCGGCGGCATGGACGCTATCGGTATAGCAGGTCGGTCCGGTCGGCCCGGACGGGTCGAAGCAGGTTTTCCCGTCGACCATCTTGAGGATTCCCGCCACCGGCAAAGCGCCGTTGACCACCTGGCGATAGGTCCCGTCGGCGTTGATCGTAACCATCGACTTGGTCTTGCCGTCGGCGCTTGTGGCCTCGTACTTGCCAGGGGTGGGCGCAACCCCGCCGGCAGGCGTTGCCGCAGCCATCGCGGTCGCGGCGGGCGCGGCGTCGGTGGCGACGACTTCGGGAGCGGGTTCGGCCTTCTTGCAAGCCGTGACCGAGCAGGCGAGCAGCGCGATAGCTGCCACGGACGTGAGTGTGCGCATCGGGATCCCCTTGGTTCAAAGACGTGTATCAGAGCGGGTCAGCGTATCACTGCCCCGCGCCCGCCACCAGAGCTTAGGATGCGCGCTGGTTCACACCAGTTCGAGCGCGATTGCGGTCGCTTCGCCCCCACCGATGCACAGGCTGGCCACGCCGCGCGTCTTGCCGTGCGCCTTCAGCGCCGCGATCAGCGTGGTGATGATCCGCGTGCCCGATGCGCCGATCGGGTGGCCCAGCGCGGTCGCGCCGCCGTTGACGTTGATCTTGTCGTGCGGGATGCCGAGATCGTGCATCGCGAACATGGCGACGCAGGCGAACGCCTCGTTGACCTCGAACAGGTCGACATCGGCGATGCTCCACCCGGCCTTGGCCAGGACGGCGTTGATCGCGCCGACGGGTGCGGTTGTGAAGTCCTTGGGCGCCTGCGCATGCGCCGCGGTGGCGACGATCTTGGCAACCGGGGTCTTGCCCTTGGCCGCGGCCACGCTTTGCCGGGTAAGCACGACTGCCGCGGCACCGTCCGAGATCGACGACGAGGACGCCGCGGTGATCGTCCCGTCCTTGGCGAACGCGGCCTTGAGCGCGCGCAATTTCTCGGGGTTGCCCTTGCCCGGGGCTTCGTCGGTATCGACGATGCTCTCGCCCTTGCGCGAGATCACGGTGACCGGCGCGATCTCGTCCTTGAACGCGCCCGAGGCGATCGCAGCGTTGGCGCGGCGCAGTGATTCGACCGAATAATCGTCCTGCGCCTCGCGGGTTAGCTGGTAGTCGTTGGCGGTGTCCTGCGCGAACGTGCCCATCGCCCGGCCCGCCTCGTAGGCATCCTCGAGCCCGTCGAGAAACATGTGGTCGTAGGCAGTGTCGTGCCCGATCCGCGCGCCCC
Source organism: Novosphingobium sp. (assembly GCA_025356575.1). Taxonomy (GTDB): domain Bacteria; phylum Pseudomonadota; class Alphaproteobacteria; order Sphingomonadales; family Sphingomonadaceae; genus Novosphingobium. Next base: position 13,413 of record JANXSP010000120.1, read on the forward strand.
CGCGGTGCTTCTTGAGCAGGTACGGCGCGTTGGTCATCGATTCCATTCCCCCCGCGATCACCATGTCGACGCTGCCGCAGGCGAGCGCCTCGGCTCCCATGATCACGGTCTGCATCCCCGATCCGCAGACCTTGTTGACCGTGGTCGCCTGGACCGACGTGGGCAGCCCGGCCTTGATCGCCGCCTGCCGCGCAGGCGCCTGACCGAGACCGGCGGGCAGCACGCAGCCCATGTAGATCCGCTCGACATCGCTGCCGTCGATCCCCGCCCGCTCGACCGCCGCCTTGACCGCGGTGGCCCCCAGATCGGTCGCCGAAACGTCCGCGAGCACGCCCTGCATCCCGCCCATCGGCGTACGCGCATACGACAGGATGACGACGGGGTCGGACGCGGAGAACTGGGCCATGAGCGCAGAGCCTTTCGGGAGACGTTGGAGCCGGTTGCGGGGTTGCCGCTGCTTACTGCCGGGCAGGGACGATTGCAAACGAGGCCCGCGGCTTGCCAATGCCCGCCCGATGATGCGATGAACCGCGCGTCCGAGGAGACCAGCGATGAAGACCACCGATACTGCCGCGATGCAGCGTTTGCTCGATAGCCAGCGCGCCGCGTTCACTGCCGCGCGGCCCGAGCCGCTCGACACACGGCGCGACCGGCTCAAGCGCTTGATTGCATTGCTGGTCGATCGCGGCGAGGACCTGAGCCGCGCGATGAGCCGCGATTTCGGGCACCGCAGCCACGAACAGAGCATGATGACCGACATCATGCCTTCGGTTACGTTCGCCAAATATTGCCTCAAGCACCTCGACCGCTGGGCACGGACCGAGAAGCGCTCGCCCAACTTCCCGCTCTCTCTGTTCGGCGCCAAGGCCGAATTGCGCTATGAGCCCAAGGGCGTGATCGGGATCGTCAGCCCGTGGAACTTTCCGGTGGGCCTGACGATGAGCCCGGTCGCGCAGGCGTTCGCCGCGGGCAACCGCGTGCTGATCAAGCCGAGCGAGTTCACCGAAGACACCTCCGACCTGATGGCCGAACTGTTCGCCAAGTATTTCGCCGAGGACGAAGCCGCGGTCTGTGTCGGTGGGCCCGAGGTCGGCTCGGCGTTCTGCAGCCTGGCGTTCGACCATCTGCTGTTCACCGGCGCGACCTCGATCGGCAAGCATGTCCTCCATGCCGCGGCGGACAACCTGGTTCCGGTCACGCTTGAACTCGGCGGCAAGTCGCCGACGTTCCTGGGCCGCAGCGCAGATTTCAAGCGCGCAGGCGAGCGCATCGCGATGGGCAAGATGATGAACGCGGGGCAGATCTGCCTGGCGCCCGACTACATGCTCGTGCCCGAGGACATGGCCGATCAGGCGATCTCGGCCGTCACCAGCGCGGTCTCGGCGATGTACCCGACGCTGCTCAACAACGACGATTACACCTCGGTGGTCAACGCCCGCCACCGCGACCGCCTCCAAGGCCTGATCGACGACGCCAAGGCCAAGGGCGCCGAGGCGATCGAGGTCAATCCCGGCGGCGAGGACTTCTCCGCCTCCAACGGCCACAAGATGCCGCTGACGATCCTGCGCGGGGTCGATGACGACATGAAGGTGATGCAGGACGAGATTTTCGGGCCGGTGTTGCCAGTCAAGACCTACCGCGGCATCGACGAGGCGATCGATTATGTGAACGCCCACGACCGCCCGCTCGGGCTTTACTACTTCGGCGACGACGCGGGCGAGCGCGAGCGCGTGCTGACGCGGACGATCTCGGGCGGGGTCACGGTCAACGACGTGGTGTTCCATGTTTCGATGGACGAGCTGCCCTTCGGCGGGGTCGGGCCATCGGGGATGGGCAGCTATCACGGGCCCGAGGGGTTCAAGACCTTCAGCCACGCGCGTTCGGTCTATCGCCAGCCCAAGTTCGATATCGCCAAGCTGGCTGGGCTCAAGCCTCCGTACGGGAAGGCGACTGCAAAAACGCTGGCAGGTGCGCTGAAAAAGTAGGGCAATTGTGCGCTGCGGTGCGTCCCCCACTTGCGCGGCTGCGGGCAGGGGACTAGGGCGCGGGCAATGCTTTTCCCGCCGATTCAGGCGCTCCCGGGGCTCCGCGTGGTCGACCTTTCGCAATACCTGCCGATCCTGATTTTCCTGGGCGTGGCGCTCGCGCTGTCGAGCCTGTTCGTGTTCCTGCCGATGGGCGTTTCGCGGCTGACCGGGGCGCATAACCCGAACGCGGAAAAGCTCAGCGAATACGAGTGCGGGTTCCCCGCGTTCGAGGACCCGCGCAGCCAGTTCGATGTGCGCTTCTACCTTGTCGCGATCCTGTTCATCATCTTCGATCTCGAAGCCGCGTTCCTGTTTCCCTGGGCGGTAAGCCTCAAGGAAACCGGCTGGGCCGGCTGGCTGACGATGATGGTGTTCCTGGGCGAACTGGTGATCGGGTTCATCTACGCCTGGAAGAAGGGAGCGCTCGAATGGGAGTAGCGCCTTCCCTGGTCAACGCCGATGGCACCGCGATGACCCCTCCGAACGCGGCGTTCGCCAGCGATCTCAACGCGCAGGTCGCGGACAAGGGCTTCCTCGTCACGTCGACCGAGGAACTGTTCCAGTGGGCGCGCACGGGCAGCCTGTGGTGGATGACCTTCGGCCTGGCGTGCTGCGCGGTCGAAATGATCCACGTCAACATGCCGCGTTATGACATGGAGCGCTTCGGCGTCGCCCCGCGCGCCAGCCCGCGCCAGAGCGACGTGATGATCGTCGCGGGCACGCTGTGCAACAAGATGGCCCCCGCGCTGCGCAAGGTCTACGACCAGATGTCGGACCCCAAGTATGTGATCAGCATGGGCAGCTGCGCCAATGGCGGCGGCTATTACCACTATTCGTACAGCGTCGTGCGCGGGTGCGACCGGATCGTGCCGGTGGACATCTACGTCCCCGGCTGCCCGCCGACGGCTGAAGCGCTACTCTACGGCGTGATGCAATTGCAGCGCAAGATCCGCCGCGTGGGGACCGTGGTTCGCTGATGGCCGCAGTCGTCCACTCAGCGCCGCGCATCTCGTCCAACGACGGCGTCCTCGCGGCGCTGACTGCGGCGCTGGGCGACATGCTCGTCGCCTCCAAGGAAGAGCACGGCGAGATCGTGCTTACCGTGGCGCGCGCGCGGATCGAGGACGCGTTGCGGCTGCTGCGCGACGAGCACGCCTATCAGCAGCTCATGGAGATCGCGGGGATCGATTTCCCCAGCCGGCCCGAGCGCTTCGAGGTCGCGTATTGCCTGCTCAGCCTGACCAAAAATCACCGCGTCACGGTCAAGGTCAACGCCTCCGAGGCGACCCCGGTGCCCACCGTGACGACGCTGTGGCCCGTCGCCGGGTGGCTCGAGCGTGAGGTGTTCGATATGTACGGGGTGCTGTTCGCGGGTAACCCGGACTTGCGCCGGATCCTCACCGACTACGGGTTCGAGGGGCATCCCCAGCGCAAGGACTTCCCGCTGACCGGCTATGTCGAGCTGCGCTATTCGGAGGACGACCAGCGCGTGGTCTACGAGCCGGTCAAGCTTGCCCAGGACCTGCGCCAGTTCGATTTCATGAGCCCGTGGGAAGGCGCCGACTACATCCTTCCCGGCGACGAAAA